>NZ_MUNF01000483.1:280-12102 GCF_002154555.1 Streptomyces murinus
CGCGCTGCTGCGCGGGGCCGTGACCACCCGCTGGCAGGCGTATGTGCGCCAGGTCGGGGAGCTGGTGGCCGTGGAGCGCCCCGTCCTGGAGGAGGCGCTGCGCCGGCTGCACCGGGACTACCAGGGCCGGATGACCGCCACCCTGGGCTGGGGCGGCGGGGAGACGGCGGGGGCCGCCGGGGAGGAGTTCCTGGAGCGGATCGTGGAGAACTTCTGGGCGGCCGTCCGGCGGGAGCCGTAGAACTCCCGCCGGAACAAGGCCACTTCCGGGAAACCGAGCGGTCTAGAAGACCGACTCCGCCTCGTCCATCCGGTCCTTCGGTACCGTCTTCAGCTCGGNNGCCTCCACGGCGTGCCAGCCGAAGCGGGTGGCGAGGACGCGGTCGTAGGCGGTGGGCACGCCGCCGCGCTGCACATGGCCGAGGATGACCGGCTTGGCCTCCTTGCCCAGGCGTCGCTCCAGCTCGTAGGCGAGGGCGGTGCCGATGCCCTGGAAGCGCTCATGGCCGTACTGGTCGATCGCGCCCTTGCCGTAGTCCATGGTGCCCTCGGCGGGGTGCGCGCCCTCGGCGACGCAGATCACCGCGAACTTCTTGCCCCGGGAGAAGCGCTCCTCGACCATC
Organism: Streptomyces murinus; assembly: GCF_002154555.1. GTDB lineage: Bacteria > Actinomycetota > Actinomycetes > Streptomycetales > Streptomycetaceae > Streptomyces > Streptomyces murinus. The sequence goes on from NZ_MUNF01000483.1 coordinate 904, forward strand.
TTGACCAGGTCGGCGGGGTCGAAGGGCCGCTCGGGCAGGCAGATGCCGTGGGCGCCGGCGGCCATGCCGGACTCCAGCGCGATCCAGCCCGCGTGCCGGCCCATGACCTCGACCACCATCACCCGCTGGTGGGACTCGGCGGTGGTCTTGAGGCGGTCCATCGCCTCGGTGGCGACGCCCACCGCGGTGTCGAAGCCGAAGGTGCGGTCCGTGGCGGAGATGTCGTTGTCGATCGTCTTGGGCACGCCGACGACGGGGAGGCCCGCGTCGGAGAGCATCCGGGCCGCCGTCAGGGTGCCCTCGCCGCCGATCGGGATCAGCGCGTCGATGCCGAACTCCCCGACCATGTCGGTGGCCCGCTCGCAGGCCTCCCGCAGCCGGTCCCGCTCCAGCCGGGAGGAGCCGAGGATGGTGCCGCCCAGGGCCAGGATGCCGCTGACCGCGTCCAGGTCGAGGGCGCGGTAGTGGCGGTCGAGCAGGCCCCGGTAGCCGTCCTCGAATCCGATGACCTCGTCGTCGTACTGCGTCACCGCGCGGTGCACGACCGAACGGATCACGGCGTTCAGGCCGGGGCAGTCGCCGCCTGCGGTGAGAACTCCGATGCGCATCGTGCTGTGTCTCCTGCTCGCTGTCTCGTCCGTGCGTGAGCCTTCCCCGATTCTTTCACGTCCGCCGGGGGGCCCTGCGATCCTGACGGGCGCCTTATCCCGGCCGAGGGGTACTGTCAAGAGGGTTCCGCTCACCCTGGTGGGCGATTTTTATGCCGACCCTTCGACGACGACCCTTTGACGACGATCTTTCGACGACGTCCCTATCGACGGCGACATGAGAAACGGAGTGGACACGTGACGCGCAGCGTGTACCTGACCGGCATCGACCGCGGCGACGGCCGCCAGGTCGTGGAGCTGGGGGTCATGGAACTGCTGACCCGGCAGGTCGACCGGGTGGGCGTCTTCCGCCCGCTCGTGCACGACGGCCCCGACCGGCTGTTCGAGCTGCTGCGGGCGCGCTACCGCCTCTCCCAGGACCCGGCGACCGTGATCGGCATGGACTACCGGGAGGCGTCCGCGATCCAGGCCGAGCAGGGCACCGACGAGCTGGTCTCCACCCTGGTCGACCGCTTCCACCAGCTGGCCCGCTCCTTCGACGTGGTCCTGGTCCTCGGCACCGACTTCGCCGCCACCCAGCTCCCCGACGAACTGGCCCTCAACGCCCGCCTGGCCAATGAGTTCGGCGCCTCCGTGCTGCCGATCGTCGGCGGCCGCGGCCAGAACGCCGAGTCGGTGCGCGCGGAGGTCCGCAACGCCTACCGCGCCTACCACGGCCTGGGCTGCGACGTCCTCGCCATGATCGCCAACCGGGTCGCCCGCGAGGACCGCGACGAGCTCGCCGAACGCCTCGCCTCCCGGCTGCCGGTGCCCTGCTATGTGCTGCCGGACGAGCCGGCCCTGTCCGCGCCGACCATCGCGCAGATCGCCCAGGCCCTGGACGCCCGGGTACTGCTCGGCGACGACTCCGGGCTCGCCCGCGACGTTCTCGGCTTCGTCTTCGGCGGCGCCATGCTGCCGAACCTCCTGACCGCCCTGACCCCGGGCTGTGTGGTCATCACCCCCGGAGACCGCGCGGACCTGGTCGTCGGCGCCCTCGCCGCGCACAGCGCAGGCACCCCGCCGATAGCCGGCATGCTGCTCACCCTGGACGAGGTACCGAGCCAGGAGATCCTGACGCTGGCCGCCCGGCTCGCCCCGGGCACCCCCGTCCTGTCGGTGCGCGGCAACAGCTTCCCGACCGCCGAGCGGCTGTTCTCCCTGGAGGGCCGGATGACGGCGGCCACCCCGCGCAAGGCGGAGACCGCGCTCGGCCTGTTCGAACGCCATGTGGACACCGCGGAGCTGGCGAACCGCATCGCGGCGACCAGCGGCGACCGCGTCACCCCGATGATGTTCGAGCACAAGCTGCTCGACCGGGCCCGCGCCGACCGGCGCCGGGTGGTGCTCCCGGAGGGCACCGAGGAGCGGGTGCTGCACGCGGCCGAGGTGCTGATGCGCCGGGGCGTGTGCGACCTGACCCTGCTCGGGCCCGTCGACCAGATCCGCAAGAAGGCCGCCGACCTGGGCATCGACCTCGGCGACACCCGGCTGATCGACCCGGCCACCTCCGAGCTGCGCGACGGCTTCGCCGAGAAGTACGCGGCCCTGCGCGCCCACAAGGGCGTCACGGTGGAGCTGGCGTACGACGTCGTCACGGACGTGAACTACTTCGGCACCCTGATGGTCGAGGAGGGCCTCGCCGACGGCATGGTCTCCGGCTCGGTGCACTCCACGGCGGCCACCATCCGGCCGGCCTTCGAGATCATCAAGACCCGCCCGGAGGCGGCGATCGTCTCCTCGGTGTTCTTCATGTGCCTGGCCGACAAGGTGCTGGTCTACGGCGACTGCGCGGTCAACCCCGACCCGGACGCCGAGCAGCTCGCCGACATCGCCGTCCAGTCGGCCGCCACGGCGGCCCGGTTCGGGGTGGAGCCGCGGATCGCGATGCTGTCGTACTCCACCGGCACCTCCGGCACCGGCGCCGATGTGGACAAGGTGCGCGCGGCCACCGAGCTGGTGCGTGCCCGCCGGCCCGATCTGAAGATCGAGGGCCCGATCCAGTACGACGCCGCCGTGGAGCCCACGGTCGCCGCGACCAAGCTGCCGGGCTCCGAGGTCGCCGGGCAGGCCACGGTGCTGATCTTCCCGGACCTCAACACCGGCAACAACACCTACAAGGCCGTGCAGCGCTCGGCCGGCGCGATCGCCGTCGGCCCGGTACTCCAGGGGCTGAACAAGCCGGTCAACGACCTGTCCCGGGGCGCCCTGGTGCCGGACATCGTGACCACCGTCGCCATCACCGCCATCCAGGCCCAGACCTCCGCAGACCGAGCAGAAGCAGACCGAGCAGAAAGCGTGCCCGCATCGTGACCGCGACCCGTGTCCTCGTCCTCAACTCCGGCTCCTCGTCGCTGAAGTACCAGCTGCTCGACATGCGGGACGCGAGCCGGCTCGCGCTCGGTCTGGTCGAGCGGATCGGCGAGCAGACCTCCCGGCTCAAGCACACCTGTGTCGGCACCGGTGAGACCCGTGAGCAGAACGGCCCGATCGCCGACCACGACGCCGCGCTCAAGGCGGTCGCCGAGGAGCTGGCCCGGGACGGCATCGGCCTCGACTCGCCGGACCTGCTGGCGATCGGGCACCGGGTGGTGCACGGCGGGATGTTCTTCACCGAGCCCACCGTCATCGACGACAGTGTGATCACCGAGATCGAGCGGCTGATCCCGGTCGCCCCGCTGCACAACCCGGCCAACCTGACCGGCATCCGCACCGCCCGCGCGCTGCGCCCCGATCTGCCGCAGGTCGCCGTGTTCGACACCGCGTTCCACACCACGATGCCGGAGTCCGCCGCGCGCTACGCGATCGACCCGAAGATCGCGGACCGCTACCGGGTGCGCCGCTACGGCTTCCACGGCACCTCGCACGCCTATGTGTCCCGCGAGACGGCCCGGCTGCTGGGCAAGGACCCCGCCGAGGTCAATGTGATCGTGCTGCACCTCGGCAACGGCGCCTCCGCGTCCGCGGTGGAGCGGGGCCGGTGCGTGGACACCTCCATGGGGCTCACGCCTTTGGAGGGGCTGGTGATGGGTACGCGCTCCGGTGATCTGGATCCCGCCGTCATCTTCCATTTGGCACGGGTTGGCGGAATGTCCATGGACGAGATCGACACTCTTCTCAACAAGAGGAGCGGCCTGTTCGGTCTGTGCGGGGACAACGACATGCGGGAGATCCGCCGCCGGATCGACGAGGGCGACCAGGAAGCCGCTCTCGCCTTCGACATTTACATTCACCGGCTCAAGAAGTACATCGGCGCCTATTACGCCGTCCTCGGGAAGGTGGACGCGATCGTGTTCACCGCCGGGGTCGGGGAGAACGCGGCGCCCGTGCGGCAGGCGGCGATCGCGGGCCTGGAGGGGCTGGGCGCGGCGGTCGACCCGGAGCTGAACTCCGTACGCGGCGACGAGGCGCGGCTGATTTCGCCCGCGTCCGCGCGGGTGGCCGTGGCCGTGGTGCCGACGGATGAAGAACTGGAGATCGCGACGCAGACCTACGCACTGGTCGGAAAGAGCAATTGAGCAGCACCTGAGCAGGAGTCCTCTCATTTGTATCTTCCGCCAGACGGAATATTCCGTAGCGAAACAAACCGATAGGATCGCCCCATGCGCCGTTCGAAAATCGTCTGTACTCTCGGCCCCGCGGTCGACTCCCACGAGAAGCTCGTCGCCATGATCGAGGCGGGCATGAACGTGGCCCGCTTCAACTTCAGCCACGGCTCCCACGCCGAGCACCAGGCGCGGTACGACCGCGTCCGGGCCGCGTCCAAGGAGACCGGCCGGCCCATCGGTGTCCTCGCCGACCTCCAGGGCCCGAAGATCCGCCTGGAGACGTTCGCCGAGGGCCCGGTCGAGCTGGAGCGCGGCGACGAGTTCGTCATCACCACCGAGGACGTGCCCGGCGACCGGCACATCTGCGGGACGACGTACAAGGGGCTGCCGGGCGATGTCTCGCGCGGCGACCAGGTCCTGATCAACGACGGCAATGTCGAGCTGAAGGTCGTGGACGTGGCGGGCCCCCGGGTCCGGACGATCGTGATCGAGGGCGGTGTCGTCTCCGACCACAAGGGCATCAACCTGCCCGGCGCTGCCGTCAACGTGCCCGCGCTGAGCGAGAAGGACATCGAGGATCTGCGGTTCGCGCTGCGCATGGGCTGCGACATGGTCGCGCTGTCCTTCGTGCGGGACGCCAAGGACGTCCAGGACGTGCACCGCGTCATGGACGAGGAGGGCCGCCGGGTCCCGGTCATCGCCAAGGTGGAGAAGCCCCAGGCGGTGGAGAACATGCAGGACGTGGTCAACGCGTTCGACGCCGTGATGGTGGCCCGCGGTGACCTCGCGGTGGAGTACCCGCTCGAAAAGGTCCCGATGGTGCAGAAGCGCCTGATCGAGCTGTGCCGGCGCAACGCCAAGCCGGTGATCGTGGCGACCCAGATGATGGAGTCGATGATCACCAACTCCCGTCCGACCCGCGCCGAGGCCTCCGACGTGGCCAACGCGATCCTGGACGGCGCCGACGCGGTGATGCTGTCCGCCGAGTCCTCGGTGGGCGCCTACCCGGTCGAGACGGTCAAGACGATGTCGAAGATCGTCCAGGCCGCCGAGCAGGAGCTGCTCTCCAAGGGCCTGCAACCGCTGGTGCCGGGCAAGAAGCCGCGCACGCAGGGCGGTTCGGTGGCCCGCGCGGCCTGCGAGATCGCCGACTTCCTCGGCGCCCGCGGCCTGGTCGCGTTCACGCAGTCCGGTGACACCGCGCGCCGTCTGTCGCGCTATCGCGCCGCCCAGCCGATCCTCGCCTTCACCACCGAGGAGTCCACCCGCAACCAGCTCACGCTGAGCTGGGGCGTGGAGCCGTACGTGGTGCCGTTCGTGGACACCACCGACGACATGGTCGACCAGGTGGACCAGGAGCTGGCCGAGCTGGCCCGCTTCGAGAAGGGCGCCACCGTGGTCATCACGGCCGGCTCGCCCCCCGGTGTCCCCGGCACCACCAACATGATCCGGGTGCACCACCTGGGCACCGACAACTGACGCAGCCCGCACGGGTCTTGTACGGCGCTGAGGGCGCCCCCTGCGAACAGGGGGCGCCCTCTGCGGTGTTGCGGCTCCCGGACGGGTCTGGGGGACCGGTCAGCCGGTCGTGTACACATGCATCCCGGGCACGTGCAGGCTGCCGCCGAACTGGGCGGCCTGGGTCACCTTCACATTGGTGAAGTAGATCAGCGGGAGGTTCAGCGGGGGCGGGCTGTCGGGGGTGAACGTCATCGGGATCAGACCGAACAGGTTGCCCGAGATCGACTCGGTGTACATCACGGTCTTGCCGTCGCGGATGGTCGACGTCGAGCCCTTGGACGCCTGGACGTGGTACGTCTTGCCGGACAGCGAGTCGTGCACCGTCTGGTGCAGATCGCCGATGTCGGTGCCGTCGGAGATGACGTACTTCAGCACCTTCTTGGTGGTGCCGCCCGCGGTCCTCACCTCGACGATGCCCTGATAGTCGGCGCCCTTGAGCAGCAGTGAGCTGGCCTGGAGGTACCAGGGGTCGTTCGCCACCGGCACCGGGTTGTCGACGCCGCCCTCGTCGGTGGTGGCCGCCGGGCAGTCCTCGGCCGAGGGGCTCGCGCTGCTGGTCGGGCTCGGGGTCGCCGAGTCCGCCGTGTCCTTGACCGCCTTGCCCGCGTCGTCGACCGTCCTGGAGACCGTGCCGGTGGTGTTCTTCACCGTGTCCCCGACCGTCTTGGCGGCCTTGGAGGTCGAGTCCTTGACGGTGTCGGACAGCTTCGTGCCGGACGACGACGCCGTGGCGCCGGACGCGGACGGCGAGGGGCTCGCCGAGGGCGTGGCGCTCGCGGACGGCGTGGCGGTGTCCTGCTTGCCGCCGGTGAGGATGTTCCCGAGGGTGTCGCCGATGGTGCCGAGGAGTCCGCCGCCGCCCTGGCTCGCCGACGCGCTCGGTGTCGTCGTACCGGAGCCGGATCCGGAGCCCGTACCCGTGCCGGAGCCCGAGCCGGAGGTCGCGGTCGGCTTCGGCGCGGTCTTGCCCGCGGAACCCGTGTCCGAACCCGAGCCGGAGCCCGAGTCCTTGGACGACGAGTCGGACGTGTCCTTGGCAGAGTCCTTGGCGGAGTCCGTGCCGGTGTCCTTCGTCGCGTCACCGCTCGGCGAGGACGTCGGGGTCGGCGCCTCGGTGGACTTGGTGGCCGAGGGCGACGGCGAGGACGAGGGGTCCTTGCTGTCGTCCAGCGCCTTGACGCAGTCCTTGTACTCGTCCGCCGTCAGGCTCTTGGCCGCGGGCGAGGAGGCCGGGCCCCCGCCGTTGCCCGCCGCGAGGGCGAGCGTGGAGGTGAAGCCCATGCCCATGAGCACGGCCGTCGGCATCGCCACGGTGGCTATCGCCTTGCCGGCCGGCATGTGGAACCTGGTGAACAGCGGCTTTCTGGGGGCCGCGTGGCGGGCTCCGGTTCTCCCGCGGGACTCGTCCGCGTCACTCCCGCGGCTCACCTCGTCAGCCGGCACTGTGCCTCCCGTTCGCCCCGTTGGCCGGGCTCGTTCCTGACAGGTCGTTCGGCTCGTACGTACCGTCCGTGCGCTGGTCGGGCAGCGACGCGGCCTCGGGTGCGCCGCCCGTGCCCGGGGCGGCCTCACCGGCCCCCGACTCCGGTCCCGCGGGCTCGCCCGGCGCCCACGCCACGGCCATCGCCCCGCCGATGAGGGAGAACAGGAAGCCGAGGACGAATCCACCGAAGTTGGATACGGGGAGGGACACCAGCGCCAGCAGGATCGCGGCGACTCCCGCGAAGGTCCGCACATGCTTCTGGAACCAGAGGCTGATGCCCAGCACGACGAGCAGCACACCGATGATCAGGGATCCCGCTCCCGCGGTGGTCGCCATCGCCAGCGTGAGGTGTCCCAGCTGGAGGTGGGCGTACGGGAAGTACATGATCGGAAAGCCGCCGAGCAAGACGAACAGACCTGCCCAGAACGGCCGCGCGCCCCGCCAGGCGCGGAACTGCTGCCTCCGGACGTTGAACTGGCCGGGGTCGGCGGCAGGGGTCTCGGCGCTCATGGAAAACAGCTCCCTGGTGCGGCATTGCTGTGGTGATGACGTGTGCCACGTGTGAAGACGCGGCGGATGTGGCGCGGGCGGGGGCGCCGTCGGCTCCCCCGCCCGTCAACGAGTGCCTAGTAGCACTCGTGTGTGCCCGCCTGCACGGACATGTGCAGACCACTGAGCTTGAAGGTGCCGGCCGTGGTCGCCCACGCCGTCTGCTTCACACCGGTCAGCGTGGCCGAGTCGGCCTGCTGCGCGAAGCCGAACGGGTTGGCCTGCTCCTTGCCACCCTTCATGCCAGGACCCTTGCCGGCGTCCTGGGCGGCAACACCGATGTCGATGTTGTTGAAGGTGGCGTCGGCGCTCAGGTCGTCGACGTCGATGTACAGCTGGCTGGCCTCGACCGGCTTGTCCGCGCCGGCCTTCAGCACGAGGCTGACCGAACCCAGCACCGGGATGTTCGGCGTGACGACCGACTGGCACATGTTCGTGATCTCGGCCGAGTTGAAGGCCGAGACCGCGACCGGGTGGGTCGTCTGGCCACCGCTGAGGGTGTAGCCGTTGTCGAGCGCGCCGTACTGCTCGAAGCCCTTACCGACCAGCTTGTCGGCGGACACCTTGAACGACTGCCCGGACACGCTGAACGAGGCGGCCAGCGCACCCTGAGCGAGGGCGACACCTATACACGCCGTGGCGGCGACGCTGGGCACCATGACCACAGCGAACCGCTTCCATCTGGTCCCGCCACGCACCTGGGACTCCATATTTCCTCCTTCTCGGACGTACATCTCCTGGCCCGGACTCGCCCACGTACGGCGGCCCAGCCGGGCAGGGATGGGAGAAGTGCTACGTCCTCGGGAAGGAGAGCGCCCGTACTCGCAGGCGCCTACGCGCCCGAATCACCGGCGATCACCCCCGAGCGACAACCACTGGTCGCGCCTGACACACATCACGCACAACCTTGCTGGGCAGGCTTCGCCGGCCGGCGAAGACCCCCCTGCCCGAGAGCCGGCGCCACTGCCGCCGGCTCTGCTCGGTGGGGACCCAGAGTCTCCCTCGCCCCGACCGGATGCCGGGGTACGGGAATGGACCGAGCGTCGCCGATCGTGGTGCAAATTGGCCGCCCGCACAAGGGGGTTCGTTACTGGCTAGTAACGGGCGGATAACCGGGAAACGACCAGGTGATCTCGGAGGGCGACACTCAGTCGCAACACAGGGCAGAGCAAAGCCGTTGATCTCTGTACGAAACCAGACAGATCAACGGCCTTGATTTACTCGGAGTAACAGCCGCCCCGATTGCCAAGATTTGGCAAAGCGGAGCGGCCTCAACGCCTTGTCGGCAAACCTTTCACCCCGGCGTCACAGGCCGTGGCGTTTAGCGACTGGTCAGAAAAGCGCCCGCGCGAGCGCCCTGCGAGCGCCGATCACCCGGGGGTCCTCGGAGCCCACGACCTCGAAGAGCTCCAGCAGCCGGCGACGTACCGCGTCCCGGTCGTCACCCGCCGTGCGCTGCACGGTCTCGATCAACCGCCCGAAGGCGTCCTCGACATGACCGCCCACCAGATCCAGGTCCGCGGCGGCGATCTGCGCGTCCGCGTCCTTGGGCTTCTCGGCCGCCTCCCGGCGCACCTTCTGCGGGTCCATGCTCTGCACCCGGCGCAGCAACTCGGCCTGCGCGAGACCGAGTTTGGCCTCGGGGTGGGCCGGGTCGTCGGCCAGCACATTCTGGTACGCGGTGACCGCGCCGTCCAGGTCGCCGGCGTCCAGGGCCTGGGCGGCCGCGTTCAGCAGCGCCTCGTACGGACCCACCGGGACCTCGGCGCCCGCGCCGGGGGTGCCGCCCGGCTGTGCGTCCGGGTCGACGGTCAGACCGGTCAGACCGAAGCGCTCCTCGGCGACCTGCACCAGCTGGTCGAGGGTCCCGCGGATCTGCTCCTCACCGGCCGTCCCCTGGAACAGGGGCAGGGCCTGGCCCGCCACGACGGCGAACACCGCCGGGATGCCCTGCACCCCGAACTGCTGCATCAGCATCTGGTTGGCGTCGACGTCGATCTTGGCGAGGAGGAAGCGACCGGCGTACTCGACGGCCAGTCGCTCCAGGACCGGGCTCAGCTGCTTGCAGGGCTGACACCACTCGGCCCAGAAGTCGATGACGACGGGCACCTCGGCGGAGCGCTGGAGGACCTCGCGCTCGAAGCCCGCCTCATCGACGTCGATGACGAGATCGGCCGGGGAGACGGCACCCGTGCCGCCCTGCCGGGCCGCTTCGGCGCGCGCCTGCTCGGCCTTGGCCTTGGCCTCCTGGGCCGCCTTCACCGCGGCGAGGTCGACCACGCCGCTCATGGACATGTTCCGTGGCTGCATGCGTCTATCCTCCCCCGATCCCGCGTCTGAAGAAAAAAGCGTCGATGTCCGGCGCCGGGTCCCCACCCGCGCCGTGCCGTTCTGCCCGCGTACGTCCGTCACGTCCACCCGCGTACGTCCGTCGCGAGCTTTCGCTACGACCCGTAGCGTAATGGCAATGTGGGGTCGGGCGACACCGCGTTCCGGTGATCTCCCTCACGACGCCACGGATCCGGCCGCCACCGGCCGGTTATGGTCGGGGGATGCAGAGCCGCACCCCCGCCAGCCGCCCCGGGCGCCCGCGCAGCGCCACCGCGGACGCCGCGATCCTGGCCGCGACCCGGGAAGCGCTGGTGGAGCTGGGCTGGTCCAAGCTCACGCTCCAGGACGTGGCGATGCGCGCGGGGGTCGCGAAGACCACGCTCTACCGCCGCTGGGCCGGCAAGAACGAGCTGGTCGTCGACGCGGTCGCGGAACTCTTCGACGAGCTGCGGCTGCCGGACGCGGGCAGCCTGGCCGCGGACATCGAGGGCGTGGTCCTCCAGTTCGCGGCGCTCCTGGACCGTCCCGAGTGCCGCAGCGGTCTGATGGCGGTGGTCGCGGAGTCGACCCGCGACGAACCCCTGCGCGAACGCATCCGCGCCTCGGTCGTGGAACGCCAGAAGCGCCTGGTCGTCGAGGGCCGCTCGCGCGCCCAGGCCCGCGGTGAACTCCCGCCGGAATCCGACCCCGAGGAGAGCGCCCGCACCATCGACCTCACCTTCGACATGGTCGCCGGCGCGGTCGTCCACCGGACCCTGGTCAGCGGCAAACCGGCCGACGGCCCCTGGATCCGGAGCTTCATCAGGGTGCTGCTGCTGGGGTTGTCGGCCCCGGCGTGACGGCCCGGGACCGTTCCCGGAAGCGGCCGGAACGGTCCGGACCGACGCACGTTCCGGCCGCGCCCGGACATCCACGCTCCCCACCCGGCTCCGACGGACCCGGCACCCGAGCCCGCCTGCATGCCGGTGGCGCCCATGCCGAGCCACTGAGCCATGCTCACCCGCCGCCGCCCCGAACCGCCCCGCCATCGGCCCGAGCCGCCCCGCCCCGCCCCGGCCCTACGAACGCCGGGCCCTTGCCCGCGCCCTCTGCTACCCGGCCGGAACGCACCGGTTCCGCG
>NZ_MUNF01000484.1 GCF_002154555.1 Streptomyces murinus
GTTCGCGGACGGCTCGGTGGAGCTGACGGGAGGGCAGCGGGAGACGGTGCACCGGCTGGCCGCCGAGGTGGCGTGGGCGTCGGTGGCGAACACGCGTGCGGGTTTCCCGCCGCCCCGGGTGGTGGTCGTCGGCCACGCCAACGGGATGCGCGGCGGCCTTCCCCACTTCGGTGAGGCGCTGCGGCGGGGGCAGGCGCGCGCGGACGGGGTGGCGGAGGTGTTCCGCTCGGCGCTCGGGGTCCATCTGGCGCGGCTCCAGGCCGACGGGGAGACCGTCACGCTCCTGGCGGACATCGAGGTCACCACCCGTTCCGAGGGCAACGCACCGCCCCCCGGGGCACCCTCGGACCCGGACTCGGGGGCCGCGCGCCGGCAGGCGTTCGTCGTGGTCGAGCTGCCCCGGCCGGGGGGCGGTGACGCGCGGTGAGCGCGCCCGTTCCGCGCCACGACACGCCCTGCCGGGGCCGGTTCGGGCGGTGCGTGGCCGGGCAGAATGCCGCAGCGCACATGACCTTCACGGCCACAAGGTCGATACTGAGGTGCAAGGCTCCGACCACCTATCTGGTCCCACCCGGCCTGAGCAGGGAGAACGCCGGTCAGGGACCACCTGCTGAGCTTTCTGGGAGACGGGCATGAAGATGTTGATCAACGTGCCGGAGACCGTCGTGGCGGACGCGCTGCGCGGGATGGCCGCCGCGCATCCGGATCTGACGGTGGACGTGGAGAACCGGGTGATCGTCCGCCGGGACGCCCCGGTGCACGGGCAGGTCGCCCTGGTCTCCGGTGGCGGGTCGGGGCACGAGCCGCTGCACGGCGGGTTCGTCGGTCCCGGCATGCTCTCCGCCGCCTGTCCGGGTGAGGTGTTCACCTCGCCGGTGCCGGACCAGATGGTGCGCGCGGCGGCCGCCGTGGACAGCGGCGCCGGGGTGCTGTTCGTGGTGAAGAACTACACGGGTGACGTGCTCAACTTCGACATGGCGGCGGAGCTGGCCGAGGACGAGGGCATACAGGTCGCCAAGGTGCTGGTGAACGATGATGTGGCGGTCACCGACAGCCTCTTCACGGCCGGCCGGCGCGGCACCGGCGCGACGCTGTTCGTGGAGAAGATCGCGGGCGCCGCCGCGGCCGAGGGCCGGCCGCTGGAGCAGGTGGAGGCGATGGCCCGCCGGGTCAACGAGAACTCCCGCAGCTTCGGCGTGGCGCTGAGCGCCGTCACCACCCCGGCGAAGGGCAGCCCCACCTTCGATCTCCCCGACGGGGAGCTGGAGTTGGGCATCGGCATCCATGGCGAGCCGGGCCGGGAGCGGCGGCCGATGATGACGTCCGGGGAGATAGCGGACTTCGCGGTGCACGCGATCCTGGAGGACATGCCCCCGCACAATCCGGTGCTCCTGCTGGTCAACGGCATGGGCGCCACTCCGCTGCTGGAACTGTACGGCTTCAACGCCGAGGTGCAGCGGGTGCTGGCCGAGCGCGGGGTCGCCGTGGTCCGCACCCTGGTCGGCAACTACGTCACCTCCCTGGACATGGCGGGCGCCTCGGTGACGCTGTGCCAGGTCGACGAGGAGATGCTCGGGTTGTGGGACGCGCCGGTGCGCACCCCGGCATTGCGCTGGGGGATGTGATACGGCGGTACACGTCTCAACGCCCTTACTATGCTTGGAGGTCCAGTGCTCGACGCCGACTTCTTCCGCCGTTGGATGACGGCGACCGCCGCGTCCGTCGACCGCGAGGCGGAACGGCTCACCGCCCTCGACGCGGCCATCGGGGACGCCGATCACGGCAGCAACATGCGGCGCGGGTTCACGGCCGTGCAGGCGGAGCTGGACAAGGAGACGCCGGGCACCCCGGGCGCCGTGCTGATGCTCGCCGGGCGCCTGCTGATCTCGACGGTCGGCGGCGCCTCGGGGCCGCTGTACGGCACGTTGCTGCGCCGCACCGGCAAGGCGCTCGGGGAGGACCCGGAGGTCACCGAGGAGCAGTTGGCCGAGGCGCTGAGGGCGGGGGTGTAGGGGGCGATGAAGCTCG
>NZ_MUNF01000485.1 GCF_002154555.1 Streptomyces murinus
GCGTGGACACCCCCCAGCCCGCCGCCGACGCCGTACGGGCCGGAGCCACCACCGCGCAGGCCCAGTCCGGTCTCGGCGACGAGGCCCGGGGATTGTCCGGACAGATAGCACAGCGGCTGCGCCGGACCGTCGGCTCCGCCGCCACGAACGCCACGAAGAGACCCTCATGAAGCGTGCCGCCGGGGCCGCGGCGAGCGTCCTGCTCGCCGGCGCCCTCACCCTGCTGCCCACCGCCGCCGCCCACGCCGACGGCATCCGCGCCCAGCAGTGGGGCCTGTCCGCCCTCCACCTCGACCAGGCCTGGCACACCACCAGGGGCCAGGGCGTCACCGTCGCCGTCCTCGACACCGGCGTCCAGGAGGACCACCCCGACCTGGTCGGCAATGTGCTGCCCGCCAAGGACATGATCGGCTTCGGCGCCCGGCCCGGCGACCGCACCTGGGGACGGCACGGCACCGCCATGGCCGGCATCATCGCCGGACACGGCCATGGACCCGGCGGCTCCGACGGCGTCATGGGCGTCGCCCCCGAGGCGAAGATCCTTCCCGTACGGGTGATCCTGGAGGACAGCGACCCCGCCCGCGCCAAGGCCCGCACCACCCGCGGCACCGCCCTCGCCGACGGCATCCGCTGGGCCGCCGACCACGGCGCCGACGTCATCAACCTCTCCCTCGGCGACGACTCCGCCTCCGCCCACCCCGAACCCGGCGAGGACGAGGCCGTGCAGTACGCCCTGAAGAAGGGCGTGGTCGTCGTCGCCTCCGCGGGCAACGGCGGCGACAAGGGCGACCACGTCTCCTACCCGGCCGCCTACCCCGGCGTCCTCGTGGCCACCGCCGTCGACCGCTACGGCACCCGCGCCGCCTTCTCCACCCGCCGCTGGTACGCCGCGGTCAGCGCGCCCGGCGTCGACGTTGTCATCGCCGACCCCGACCACAAGTACTACGAGGGCTGGGGCACCTCGGCCGCCTCCGCCTACGTCTCGGGGGTCGCCGCCCTGATCAAGTCGGCCCACCCGGGGCTGGGCCCGGCCCAGATCAAGACGCTCCTGGAGGACACCGCCGACGCCCCGCCGGCCGGCGGCCGCGACGACTCCCGGGGCTACGGCACGATCGACCCGGTGGCCGCCCTGGCCGCGGCCGACCGCCTCGAACCCGAGAAGCTGAGCCCGGCGTCGTACCCCCACGAGTACTTCGGCCCCGGCCCCGACGCGCCCCGGGCGACCGGATCCGCCGCCGACTGGGCGGCGCCCCTCGCGGGCAGTGTCGGCGGGGTGCTGCTGGTCGTGGGCGTGATCCTGTGGCGCGGCCGCAGACAGCCCTTCTGAGGCGGGCACCGGGCCGCCGCCGAGCCTTGCCGTTTCCCCCGATAGGGTCGGTGACCGTGGCGAACAAGAACATCCCCGACTCCGGTTACTCCGACGACGACGGCTCCGCCGACCCCCGGCTCGGTGCCGCGCTCGCCGCGTGGGCCGAGGACCGCACCGCCGTCGGACCGGTCCTCCAGGCGCTGAAGGGCGCCCGGCTGCTGGTGCCCGTCGTCGCCGTCCTCGGTGAGGTCGAGGAGGACGAGAACGGGCTGCGCCGCGAGAAGACCAGTGACATGGCCGTACCCACGCTCAAGGCCGGCGGCCGTACCGCGCTGCCCGCCTTCACCTCCACCGACTCCCTCGCCCGCTGGGACCCCGAGGCCCGCCCGGTCGCCGTACCCCTGCACCAGGCGCTCCAGGCCGCCGCGCACGAGAAGGCCGACACGGTGGTGCTGGACCTCGCGGGGCCGGTGCCGTTCGAGCTGACCGGGCCCGCGCTGCTCGCCCTCGCCGAGGGCCGCACCAGCACCGACCCGCTCGCCGACCCGGCCGTGGCCGAGGCCGTACGTACGGCGGTGGCGGCCGAGCCCGCCGTACGGCGCGCTCATCTGGTGCCCGGCCCGGCCGACGGCACCCTCGCCCTCGTCCTCGACCCGGCCGCGCCGCCCGCCGAGACCGCCCGGGCGATCGCCGGTCGGCTCGCCGCCGACGAAACACTGAGGGCCCGCCTGGTGCGCGGTCTCGACCTGGCACTGCTGCCGGCCGGGACGACGCCTCCGGGCGAGCCCCTGTACGTGAAGGAGTAGCTCAGCCGTAGATCGGGCCGGTGTACTTCTCGCCCGGTCCCTGGCCCGGCTCGTCCGGGACGATCGAGGCCTCGCGGAAGGCCAGCTGGAGCGACTTCAGACCGTCGCGCAGCGGGGCCGCGTGGAAGGAGCTGATCTCGGTCGCGCCGCCGTCCAGCAGACCGGCGAGGGCGGTGATCAGCTTGCGGGCCTCGTCCAGGTCCTTGAACGTGTCGCCCTCCTCGCTGAGACCGAGCTTCACGGCGGCGGCGCTCATCAGGTTGACGGCGACCGTCACGATCACCTCGACGGCGGGGACCTCGGCGATATCGCGGGTCATCGCGTCGAAGTCGGGGTTCTCGGCAGGGGTCTCACTCATGACCCACACCCTAAGCGGCCCGCCACCCTCCACGTGACGCCCGCCCGATTAGCCCTTGTCAAGCCATCCTGCTAATCTGGTGGGCGACCGGCCGGACGTAGGTCTGCACCTATCGCTCGGCCCACAAGTGGAGGCTCCGATCTCCCACCCGATCCGTCCCCCGGGACGGCGGGTCTCCGGTCAGGCGGCCGCCATCGTTCCGTACGGACGATGGAGTCGCCCGATTCGCGCCCCGCGTTCATCGCGGCGGTGCTCCGGTAGTCAGGAGCCCCGCCTGTGATCGTCCGGGGCATTTTTTGTGCTTCGGCGCGGTTGGTCGGACGAACACAGACGTTACGCGGCAGTCCGCCAGGCCGTCGCGTGGTGCTATCGAGGAGGATCCATCAGCGCCGAGCCCCGCATCAACGACCGGATTCGCGTTCCCGAGGTGCGACTTGTCGGTCCCAGTGGCGAGCAGGTCGGCATTGTGCCGCTCGCGAAGGCACTGGAGCTTGCGCAGGAGTACGACCTGGACCTGGTCGAGGTGGCGGCGACCGCCCGTCCGCCCGTGTGCAAGCTCATGGACTACGGGAAGTTCAAGTACGAGTCGGCCATGAAGGCCCGTGAGGCGCGCAAGAACCAGGCGCACACGGTCATCAAGGAGATGAAGCTCCGGCCGAAGATCGACCCGCACGACTATGACACCAAGAAGGGTCACGTCGTCCGGTTCCTCAAGCAGGGCGACAAGGTCAAGATCACGATCATGTTCCGTGGTCGCGAGCAGTCCCGGCCCGAGCTGGGCTACCGACTGCTCCAGCGCCTCGCGGAGGACGTCCAGGACCTCGGTTTCGTCGAGTCGAACCCGAAGCAGGACGGCCGAAACATGATCATGGTTCTCGGTCCGCACAAGAAGAAGACCGAGGCGATGGCCGAGGCCCGTCAGGCGCAGGAGGCCCGCAAGGCCGACGCGAAGGCGAACCCCGGCAAGTCGCAGAACGCGGCCGAGGCGTCGTCCGAGGAACCCGTCGAGGCTGTCGAGGCCGAGGCGTCGTCCGAGGAACCTGCCGAGGCGTGATCCCGGGGAGCCTCACGGCTCCCGAGGATGTAACCGAAACAAGAGCGACGCTCCACCGTGCCCGGTTTTCGCGACCGGGCACCGGAGCGCCACCGACGAGGAGAGAACGGCGCTATGCCGAAGAACAAGTCGCACAGCGGTGCCAGCAAGCGCTTCAAGGTCACCGGCTCCGGCAAGGTGCTCCGCGAGCGCGCCGGCAAGCGCCACCTGCTTGAGCACAAGTCGTCCCGCGTGACGCGCCGCCTCACCGGCAACGCCGAGATGGCCCCGGGCGACGCCGCGAAGATCAAGAAGCTTCTCGGCAAGTGACGCCGCGGCGCTCGACGAGCGCCGTGCGTCTGGACCGGGACCCAATCGTTTCCGGGTCGTGTGAGGACACCCACGACCCCGCTACAAGGAGTTAACAAGTGGCACGCGTCAAGCGGGCAGTCAACGCCCACAAGAAGCGCCGGGCGATCCTGGAGCAGGCCTCCGGCTACCGTGGTCAGCGTTCGCGCCTGTACCGCAAGGCCAAGGAGCAGGTCACCCACTCGCTGGTCTACAACTACAACGACCGCAAGAAGCGCAAGGGCGACTTCCGTCAGCTGTGGATCCAGCGCATCAACGCCGCTGCCCGCGCCAACGGCATGACCTACAACCGCTTCATCCAGGGTCTGAAGGCCGCGAACGTCGAGGTCGACCGCAAGATCCTGGCCGAGCTGGCCGTCAACGACGTGAACGCGTTCGCCGCGCTCGTCGAGGTCGCGCAGAAGGCGCTGCCGTCGGACGTCAACGCGCCCAAGGCCGCGTGACGCTGCGCTGAGCTTCAGCCGAAATAACACCGGGACCCGCAGGCTGTTGGCTTGCGGGTCTCGCTGTTGAGGTTCCCCGGCGCGTTTTCGGCTGCGGGTGCGTGGTGGTTGCTCGCGCCCACGCGGCGGAGCCGCAAATCAAGCACGGCCCCGCGTCCCTCAAGGGGCGCTGAAGCAGACGTTCTCTGGAAAGTGAAGAAAGCATGGCCCCTGCCGTCCCCGAGTTGATCTCTCCCCGTTCCGCCCGTGTCGCCGCCGCGCGGCGGCTCGCCAAGCGGAATTTCCGGGGGAAGGACCGGCTGTTCCTCGCGGAGGGGCCGCAGGCCGTGCGGGAGGCGGCGGCGCATCGGGACGGCGGGCAGGCGACGCTGGTCGAGCTGTTCGCCACGGTCGAGGCCGCGGAGCGGTACGCCGACATCGTCGGAGAGGCCCGCGCCGTCGGCGCCCGGGTGCATCTCGCCGCCGAGGACGTCATCGCCGACATCTCCACCACGGTCACCCCGCAGGGGCTCGTCGGCGTCTGCCGGTTCCTGGACACCCCGTTCGAGGACGTCCTCGCCGCCCGCCCCCGGCTGGTCGCCGTGCTCGCGCACGTCCGCGACCCCGGCAACGCGGGCACCGTGCTGCGCTGCGCGGACGCCGCGGGCGCCGAGGCGGTCGTCCTCACCGACGCCTCCGTGGACCTGTACAACCCCAAGGCCGTCCGCGCCTCCGTCGGCTCCCTCTTCCACCTCCCGGTCGCCGTCGGCGTCCCCGTGGAGGAGGCCATCGAGCGGCTCAAGGGCGCCGGAGTGCGCATCCTCGCCGCCGACGGCGCCGGCGACCGCGACCTGGACGAGGAGCTGGACAAGGGCACCATGGGCGGCCCCACCGCCTGGGTGTTCGGCAACGAGGCATGGGGGCTGCCGGAGGAGACCCGCGAGCTCGCCGACGCCGTCGTACGGGTGCCCATCCACGGCAAGGCCGAGAGCCTGAACCTGGCCACGGCCGCCGCCGTCTGCCTGTACGCCTCGGCTCGTGCGCAGCGCGCCCCCGGAGGGTGCCGTTCCGTCACCCAGAGCTAGTAGGGTGGCCAGCTCGGGGCCCTGCGCCGTATGAGAGGTGGGGTACGGGGATGAGTGTGGCCGGCACGAGCACCGGGCCGGAGGGACGGGACACACGGGGCGCACCCGCGTCCTCGTGCGGTGCGGGCGGGCTCGATCCCGACCAGCTCCCCGACGGACTGGTGGTCGCCGACGAGCGGGGACGCGTCGTCGGGTTCAACGCGGCCGCGGAGCGCATCACCGCCGTACCCGCCGCCGACGCCCTCGGGCAGCCGCTGGAGAAGGCGCTGCCGTTAGAGGACCTGGAGGGGCGCCGCTGGTGGCAGCTCACCGACCCCTACGGGGGCCTCTCCACCCGGACCCGGCAGCCCGAGCGCAATCTGCTGCTGCCCGGCGGCCGGGAGGTGCTCGTCACCGCCCGGTACGTCCGCACCGCGCCCCTCGGCCCCGTGCACCGTCTGATCATCTGCCTGCGGGACACCGAGGCCCGCCGCCGCACCGAGCGCAGCCACGCCGAGCTGATCGCCACCGTCGCCCATGAGCTGCGCTCCCCGCTGACCTCCGTCAAGGGTTTCACCGCCACGCTGCTCGCCAAGTGGGAGCGGTTCACCGACGACCAGAAGCGGCTGATGCTGGAGACCGTCGACGCGGACGCGGACCGGGTCACCCGGCTCATCGCCGAGCTGCTGGACATCTCCCGGATCGACTCGGGGCGCCTGGAGGTGCGCAGGCAGCCCGTCGACATAGGGGCCGCCGTCTCCCGCCACATCCAGGCGTACGTCGCCGCCGGGCAGAGCGCCGGGCGTTTCCTGCTGCGCATCGAGCAGCCGCTGCCCGATCTGTGGGCCGACCCCGACAAGATCGACCAGGTGCTCAGCAATCTGCTGGAAAATGCCGTGCGGCACGGCGAGGGAACCGTCACCATTGACATCACGCCCACGGCGTCCCCCCGCGAGGGCGAGGAGGCCGGCACATCGGTCACGGTGAGCGACGAAGGGCCCGGCATCCCGGAGGAGTCCATGAACCGCGTCTTCACCCGCTTCTGGCGGGGCAGCAAGCGCGGTGGCACCGGACTGGGGCTGTATATCGTCAAGGGCATCGTCGAGGCCCACGGCGGCACCATCACGGTCGGCCGCGCCCGCGGCGGCGGCGCCGAGTTCCGATTTACGTTGCCCGTGAGCGCCCCGGCGTATCTCGCCTAGCGGCCCACGGGCTCTTCGGACAGCTCCACCCCGTTAGACTCGGCCTTTGGCACCTTTGTGTCCTGCACACGGCCCTCGCGAGTCGAGTCGGTGACGGGGACCACCCGCCAGCAATCGGAAGCATGGAAGAGATGTCGGCACCCAATAAGTCGTACGACCCTGTCGAGGTCGAGGCGTTGAAACCGGAAGAGATCGAGCGCATGCGGGACGAGGCGTTCGCCGCCTTCGCCGCCGCGGACTCCCTCGACGCGCTGCACGAGGCCAAGGTCGCCCACACCGGCCCCGCGTCCGCGCTCTCGCTCGCCAACCGCGAGATCGGCGCCCTGCCCCCGCACGCCAAGGCCGAGGCCGGCAAGCGCGTCGGCATGGCCCGCGGCGCCGTCAACAAGGCCCTCGCCGCCCGCCAGACCGAGCTGGAGGCCGAGCGTGACGCCCGGGTGCTCGTCGAGGAGGACGTCGACGTCACGCTGCCGTACGACCGCGTCCCGGCCGGCGCCCGGCACCCGCTGACCACGCTGTCGGAGCGCATCGAGGACATCTTCGTGGCCATGGGCTACGAGGTCGCCGAGGGCCCGCAGGCCGAGGCCGAGTGGTTCAACTTCGACGCCCTGAACATCGGCCCGGACCACCCGGCCCGCGGTGAGGCCGACACGTTCTTCGTGCAGGGCCCGGACGGCGGCGCCGAGTCGGGTGTGGTCATGCGCACCCACACCTCGCCGGTGCAGATCCGCTCGCTGCTCGGCCGTGACCTGCCGGTCTATGTGATCTGCCCCGGTCGCGTCTACCGCACCGACGAGCTGGACGCCACGCACACGCCCGTCTTCCACCAGGTCGAGCTGCTCGCCGTGGACGAGGGCCTGACCATGGCCGACCTCAAGGGCACCCTGGACCACATGGTCCAGTCCCTGTTCGGCGCGGGCATGAAGACCCGGCTGCGCCCGAACTTCTTCCCCTTCACCGAGCCGAGCGCCGAGATGGACATGCTCTGCTACGTGTGCAAGGGCGAGTCCGTCGGCAACCCCGACCGTCCCTGCCGCACCTGCTCCAGCGAGGGCTGGATCGAGCTGGGCGGCTGCGGCATGGTCAATCCGCGGGTGCTCACCGCCTGCGGCGTCGACCCGGAGAAGTACAGCGGCTTCGCCTTCGGGTTCGGCATCGAGCGGATGCTGATGTTCCGCCACAACGTCGAAGACATGCGAGACATGGTCGAGGGTGACGTCCGGTTCACCCGGCCCTTCGGGATGGAGATCTGATGCGGGTCCCGCTTTCTTGGCTGCGGGAGTACGTCGACCTGCCGGCCACCGAGACCGGTCGTGACGTCCAGGCCAAGCTCATCTCCGCCGGTCTTGAGGTCGAGACCGTCGAGCAGCTCGGCGCCGACCTCAAGGGCCCCCTGGTCGTCGGCCAGGTGCTGACCATCGAGGAGCTGGAGGGCTTCAAGAAGCCGATCCGCTTCTGCACGGTCGACGTCGGCCAGGCCAACGGCACCGGTGAGCCCCAGGAGATCGTCTGCGGCGCCCGCAACTTCGCGGTCGGCGACAAGGTCGTCGTGGTGCTGCCCGGCGCCACCCTGCCCGGCGGCTTCTCCATCGCCGCCCGCAAGACGTACGGCCGGGTCTCGCACGGCATGATCTGCTCCAGCGACGAGCTGGGCATGGGCGAGGACAGCACCCACGGCATCATCGTGCTGCCGCCGGAGACCGAGGCGGGCAAGGACGCCATCGAGCTCCTGGAGCTGGTGGACGAGGTCCTGGACATCGCCGTCACCGCCAACCGCGGCGACTGCCTGTCCATCCGCGGTGTCGCCCGCGAGACCGCCATCGCCTACGGCCTGCCGCTGCGCGACCCCGCCCTGATCGACGTGCCCGCGCCCAACGCGTACGGCTACCCGGTCCAGGTCTCCGACCCGTTCGGCTGCGACCGCTTCACCGCGCGCACCGTCACCGGTCTGCGCCCCGAGGCCCGCTCCCCGCTCTGGCTCCAGCGCCGGCTCCAGAAGGTCGGCATGCGCCCGATCTCGCTGGCCGTCGACATCACCAACTACGTGATGATGGAGCTGGGCCAGCCGCTGCACGCCTACGACCGCTCCTCGGTCCAGGGCACCATCGGGGTGCGCCGCGCCCAGGAGGGCGAGAAGCTCGTCACCCTGGACGGCGTCGAGCGCACGCTGCACGCCGAGGACCTGGTCATCACCGACGAGCGGGGCCCCATCGGCCTCGCCGGTGTGATGGGCGGCGCCAACACCGAGATCGCCGACCACGGCGAGGACGCGGCGAACGCGACCACCGAGGTCGTCATCGAGGCGGCCCACTTCAACGCGATCTCCGTCGCGCGCACGGCCCGCCGCCACAAGCTGCTGTCCGAGGCCTCCCGCCGCTTCGAGCGCGGGGTGGACCCGGCCGCCGCGGCCGCCGCCGCACAGCGCACCGTGGACCTGCTGGTGCTGCTCGCGGGCGGTACCGCCGAGGCGGGCGTCACCGAGGTCATCGCGCCCTCCGCGCCGCACACCATCACCGTCCCGGCGGACCACCCGGACAAGGTCGCGGGTGTCACCTACGGCCGCGAGACCGTCGTACGCCGCCTCCAGGAGGTCGGCTGCGACGTCTACGGTCAGGACGAGCTGATCGTCACCGTGCCGTCCTGGCGGCCCGACCTGACGGACCCGAACGACCTCGCCGAAGAGGTCATCCGGCTGGAGGGCTACGAGAACCTGCCCGCCACGCTGCCCAAGCCCCCCGCGGGCCGCGGTCTGACCGCCCGCCAGCGGCTGCACCGCCGCATCGGCCGCGCGCTGGCCGGTGCCGGCTATGTCGAGGCGCTGAACTACCCGTTCCTCGGCGAGCAGGTCTTCGACCAGCTCGGTCTGGACGCGGGCGACCCGGTCCGCCGGGTGGTCAAGCTGGTCAATCCGCTCAGCGACGAGGAGCCCGCGCTCCGTACGACGCTGCTGCCGGGCCTGCTGGGCGCGCTGCGGCGCAACACCGGCCGCGGCGGGCACGACCTGGCCCTGTTCGAGACCGGTCTGGTCTTCCACCCGCGCGAGGAGCGCCGGGCCGCCGGGCATCTGCCGGTGGACCGGCGTCCCACCGACGAGGAGATCGCGCGGCTGAACGCCGCGCTGCCCGAGCAGCCCCGGCACGCCGCCGTCGTCCTCACGGGCGCCCGCGAGCAGGCCGGCTGGTGGGGCAAGGGCCGCCCGGCTGACTGGGCCGACGCCGTCGAGGCCGCGCGCACCGTGGCCCACGAGGCAGGCGCCGAACTCGTCGTGCGCAAGGGCCGGTACGGCCCCTGGCACCCGGGCCGCTGCGCCGAGCTGCTCGTCGTCGTGAACGGCGCCGAGCGGGCCGTGGGGCACGCGGGCGAGCTGCACCCGCGCGTCGTCAAGGCGCTGGGCCTGCCGGAGCGCACCTGCGCGATGGAACTGGACCTGGACGTCCTGGAGGAGGCCGGCGACGGCATCCCGATGGCGCCGAGCATCTCCTCCTTCCCGGTCGCCACGCAGGATGTCGCCCTCGTGGTCGACAAGCCGGTGCCGGCGGCCGAGGTCGAGGAGGCGCTGCGCGCCGGTGCCGGTGAACTGCTGGAGTCCATCCGGCTGTTCGACGTCTACGAGAACGCCGAGCAGCTGGGCGAGGGCCGTAAGTCGCTGGCGTACGCGCTGCGCTTCCGCGCCCCCGACCGGACGCTGACGGTGGACGAGGCGTCGGCGGCCCGGGACGCGGCCGTCGCCCTTGCGGGCGAGCGCACCGGAGCCGTGCTGCGCGGCTGACCGCCGAAGCGCGAGGGGCGCGCCCGGTCACGGACTTCCGTGGCCGGGCGCGTTTCCGTTCCGGCCGAAGGAACGTTTCTGACACACCGTCACCATCTGCATAAATGCACTCCCACCTGCGCTTTCTCACTCGTTCGAGTGGACATGCGAGGTGATCCAGTCCTCCCGGGCCACGCCGTCGACAGAATCGGACCGGCCTTTCGGGGTCGGTTCGTCCGCTCTGTCAGGGACTCTCCATGGGGGACAGAGGCATGATCCGCATCAAGGCACGGGCACCCACCGCGCGAGGCGTCGTGCTTCCCACCCTCTGGGGCGCGCTCGCGGTCGCCTACAAGTTCGGCTGCCCGCTCGCCACCCAGGAGCGGCTCGGCGCCCGTATCGCCGCCAGCGTCGTGTTCTTCGGCGTGGGCATCGGGCTGCTGGTCCATGTACGGCGCGCGCTGCTGCGGGAGTTGCGGCTCGCCCGGCGGGCGGCGCGGGTCGCGCAGGGCGTGGTGCTGCGGCCGCCGCCCCCGCGGCTGGACGGACTCGGTGTCGCCGCGGCCCAGTTGTCCGCCGACCGGGGCGCGAGCGTCGGCGGCGATCTGTACGAGGCCGTCGCCACCGAGCACGGGGTGCGGGTGGTGATGGGGGACGTGCGCGGGCACGGTCTGGACGCCCTCGGCACCGTCGCCGCCGTCCTCGGCAGCTTCCGCGAGGCCGCCCATGACGAGGCCCGGCTCGACGGCGTACTGCGCAGACTGGAGCGGGCACTGGCCCGGCATCTGCGCGAACGGGCCCGCGCCGAACACCCCTCGACCGGTGGCACCGCCGACCTCGACCACCCCGTCGCCGAGGAGTTCGTCACCGTCCTGCTCCTGGAGATCGGCCGGGACGGCGCGCTCGGCGTCCTCAACTGCGGGCATCCCTGGCCGTATCGGCTCACCGGCACCGCCGTCGAGCCCCTGACCCGCGCCGAACCGCTGCCCCCGCTGGGCCCGTTCCCGCTCCCCGCGGACCTCGCCCCGCACCGCTGCGAGCCGTTGCGGCCCGCCGAGTCGCTGGTGTTGTTCACCGACGGCGCCGAGGACGCCCGGGACGCCCGGGGCCGGTTCTTCGCCCTGCCCGACGCGCTGCGCACTGCCGTACGGGACCAACCGGCCTCACCCCAGCGGGTGTTGCGGACCGTCTTCACCGCGCTGCTGCGGCACACCGGGGGCACCCCCACCGACGACGTGGCCCTGCTGGTACTGCGCGATGAGCGGGGGCCGGCGCCGAGGGCGCGGGAGCCGGCCCGGCCGGCCACCACCACACACGGCTGAGGGTTCCCGCCAGGCCACCGCTGTAGGAGGGGGAGCCGGTGACCTGGCGGGCCTCTTGAGGAGGACCACCAGTGAACCGGCCCGGCCACGCTCCGCGACAGCGCGCGCACGCCCCGGATGCGGGCATTCCCTTCACACCCCGTGTGAAGGCAGGGCCACTACGCTGACGGCATCAGGCACTCGGGGGTCATCCCATGCAGCCCAACACGCTCCTTGACGCCATCCTGGACGAGGCGGGGATCTCGCACGCCGGTCTCGCCGCCCATGTGAACCAGGCGGGGCGCCGTCGGGGCCTCGCGCTCCGCTATGAACACACCGCCGTGGCGCGGTGGTTGAAGGGCCAGCGGCCACGCGGTCAGGTGCCCGACCTGATCTGCGAGGTACTGGCCGCCCGGCTGCACCGCCCCGTCACCCTGGACGACATCGGTCTCGGCGTGCCCGGCCGGCCCGGCACCACCTCCACCGGCACCCTGTCCGGCTTCGTGGAGCGGGCCACCGCCCTGTGGCGCTCCGACGAACAGCAGCGCCCCCATGTGCTGGGCGCCCCGGCCGTCACCGGCACCCCCGCCGTGATGCCCGTATGGGAGTGGGAGAACCCGCCGGAGGACACCGATGTGTCCCGGGGCGGCAGACACCGGGTCACGGCGGCCGACATCGAGACGCTGCGCGCGGCCCGTGCCCACTACGAGCAGATGTACCGCAAGGCCGGCGGCATCGCGACCCGCGCCCGGATCGTCGGCTTCCTCAACGCCGAGGCGGCACCCCTGCTGCGCGGCAGCTACACCGACGCCACCGGCCGCCAACTGCACCGCGCCACCGGCGGGTTGGTCGCCGTCGCCGGGATCTGCGCCTACGACTCCGACGCGCACGGACTCGCCCAGCGCTACTTCCACCAGGCGCTGCGCCTGGCGAAGGCCAGCGGGGACAGGGGACTTGGCGCCTATGTCATAGCGCTGCTGGTCAACCAGTCCCTGTTCATGCGGGAGTTCCGGCAGGCGGTGGCCTTCGCGGAGGCCGCGCTGCGCACCGCGGGACGGCACATCACCCCCGCGCTCGCCTCCGATCTGTACGCGATGCAGGCCAAGGCGTACGCGCATCTGGGCGACGCGGGCAGCGCGCTCGCTTGCATCCGGCGGGCGGAGAGCGCGGCCGAACGCATCCGGCGCGGCCATGAACCCGACGAGACCGGCTATGTGCAGCCCGGCCTGGTCAATGTGCAGGTCGCCGAGGCGCTGCTCAGCCTGGGTGAACTCGCCGCCGCCCGGGAGCACGCGGCGGCCGCCGTGGACAACCCGGCCCACGACCGGGGCCGGGTGCACCGGCTGGCCATGCTCAGCACCATCGAACTGCGCCAGGGCAACGCGGAGAAGGCCGTGGTCACCGCCGTGCAGATGGCCGAGCAGGCGCGTGGCATGGAGTCCCAGCGGCTGCGCGACCGGCTGCGCGCGGTGCGCGAACATCTGGCGCGCTGCGGGTCGCCCGGCACCACCGAGGCCGCCGAACTCATCGACGGAGCGCTGCGCGTGCCCCTGTAGACGCCCTGTGGGCGCACGGCCGCTGCTGCGATATTGCCACCTACCCCCCGAAAGGTGGCAGAACCGTGCAGTGGACGAAACAGAACGAACAACCCGTGTATGAAAACCGCTGGTTCAGCGTCAAACTCGCAGATGTCGAGCTGCCCGACGGCCGGCATCTGGACCACTTCCTCATCCGGATGCGCCCGGTGGCCGTCGCCACGGTCGTCAACGAGGCCAACGAGGTCCTGCTGCTGTGGCGGCACCGCTTCATCACCGACAGCTGGGGCTGGGAACTGCCCGCGGGCGTCGTCGAGGACGGCGAGGACATCGCGAGCGCGGCCGCCAGGGAACTGGAGGAGGAGACCGGCTGGCGGCCGGGGCCCCTGCACCACCTGATGACGGTGGAGCCGTCCAACGGCCTCACCGACGCCCGGCACCACATCTACTGGTCCGACCGGGGCGAGTACCTCGGGCACCCCGTGGACGACTTCGAGTCGGACCGCCGGGAGTGGGTGCCCCTCAAGCTCGTCCCCGACCTGATCGCCCGTGGGGAGGTCCCGGCCGCCAACATGGCGGCCGCGTTACTGCTGCTGCATCACCTCAGGCTCGCCGAGGGCTGACGCGCCGAGGGCCGTCCGGCCGAGGGCTAATGGGCGCGCAGGGCCGACCAGACGGTCACCACGAGCGCGCCGAGCGCGGTCAGCGCGGCGAGCGAGGGCAGCGGCCAGCGCGTGTGCTCCAGCGAGACCATACGGGAGTTCAGCTCGTCCAGCTCCTTGGCGGTCTCCTCGGTACGGTGACCGAGCAGGGCGAGTCCGCCCTCGACCCGGGCGTAGGCCACGTCCAGTCGGCGCCGTAACTCTGCGAGTTCTCCATGGACCACGGGATGCTCCGGATCGCCGGTCAAGGGTCCACTCCTTTCCGTAGTCGAACGGGGGGTTCCGCACCCCCTTGCATGCGCATGAAGAGTGAACTCGCCTGGTGGTCGCGTGGGGAGCGTGTGCGATGCGCCTCTGCGGGCCCGGCGCGCACACGGTGTGTGAAACGGCTGTGCCCGGCACCGAATCCGGTGCCGGGCACATCTGTTGGTAGCTGAGCGTGATCAGCCGTAGGTGTAGAAGCCCGAGCCCGTCTTGCGGCCCAGGCGGCCCGCCTCGACCATGCGCTGGAGCAGCGGGGGAGCGGCGTACAGCGGCTCCTTGTACTCGGCGTACATCGAGTTGGCGATGGAGACGATGGTGTCCAGGCCGATCAGGTCGGACAGCTTCAGCGGGCCCATCGGGTGGGCGCAGCCCATCTCCATGCCGTTGTCGATGTCCTCGCGGGCGGCGATGCCCGACTCGAACATCCGGATCGCGGAGAGCAGATAGGGCACGAGCAGCGCGTTCACCACGAAGCCCGAGCGGTCCTGGGCGCGGATGGCGTGCTTGCCGAGCGCCTTCTCGGCGAACGCCTGGGCGCGGCTGAGGGTGCCCTCGGAGGTGGTGAGCGCGGGGATCAGCTCGACCAGCTTCTGCACCGGGGCCGGGTTGAAGAAGTGGATGCCGACGACATGGTCCGGGCGCGAGGTGGCGACCGCGAGCTTCACCAGCGGGATGGAGGAGGTGTTGGAGGCCAGGATCGCGTCCGGCCGGGTCACCACCTGGTCGAGGACCTGGAAGATCTCGGTCTTCACGGCCTCGCTCTCCACGACCGCCTCGATCACGAGGTCGCGGTCGGCGAACTTGCCGAGGTCCGTGGTGAAGCTGAGCCGCGCCTGGGTGGCGTCCCGCTCCGCCACGGAGATCTTGCCGCGCTCGGCCGCCTTGGACAGGGAGTTGTGCAGCCGGGTACGGCCGATCTCCAGGGCCTCGCCGGTGGTCTCGGCGACCTTCACGTCCAGGCCCGCGCGGGCGCACACCTCGGCGATGCCCGCGCCCATCTGGCCGCAGCCCACGACTCCGACGCGCTCGATGTCGGTCACATCGTCCCCTTCGCTGTTCTCCGGCTTGGCTGGCAGACCTCCGGGTTTCGGCGCCTGCTCCGATCGTGCACGTTACCGCGAAGTATCGATGATCGATCGTCTGGGTGCGGGCATTCTTGGCCACGGAGACCATCCGTGACCGAGCGGATCCGGAACGTCAAGGAAAGTGGCCGATGGAACCCATCTCACGCCGAGCCTTCGCCCTGGGGACGCTGTCGGCGCTGACCACGACGGGATGCGGTGCGGCGACGAGAGGGGCCGCGGAGATCAAGCCGCCGGTCAGGAAGACCGGGGCCGAGGGCGCCACCGGCCTCCGCGCGGCCACCGAGATGCGGGGCGTGTGGCTGGCGACCGTCGAGAACCGGGACTGGCCCTCCCGCCCCGGCCTGACCGCCGCCGCACAGCAGAAGGAGCTGATCGCCCACCTCGACCGGGCGGTCCGCAACCGGCTGAACACCGTGCTGCTCCAGGTGCGGCCCACCGCCGACGCGCTGTGGCCCTCGCCGTACGAGCCCTGGTCCCGGTTCCTCACCGGCACCCAGGGCCGCGACCCCGGCTGGGACCCGCTGGGCACCGCCGTGCGCGAGGCCCACGCCCGGGGACTCCAGCTGCACGCCTGGTTCAACCCGTACCGGATCGCGAACCACACCGACCCGGGCCTCCTCGCCGCCACCCACCCGGCGCGTGTGCACCCCGACTGGGCGGTGCCGTACGGCGGGAAGCTCTACTACAACCCGGGCCTGCCCGAGGTACGCGCCTTCGTCCAGCGGGCGATGCTCGACGCGGTCGCCCGCTACCCCGTCGACGCGGTCCACTTCGACGACTACTTCTACCCCTATCCCGAGGACGGGGAGAGCTTCGCGGACGACGACGCGTACCAGCGCCACCGCGGCGCCTTCACCGACCGGGCCGACTGGCGCAGGAACAACATCGACCTGCTGGTCCAGGAGATGGCGGCGGGCATCAAACGGGTCCGGCCCGCCGCCCGGTTCGGGATCAGCCCCTTCGGGGTGTGGCGCAACGCGTCGACCGACCCGCGCGGCTCCGACACGGACGCGGGCGCGCAGACGTACGACGACCTGTACGCCGACACCCGTACCTGGGTCCGGGAGAACCGGATCGACTACATCGCGCCCCAGCTGTACTGGGAGATCGGCGCGAGCGGCGCGGACTACGCGACGCTGCTGGACTGGTGGGCGCGGACCGCCGAGGGCACCGGGACACGGCTCTACATCGGCGAGGCCCTGTACCGGGCCGGGGCGTCCGGCGCGGACGGGCGCCCCGCCGCCTGGCAGGACCCGGCGGAGCTGACCCGGCACCTCACCCTCGCCGCCCGCCGTCCGCAGGTGGGCGGGCACATCTTCTTCGCCGCGCAGGACGTGGCGGACGATCCGATCGGGGCGATGCGCCGCGTGGTCGCGGACCACTACGCGCAACCGGCGAGCCCGCCCCGCTGAACCGGCGCAGGCGCCGGCGGCGTCGGAGGCACCGGTGGACCCCGGTGCCTACCGCTGCCCGTCCTCCTTGTGCTTGACCTGGCAGTCGGGCCCCGGCGACATGATCGCCTCGTGCCCGTCCGTGAACCGGACCCGGTAGGGCGGATTGCCCTCCTGACCCATCACTTCGACGACTTCGGACTCCTGGTCGTGTTGGCCGACCACCCTGCCGTGCTGGACAAGCCGGTCGCCCTTGGATGCGCGCATCTCCAGGCCCTCCTCAACGATCACGACCGCTGGGTGACGGCGATGCACACGAGCACGGCGACGGCGGTCAGGGGAGCGGCCGCCGTGAAGTGTTCGCCCAGCAGCAGCGCCGACCACACCAGTGTGAGCAGGGGCTGAGCCAACTGCAACTGGCTCGCCCTGGGCACCCCGATGGCCGCCATCCCCCGGTACCAGACGACCAGTCCGAGGAACTGCGAACCCAGCGCCACCCAGAGCAGCCCGGCGATCCCGTGCGCGGTCACCCGGTACGGCTCCTGCGACAGCGCCAGCGCGGCGGCCGGCAGCGTCAGCGGCAGGCACAGCACCAGCGCCCAGCCGATGACCTGCCAGCCCGGCATCTCCCGGGCCAGCCGCCCGCCCTCGGTGTACCCGGCGGCGCACACCAGCAGGGCCGCGAACAGATAGCCGTCGGCCGCGGTGAGAGCGCCCCCGCTCTGCACCACCGTGAACGTGAGCACCGCCACCGCGCCCGCCACCGCCGCGATCCAGAACCGGCGGGAGGGGCGGTGGCCGGTGCGCAGTGCCGAGCAGACGGCCGTGGTCAGCGGGAGCAGGCCCACCACGACGGCGGCGTGCGCGGTGGTGGAGGTGCGCAACGCCAGCGTGGTCAGCGTCGGGAAGCCGAGGACCACGCCGAGCGCCACGACGGCGAGGCCGCGCAGGTGGCGCCGCTCGGGCGGCCGTACCTTCAGGGCCAGCAGGGCGCCGCCCGCGACCAGCGCGGCCAGGGCGCTGCGCACGGTCACCAGCGTCCAGGGGCCGAAGCCCTCCAGGCCCCAGGCGGTGGCCGGGAAGGTGAGGGAGAAGGCGGCGACGCCGAGGGCGGCGAGCGCGGTGCCGAACGTCCGGCGCTCCGGCCGGGAAGCGGTGACCGCTATCGGTCCGGCATCAGTAGCGCTACTCTGTGTCTTCATGCAAGAGCGTAGCAGTGTGGGTGAACTGGCGGAACAGCTGCGAAGGGAGCTGAACCGCTACTCACCAGATGGGAAGCTGCCGTCGAGTCGGGCGCTGGTCGAACGGTTCCGGGTGAGCCCGGTGACCGTCTCGCGGGCGCTCGCCCAGCTGGCCGCCGAGGGGCTGGTCGTCACCCGGCCCGGCGCGGGCGCCTTCCGGGCCCGGCCGCGCACCCCCGAGGCACCGGCCGGGGACACCTCCTGGCAGGAGGTCGCGCTGAGCGCCGACGGCGCCGCCGACCTCGTACCGCGCACGGTGGACGCCACCGGGGTCACCGTCTCGCTCGCGGCCCCGCCGCCCGGGGTGCTGGAGTTCAACGGCGGCTATCCGCACCCCTCGCTCCAGCCCGAGCGGGCCATGGCGGCGGCGCTCGCCCGCGCGGGGCGGCGGCCCGGCGCCTGGGGACGGCCGCCGCTTGAGGGGCTGCCGGAGCTGCGCGAGTGGTTCGCGCGGGAGATCGGCGGCGCGGTCACCGCGGCCGGGGTGCTGATCGCGGCGGGCGGTCAGTCCGCGCTGGCCACCGCCCTGCGCGCGCTCGCCCCGCCCGGCGCCCCGGTGCTGGTCGAGTCGCCCACCTACCCCGGCATGCTGGCCCTCGCCCGCGCGGGCGGACTGCGCCCCGTCCCGGTGCCGGTGGACCGCGACGGGGTACGGCCCGAGCTGCTCGCGGACGCCTTCCGGGCCACCGGCGCCCGGGTGTTCGTCTGCCAGCCCCTCTTCCAGAACCCGACCGGCGCGGTCCTCGCCCCCGGCCGGCGCGCCGAGGTGCTGGGCATCGCCCGCGCGGCCGGCGCCTTCGTGGTGGAGGACGACTTCGTACGGCGCCTGGTGCACGCCGACGCGGGTCCGCTGCCCCGCCCGCTGGCCGCCGACGACCCGGACGGTGTGGTGGTGCACGTCGGTTCGCTGACCAAGGCGACCTCGCCCAGCTTCCGGGTGAGCGCGCTCGCCGCGCACGGCCCGGTGCTCGAACGGCTGCGCGCCATCCAGGTGGTGGACTCCTTCTTCGTGCCCCGCCCGCTCCAGGAAGCCGCCCTCGAACTGGTCGGCTCACCTGCCTGGCCCCGCCATCTGCGCACCCTGTCGGGGGAGTTGAAGGAACGCCGGGACGCCATGACGGGCGCGCTCGCGCTGCGGCTGCCCGAACTCGCCCTGCCGCACATCCCGTTCGGCGGCTACCACCTGTGGGCCAGGCTGCCGGAGGGCACCGACGACGACGCGTTCAGCGCCGCCGCCCTGCGCGCGGGCGTGGCTCTCACCCCCGGCCGCCCCTACTTCAGTGCCGAACCACCGGCGTCCTATGTCCGGTTGAGCTTCGCGGCGGTGGCGGGCCTCGGGGAGATCTCGGAGGGGGTACGGCGGCTGCGGGCGGCGTGCGACGAGGTGCTGTAGAGGTCGGCACACGGGGAGTGACCGGGCGTCGTACGGGAGTTAACGGCTCGCCCCGGTGCCCGGCGACCTGCGACGATCGCGGGATGAGTGACGCATCCCGGCTCCGGCTCCCCGACGGCTACGAGTTCTCCACCGACACCGCCCGCGTCGATGTCGACCTGGTCCACCGCTGGCTGTCGACCGACGCCTACTGGGCGGGCGGCCGCACCCGCGAGAAGCACGAGGAGGCCATGGCGTCCTCGATCAACTTCGGGGTCTACGACACGGCCTCCGGCGCACAGGTCGCCTATGCGCGCGGGGTCACCGACCGGGCGCTGTTCGCCTGGCTCGCCGATGTGTACGTCGACCGCTCGGTGCGCGGCAAGGGCGTGGGCACCGCCTTCGTCGCCGGTGTCCGCGACCACCTCGCGTCCTTCGGCGTCCGCCGCATCCTGCTCGCCACCGCGGACGCGCACGGGGTCTACGAGCGGCTGGGCTTCACACCGCTGGAAGACCCCGGGACCTGGATGATCCACCGCTTCGAGTGAGCGGGCGCTCACCGCCGGTACATCACCGGCGGAAAACCTTGACCTGTGCCCGTCACGGCCGCACCATCACCGCATGCCACTGAGGGTGACGTTCGTCGCCGCCGCGCGGAGTGCGCCGCTGCTCGCGGAGCGGTTCGACGACGAGCGGCCGCTGGACCAGGCCGGCTGGGACGAGGTACGGCGCGCCGCCGACGACCTGGTGCCGCTGGCCGCCGCCGAGCTGCGCTACTGCTCGCCGACCCCGCGCAGCCGCGCCACCGGCGACGCCCTGGGCTATGCCCCGCTGGCCCAGCTCGCGCTGCGGGACTGCGACATGGGGCGCTGGCGCGGGCTGACGCTGGGCGAGGCGATGGCCCGGGAACCGGCGGCGGTGGACGCCTGGCTCGCCGACCCGCGCGCCACCCCGCACGGCGGCGAGTCCCTGCTCGCCTTCATCTCCCGGGCCGGCGGCTGGCTGGACACCCGCCCCGCCGACGACGGCGCCCGGATCGTCGCGGTGGCCGAGCCCGCGGTGATCCGCGCGGCCCTCGTCTACGCCCTGAAGGCCCCGCCCGCCACCTACTGGAACCTCGACATCCGCCCCCTGTCGACCACCACCCTCACCGGCCACCGGGGCCGCTGGAACCTCCGCTTCGAGAGCCCGGCCGTACGGGCACCCCAGCTCTAGGGACACTCCCGGGGTTCCGCGCCTATGCGGCCCGTAAAAGCACGTCACCTTGAAAACACCTGTGAATAACGTGCAGGAAAGGTCGAGTTTCCCGGCCGGACATCACGTCCCTTAATTTCTGGTGAGGTTCGCTGTAAAACGCATCAACTTCCGTTGAGGGCACAACCGATCGGAATGCTGTCCCGTCTAGGTTGGCGAAATCCAAGGTGAATTCACTGGAGGGTCTGCCGGCCGATGGAACGTACGACCGTGCCGGGTGCGACGTGCCGGGCCGCCGCGGCGCTCGCCGCCCTCGTGGCGGGCGTGGCACTGTGTGCCGGTGATCTGCTGGCCCGCGACTTTCCCTTCGGCTCCCGCACCCGCAGCGTCAATGACCTGGGCAATCAGTACGTGCCCCTGCACGCCCACCTCTGGGACCTGCTGCACGGCAGGGCGGACGGCGGACTGCTGGTCAACTGGCAGTCCGGGTACGGCTCCAGCTTCCTGCCGGACTTCGGCACCTATCTCTCCAGCCCGTTCGCACCGCTGGTCGCGCTCTTCCCGCGCGACCGGATCGACCTCGCGGTGTACGCGATCACCGTCCTGAAGATCGCGAGCGCCGCGGCCGCGATGGCCTGGCTGCTGCTCCGGCTGCGGCCCGGCCGCCGGTGGGCGGCGGCGCTGCTCGGAGCGTCGTACGCGCTGTGCGGCTGGACGCTCGCCGCCGACTACAACCCGATGTGGCTCGACGGGCTGATCGCGCTGCCGCTGCTCTGCCTGGTCGGCGAGTGGGCCCTGGCCGGCCGGCGCCCGGTCCTCGGGGTGCTGATCGTCGCGCTCGCCTGGAGCGCCAACTTCTACACCGCCTACATGGCCACCCTCGGCGCCGGACTCGTGCTGCTGGTACGGCTGTCGCTCGCCGCCCCACCGCGCCGGCAGGCCCTGGCCGCCGCCGGCCGTGCCGTGCTCACCGTCGTCCTCGGCATGGGCCTCGCCGCCCCGCTGCTCGCGGTCGTCTACCTGGGCACCGAGCACGCCTACCCGGGCCGCCTCGCCCGGTTCCACCCGGTCCCGGCCGAGAGCCTGCCGGCCCGGCTGCTCCCGGCGACGTACGACTACAGTTCCCCGGCGCTCTACGTCGGCACCACCGCCCTGCTCCTCGCCCTCGCCCTGCCCTTCCACCGGGCCGTCCCCGGCCGGGTCCGCGCGGGATGGACCGCGCTGGTGCTCCTGGTGGCCCTTTCCCTGCAATGGGCGCCCACCAGCCTGGCCTGGCACGCCTTCGCCGTCCCGCAGGGCAGCTCCTACCGGCAGAGCTTCGTGCTGTGCGGGCTGCTGGTCATCGCCGCCTGGCACGCGCTGTCGTACGGCCCCCCGGGGCTGCCCGCCCTCGGTGCGGCCGGGGCCCTGCTCGCCCTGTTCACCGTCGCCGCGAGCCGCACGAACCTGGTCCACGCGCACACCTGGCCCGTGCTGCTGCTCGGCGTCGCCGGGGCGCTCACCGGGCTCCTCCTGCTGCGCCGCAGCGGTCAGCGCGGTCAGCGCGGACAGCCCGGTCAGCGCGGCCGGCTCGCCGTACTGGCCGTGCTGGTGCTGCTCGGCGCGCAGACGGGGGAGAGCGCCGCCAGTGCCGCCGTGGCGAGCGGGCTGCGCCTCAAGCATCTGGACGACTACGCGCCCTGGGGCGAGCGGCAGCGGCTCCAGGCCGCCGCGATCGCCCGCGCCGACGGCTGGCCCCGCTACCGCACCGACCCCGGCCGCGAACAGACCGTCGCCAACGACCCGTTGGCGGTCGGCGGACAGGGCGCCGCCTACTACAGCAGCCTGACCTCCGACGTCCTGACCCGCACCCTCACCGCCCTCGGCGGCGGCTGGACCTCGGGCGGCCGGGGCGTGCAGAGCCTCGACAACGCCGTCACGGACGTGCTCTTCTCCGTCGGCGCCCGGGTGCACAGCCCGCCCGACCCGCACCAGACCCGGCTGCCCGAGGACACCGCCGCGCCGACCGTCACCCGGCGGGACGTGCCGCCCCTGGTGACCGTGCGGGCCCGCCCCGACCAGGCCGCCTTCGGCTCCTCGCCGTACCGCAACCAGGAACTGCTGCTCGGCAGCCGCGTCTACGCCGTGCCCCGGATCATCGTGCGGGGCGACGACGGAACTCCGTTGCCCGGCCGCCGAGTTGGCTCCGGGAACGCGCTGACCGGTCCGTCCGTCAGCGCCCGCTGCCCGGCCGGCACCCAGGTGTACCTGGCCGCCCCGCACTTCTCCGGCACCGCCCGGCTCGCCGGGGGCACGGAGAGCGCCGTCCCGTTCCACTACGACCAAGGGCGCGCCCTGGCCGCCATGGAGCCGCTGGGCCGCGCCCCCGCCTCCGGCCGGGTACGGATCGACCTGGTCCCCGACCGGCCCGGCCGCATCCCGTCCGGCGCCGTCGGCTGCCTGGACACCGCCCGGCTGAGCACCGCCGCCGCCCGCCTCAAGGCCACCGGCGCCACCTCGGTCACCGTCTCCGACGGCACCGTACGCGCCCGACTCCCCGTGGGGAGCAAGGGACTTGCCGTCCTCGCCGCGCCCCGCATCGCCGGCTGGCGCTGCGCCGCGGGGGACGGC
>NZ_MUNF01000486.1 GCF_002154555.1 Streptomyces murinus
ACGAGCAACTCCTCGCCGGGGGGTTGGCCGGGTCGATGCCGATCACCGGGGCGACGTACTGGAGTTCGCGCAGCAGCGCCTGGGCGGACCCCAAGGGACCGCCCCCGGCGAGGAGTTGCTCGTCGGCCAGCGGATGCGGGAAGTCGACCGGGACGTAGGCGCCCGCGTGGTCGTAGTGCCAGACCAGGTGCGACTGCTGGGCCGTGGACTCGAACATCTCCAGCAACTGCTCGTAGTCCCCGCCGAGTTCGTCCACCGGCGTCACCGGCAGCCCGCAGACCTGGAGCAGATAGGCGCGGCGCAGGAAGTGCAGGGCGTCGTAGTCGAACCCGGCGACCGGCGCGACCTCGCCGGACAGACCCGGCATGTACTGGTACACCGGCACCGGCGGCAGCCCCGCCGCGGCCAGCGCGTGGTTGTAGTGCGCGAGTTCCTCGGCGAACGGATTGTCCGGCGTGTGGCACAACACGTCGACGAGCGGGACCAGCCACAGGTCACAGGCCAAAGAGAGCTCCTCACACAAAGAGGTGGTCCGGGAAGCGTAATCGGTGCATGGGTGGTCCCATACCCCCACGTCCGCTCAGCTATCGGACAGATCTTCCAGCAGGGCCAGCGAGTGGGCGTTGGCCGCGGCGACCAGGGCGCGGGCGGCCTCGATGTCCCGCCGGGCCAGGGCCTCGACCAGGTCCGTGTGGCCGGCCCACAGCCGGCCGCGCGGATCGGGCAGCCGGCGCAGCCGCTGGACCGCGCAGACCCAGGACTGCACGCGCAGCCGGTGCAGGAAGTCACCGAGGTAGGGGTTGCCGAACAGGACGCTCAACTCGCGCCAGAAGCGCAGGTCGTAGCCGATCAGCACGGTGAGGTCGCCTGCGGCTGCGGCGCGCTGGGCCTCCTCGCCGCGGCGGCGCACGGTGGCCAGCAG
Source organism: Streptomyces murinus (assembly GCF_002154555.1). GTDB lineage: Bacteria > Actinomycetota > Actinomycetes > Streptomycetales > Streptomycetaceae > Streptomyces > Streptomyces murinus. The sequence continues at coordinate 923 of NZ_MUNF01000486.1, forward strand.
GGCGAGGGTGCGCGGGTCCTCGAGTGGGCCGCGGAAGGCGGGGTGCCCGGCGGCGAGGGCCTGGAACATGCCGTCCGTGACCAGGCTGCGGGCCTCGATCATGTGCCGGTAGTCGGCGAGCGAGTACTCGGGCACCCGGAAGCCGCGATGCTGGTCGGCCTCCAGGATGCCCTGCGCGGACAGGTCGACCAGCGCCTCGCGCACCGGGGTGGCGGAGACGCCGTACTGGTCGGCGATCTCCTTCACGGTGAACGCCCGGCCCGGCCGCAGCCGCCCCGCCAGCACCTCGTCACGGAGCGCGTCCGCGATCTGCTGGCGCAGGGTGCTGCGGGTGACGATGCCGTTGCCGGACATGGCCGGTCTCTCCTCACGCGTATGGGTGACGTACTCGCACGTATGGCCAACTCCTCAGAGTCTTACGAGCACGTCACCTTACGCGTTCGGCCTTTGCCGACGGCAGCGCCGAGCCGGTTACGCCGTGTACTCGTCCGCCACGGACAGCGCGGCGTCGAGGGCGGCCAGGCCCTCCTTCAGCTCCGCCTCGCTCGTGTTGCACGGCGGCACCACATGCGTGCGGTTCATGTTCACGAACGGCCACAGACCCTGCTTCTTGGCCGCCGCGGCGAAGGCGGCCATCGGCGCGTTCGCCGCACCGGCCGCGTTGTACGGCACCAGGGGCTCCCGCGTCTCCTGGTCCTTGACCAGCTCCAACGCCCAGAACATGCCCACCCCGCGGACCTCGCCCACGCTCGGGTGGCGCGCCGCCAGCTCGGCCAGACCCGGCGCCAGCACGCTCTCGCCGAGCCGCTTGGCGTTGGCCACCACGCCCTCCTCCGCCATCACGTTGATCGTGGCGACGGCGGCGGCACAGGCCAGCGGGTGCCCGGAGTAGGTCAGACCGCCCGGGTAGGGGCGCTTGCCGAAGGTCTCCGCGATCTTCCCCGAGACGGCCACGCCGCCGAGCGGCACGTAGCCGGAGTTCACACCCTTGGCGAAGGTCATCAGGTCCGGTACGACATCGAACAGATCGGCCGCGAACCACTCACCGGTACGGCCGAATCCGGCCATGACCTCGTCCAGGACGAAGACGATCCCG
>NZ_MUNF01000487.1 GCF_002154555.1 Streptomyces murinus
ACGGCCAACGGCAAGCTGGACACGGCGGCGCTCCCGGAGCCGGACGTCCCGGTGCCGGCCACGGGGCGGGCGGCGCGTACGCCGCAGGAGCAGATCGTGTGCGAGCTGTTCGCGCGGGTCCTCGGGCTGCCGCGCGTCGGGGTCGACGACCACTTCTTCGAGCTGGGCGGGCACTCCTTGCTGGCCACCCGCCTGATCGCGCTGATCCGGGCCGCCTTCGGGGTCGAGCTGGAACTGCGTCTGCTGTTCGAGGGCCCGACCCCGGCCGCGGTGGCCGCCCGCCTCGGCACCGCGGGACCCGCGCGCCTCGCGCTCACCCCGCGCCGGCGGCCACCGGTCGTGCCCCTCTCCTCGGCCCAGCGGCGGCTCTGGTTCCTGGCCCGGATGGAAGGGCCGAGCGCCACGTACAACATCCCGCTCGTCGTGCGGCTGACCGGCGAGTTGGACCATGATGCGCTGCGGGCCGCCCTCGGTGACGTGGTGGCCCGGCACGAGAGCCTGCGGACGGTGTTCCCGGAGGCCGAGGGCGTGCCGTGCCAGCGGGTGCTGGCCCCCGAGGCCGCCGTGCCGCGCCTGACCGTCACCCCGACGACCGGGACCGGACTGCCGGCCGCGCTGGCGGCGGGCGCCCGCCACGCCTTCGACCTCGCGACCGAACCGCCGTTGCGGACCGAGTTGTTCACGCTGTCGGCGCGGGAGCACGCGCTGCTGGTCGTGGTGCACCACATCGCCGGTGACGGCTGGTCGATGGGCCCGCTGGCACGCGAGCTGACGGAGGCGTACACGGCACGTGCGCGGGGCCGGGCGCCGCGCTGGCCCGAACTCCCCGTCCAGTACGCCGACTACACCCTGTGGCAGAACGAACTCCTCGGCGACCGGAACGACCCCGACAGTGTCTTCGCCACGCAGATCGACTACTGGACCCGCGCCCTCGCCGGTCTGCCCGACCAGCTCACCCTGCCCACGGATCGCCCTCGCCCGGCCGTCATGACCTACCGCGGCGACTACCTCACCGCCGACATCGGCCCCGATCTCCACCGACGCCTCGCCGACCTCGCACGGTCGACGGGCGCCAGCCTCTTCATGGTCCTCCAAGCGGGACTCGCCGCGCTTCTCACCCGGCTCGGAGCGGGGGAGGACATCCCTCTCGGCAGTCCGATCGCGGGCCGCACGGATCACCGTCTCGATGAGCTGATCGGGTTCTTCGTCAACACCCT
>NZ_MUNF01000488.1 GCF_002154555.1 Streptomyces murinus
CGCCGGGCAGGACCAGGAACGGGGCCGGATGGCCGGCGGTGGCGAGCGTGAGCCGGCGCGAGACGGGGTCGTAGACGGCGTACACACAGGTGGCGCCGATCTCGGCGACCTCCTCGCGGCCGTTCTCGGCGGCCAGGTGGGTCACCAGGTCGTCAAGGTGGGTGAGGAGTTCGTCGGGCGGCAGATCGACGTCGGCGANNGCAGCCGGCCCATGGTGGCCGAGGAGCTGATGCCGTGGCCCACCACATCGCCGACGACCAGTCCGACCCGGCCCCCGGAGAGCGGGATGACATCGAACCAGTCGCCGCCGATCCCGGCCTGCGAGCCGCACGGCAGATAGCGGTGGGCCACGTCGAGCGCGGCCTGTCCGGGCAGTCCGCTCGGCAGCAGGCTGTGCTGGAGGGCGAGGGCGGTGCTGCGTTCACGGGCGAAGCGGCGGGCGTTGTCGATGCAGACGGCGGCGCGGCTGGCCAGCTCCTCGGCGAAGACGGCGTCGTCGGGGCCGTAGTCCTCCGGATGGGCCAGCCGCACGCAGACCGCGACGCCCAGCGTGGTGCCGCGGGCGCGCAGTGGTACGGCGATCATGGAGTGCACGCCCTCCCGGAAGGGGGCGCCCTGGGGCGCGCGCTCGTTGCGGTCCGCGAGCCAGGCCCGGAATCCCGGCTCGCCCGCCTGACTGAGGATCGCGTGGCCCTCGCGCAGCGCGCAGGCCGGCGGTGCGGGGGGCCGGTAGATCTGGGTCTCGCCGACCCGGACGGCGACCCCGGGGCTGCCGGGCCGGGTGGATTTGTAGGCGACGCGGTGCAGCTCGACGTCGTCCGCGGCGACCATGGGGGGCTCGTCGGCCCCGAGTACCCAGTCGAGCAGGTCGACGGTGGCGAAGTCGGCGTAGCGCGGGACGAGGATCTCGATCAGTTCCTCGGCGGTGCGCACCACGTCCAGGGTGGTGCCGATGTGGGCGGCGGCCTCGTTGAGCAGGGCGAGCCGGCGTCTGGCCCAGTACTGCTCGTTGCTGTCGTAGGCGGCCAGGGCGACTGCGGTCTGCGTACCCGAGGCGTCGCGCAGCGGCCACATCTCCAGGCTCCAGAAGTGCTCCCGGTTCAGCGCGGGCGCGGCGGCGAAGCTCTCGTAGCGCACGGGCAGACCGGTCTCGGCGACCTCGCGCAGATGGCGGACGAAGCCCCGGTTGGACTCGGTGTCGGCCACGGTGTCGAGGAAGAACCGGCCGGTCAGCCCCTCCTCGGGGACGCCGATGACCTTGCAGGCGGCGTCGTTGAGACGCAGATAGCGCTGCTGGAGGTCGAAGACGGACATCGACATGGACGCCTGCTCGAAAGCCTGTGCGGCGAACGTGACGCCGGGTGGTTCGGCCGTCACGGCATAGCCCGCGGGCCGTCCGTCGCCGCCGTCGAGGGGGCAGGCGGTGACGTCGAGGTCGAGGCGGTGGCCGTCACGGTGCCGCAGGGCGACGGTGCCGTGCCGTGTCCCGGTCCGCGCGGCGAGGGCTGCCGCGGGGAGTTCCGCGGCGAGCAGTTCCGCCGCGGGGCGGCCCACGACCGCTTCGGCCGGGTGGCCCGTGAGCAGTCGCGCACCCTCGCTCCACCCGGTCACCCAGCCCCGAGTGTCGATGATCGCCACCGCGGCGACACGGTCCATAAGGCCCAGAATGATCCGATTGTCGCGGCTCCTCAAGCGCGGGGGCCGCGAGCCGGGTCAGGCCCGGTGGGCGCGCAGGGCGGCGAGGGCCTTGTCGGCATGGGTGTTCATGCGCAGCTCGCTGCGGACGATCTCCAGTACGGTGCGGTCCTCGGCGATGACGAAGGTGACGCGCTTGGTGGGGGCAAGGGTGAAGCCGCGCCTGACCCCGAACCGCTCACGGACCGCGCCGTCGGCGTCGGACAGGAGCGGCATGCCGAGCGTGTGCCGTCCGGCGAACTCCCGCTGCTTGTCGACGTCGTCGCCGCTGATGCCCACGGGCCGGGCGCCGAGCGCGGCGAACTCGGCGGCCAGGTCGCGGAAGTGACAGGCCTCAGCGGTGCAGCCCGGGGTGAGGGCGGCGGGGTAGAAGAAGAGGACCACGGGTCCGTCGGCGAGCAGTTCGCCGAGGCTGCGGACCGTCCCGGACTCGTCGGGGAGGGCGAAGTCCGCCGCCTTGTCCCCGACCTCGACGCGCTCACTCATGACCGGTTCCTCCTCTGGTGGCCTGCCGCCGGATATTACTGGACGGTAAGCCGCCGGGTGGCCCGTTCGCGGGGACTACTTCTCCGGCTCCTCGTGCCCCGCCACCGGCGCCGCGCCCGGCTCGCCCTCCGTCTCGGCGGAGTACGCGAGGAAGTCGTCCACCATCCGATGGAACAGGGTGGCCAGCTGCCGCAGTTCCTCGGGCCGCCAGCCCGCCAGCGCCAGCTGCATCTCCCCTGCGCCGGCCTCCCGGATCCGGCCGACGGCGAGGCGGCCCGCGTCGGTGAGCCGGATCCGCTGGGCGCGTCCGTCGTCGGGGTCGGGCACCCGGGTAACGTACCCCGCCCGCTGGAGCTGCTGCACGGTCCGGGTCACATGGGAGGCCTCGACCCCGAGGCGGTGCGCCACCTCCCCCGGCCGCATCGGCTCGCAGTCCGCGATCTGCCGCAGCAGCGCCACCGCGGCCCGGTCCAGCGGTACGTCGGCCAGGGCCCGCAGCCGGTCGTGGTGCCGGGTGCGGGTGCCGAGGTAGGTGATGCGGGTGAGGGCGCGCTCGATCTCGGCGACCTCCGGGGAGGCCGCGTTCGGGCCGGACGGCGAGGGCGCGGGCATGCCTTCGAGTCTACGCGGACATTGCATGACTCAACCTTTTCGTCCCAGTGGCGCGAAGGGCACGGACCGAGTCGCTCCGGTACGTCCGCCCGGCTCCGCGCCTCGCGCGAGATCAGGCCGTGCGGCCCGCGCCCCGGGACGTCCCAGGCCGTCCCAGGGGACAGGGAAACGGCATGGTGAGGGGTTCGCACGGCAAGGCTGGGCGGCGTGATCACGGTTCGTGGTCACGAGATCGACAGCCGGAGGTTTCCATGATCCGTCGGGCCCTCAAGAGCGTTCTGCCGGCCGCGGCCGCGGTGCTCGCCCTGCTTCCCGCGTCGGCCGGTGCCGCCGCGGCGAGCACCGTCACCGCCCACCCGGTGGCCGCCGTCGCCGCCCCGCAACACCCCGTCCACACCCAGCCGTACCACACCGGCCGGGTCGCCACCCGCGGCATCCGGCTCAACGTCCGCTCCGGCCCGGGCACCGGCTACCGGGTGGTCGGCAGCCGGCACACCAACCGGCTCATCACGGTCAGCTGCAAGACCTACGGCTCCCGGGTGCACGGCAACCACGTCTGGTACCGGCTCCCCCAGCACCGGGGCTACGTCTCCGCCCACTACGTGACCACCGGCCGGTACGTCCCCTGGTGCTGACGGGCGTCCGCCGCATCATCCACTGACCGCCGAGGGCCTGTCCGGGAGCCGCGTCCCGAACAGGCCTTCGGCATGGGGGCGCTTGACCCGGCCCATACCTCGTCCGGTGTTGCAGCGGCCGTCCGACAGGGAAGCCATCCCGGCATCAGGGGCGAAACGCCCATAGGGGAATGGGAGTCGAGGAACGCACGATGCGGCACCCCCAAGGATCGACCGCGCCGGACGAGTCGCTGGTGGTGACACTGCGCGAGCTGAAGGACCGTACAGGTCTGAGCCTGGCGGCGCTGGCCGCGCGCACCCCGTACAGCAAGTCCGCCTGGCACCGCTATCTTTCGGGCGGCAAGCGGCCGCCGCGGCCCGCGGTGGAGGCCCTGTGCCGGCTGGCCGAGGCCGACGCCACGGCCGTACTGGCGCTGTGGGAGGCGGCCGACGAGCCCGCGCCCCCGGAGCCGCCCGAGGAACGCTCCGGCGGTCGCCGCTCACCCTGGCTCCCGCTGTGGATCCCGGTGTCGGTGCTCGCGCTGTTCGGCGCGGCCGCTGCGGTGGCCGCGGCCGTGGCCCTGTCCGGGCGCCCGGACTCCGCTCCGGTGGCCCAGCCGCTGAGCGAGGTGCCGCGCTGTCACGGGTCCTCCTGCCAGGGCGAGTTGCCCGACGCCTCGGTGTGCGCCCGGGACGCGCAGACCAGGAGCCGGGTCGCCGACCACGCCTATGCCGTACGGCTGCGCTACTCGCCGTCCTGCCGCACCGCCTGGTCGGAGGTGCGGGTGCGCGGCCGGCTGGCCCGGGAGGTGTCGGTGCGCGCGGGCGACGACATCCTCTCCGCGAGCTATCCGGCCGATGATGTGACCGGCGTCAACAGCCCGATGCTGTCGGTGGGTTCGCCCCGGGGCGTGGAGGCGTGTGCCGAGGTGGGCGGGAAGGTGGCGTGCACGGGCCTGGACGCGGACGCTCCACCGGCGCCGGTGGACTGACGCGCGGGCCGGGCGGCGGCCCGGCGGGGCACCCCGTTCAGGGGAACCGGCGGCCGAAGGCGCGTGCCGGGGCCGGGATCGGTCGACATCTTCCCCCGTGACCGCCACCACCCTGCCGCTCATCGCGCCGATGCTCGCCACCCCCGGCTCGCTGCCGCCCGCCGCGCAGGACGCGCGCTGGGCGTACGAGACCAAGCAGGACGGGCAGCGGGTGATGGTCTATCTGCCCGGGGACGGCACTCTGGTGCTGCGCGCCCGTTCGGGCGAGGTGATCACCGGGGCGTATCCCGAACTGGCGCCGCTGGGCGGCGCGCTGGGTGCCACCCCGGCGGTCCTCGACGGCGAGGTGCTGGCCCTGGACCCGGACGGCCGGGCCGACTTCCAGCTTCTCCAGAGCCGGATGGGCCTCGCCCACGCGCCCGCGCGGGCCGCGCGCCGGGCCGCGCAGGTGCCGGTGCATCTGGTGCTGTTCGACGTGCCGTATCTGGCGCGGCCGCTGCTGCGGGAGCCGTATGTACGGCGCCGGGCGCGGCTGCTGGAGCTGGGGCTGTCCGGGCCGTACTGGTCGACGCCCGGCGCGGTGACCGGGCACGGCGCCCAGGCCCTCGCGGCCACCCGGGAGCACGGGCTCGAGGGCCTGGTGTGCAAGCGGCTCGACTCGCTGTACGAGCCCGGGGTGCGCTCGCGCGCCTGGATCAAGATCCGCAACATGCGCGCCGAGGATGTGATCGTGGGCGGCTGGCTGCCCGGCAAGGGGCGGCTCGCGGGGCTGCCCGGCGCGCTGCTGGTGGGCCAGCGGGACCCGGCCGGCCGGCTGCGCTACGTCGGCGGGGTGGGCACCGGCTGGAGCGAGGCGGAGCGGATCCGGCTCGCGGGGCTGCTCACGGACGCGGCGAGCGGGCGCTGCCCCTTCGAGCCGGTGCCCCGCGTCCCGGGCGCGCGCTGGGTGCTGCCCCGGCTGGTCGGCGAGGTCGCTTACAGCACCCGTACCCGCTCCGGGCTGCTGCGTCAGCCGTCCTGGCTAAGGCTGCGTCCCGATCTTTCCCCACAGGACTCGGCGGCGGACCTGCCTGGGGACCTGGCATGAGGCGGGTGGGTCTATCGTGTGCGCATGCCGGTTCCCGAACTGATCCGAATCGTCTCCCGTGACTCACCCATGGCCCTGGCCCAAGTGGAGCGGGTCCGCGCCGAGTTGGCCGCCCTGCACCCGGGGGTGCGCACCGAGGTCGTCCCCGTGAAGACCACCGGCGACAAGTGGCTCGGCGATCTGGCCCAGGTCGAGGGCAAGGGGGCGTTCACCAAGGAGGTGGACGCGGCCCTGCTGGCCGGGGCGGCGGATCTCGCGGTGCACTGTGTGAAGGACGTGCCCGCCGACCGGCCGCTGCCCGCCGGGACGGTGTTCGCCGCGTTCCTGAAGCGGGACGACATCCGCGACGCGCTGGTGCACCCGGGCGGCCTCACCCTGGACGAGCTGCCGGCCGGCACCCGGATCGGGACCTCCGCGGTGCGCAAGATCGCCCAACTGGCCGCCACCCACCCGCATCTGGAGTGTGTGCCGTTCCGCGGCAACGCCAACCGCAGGCTCCAGAAGCTGGCCGACGGGGCGGCGGACGCGCTGCTGCTCGCGGTGGCAGGCCTGGAGCGCATCGGGCGCACCGATGTGATCAGCGAGGTGCTGTCCCCGGAGACGATGATGCCGCCGATCGGCGCGGGCATCCTCGCCTTGCAGTGCCGGGAGGACGACACCGAGCTGATCGACGCGGTCAGCGGGCTCGGCGACCCGGACACCCATCGGGAGGCGACGGCCGAGCGGATGTTCCTGCATGTGCTCCAGGGCCACTGCAACAGCCCGATCTCCGGGTACGCACGGGTGGACGCCAGTGGTGAACTCTCCCTGCGGGCCTGTGTGTTCACGCCCGACGGCAAGACCCGGCTGAACGCCCACGAGTGGGCGGGCCGGCTCGATCCGGCCACGCTCGGCACCTCGGTGGCGGTGGCGCTGCTGCGGCAGGGCGCGCGGGAGATCATCGACGGCATCCCGCACTGAGCGGGGCCGGGGGGCGGCCGGGGCTCAGGCGGTGCCGGGCTCCGTCTGCTCCTTGAGGAAGGCGCTGACCTGGTGGGCCAGGTCGCCCTGCGTGGAGCCCACGGGGGCGGTCTGCGCGGTCGCCTCCTGGACGTCGGTGCCGCCGGCCCACAGCCGGCGCTCGGTCCATTCCTCGTCCACCCGCAGCTGCACCTGGATGTCCACATGGGTGAGCGCGGCCTCGGGGGCGGCGGCGTAGAGGACGGCGGTGGCCCGGCGCAGCGGATAGACGTCGAAGCCCTCGATGAACTGCGAGTTGCGCCAGTCGATGAACGCGCCCTCGCCGTCCGGTCCGACCCGGACGTCGAGTTGGCCGTCCTCCAGGTGGATACCGAAGTGCCGTGTGCCGCGGTTCTCGATCGTCACCCGGACACTGAAGTACGTCAGACCGGCCGCGGCGTCGTCGCGTCCGCGCGGGGGTTCGGCGGCCTCCAGGCGGTGGACGCGGACCCGCAGACCGGCATGCTCCTCGTACTCCTGCCAGTCACCGACCACGTTCGGCTCGTACACAGTGCCCCTCTCGACCCCCGAGTGTCTATCTGTGGGCTCAGCGCACTGTCAAATGAGCGGAATGCGCCGTGGCCAGGGGGTTCGCCCGCTTTGATCGTTGATCAAGCGCTGCCCAGGAAGAATCCCCCCGAGCCCGGTCCGGGCGGGCCACGGCGCGTGCCGCACATCACGTTCCCGGCAAGATCACCGGGCCAGTCGGCCGAGCAGCGAGGAGGCCGCGGTGATGCCGAGCGCGGCGGCGATCGCCAGCACCCCGAAGTCGGCGCCGAGATGCGAGGGGGTGCCGAGCAGCAGCCCGCGCAGCGCGTCGACCTGATAGCTCAGCGGGTTGACCTTGCTGACGGCCTGGAGCCAGCCCGGCATCACGGAGACGGGGTACAGGGCGTTGGAGCCGAAGAAGAGCGGCATGGTGATCGCCTGCCCGAATCCCATCAGCCGGTCGCGGCTGAGCACGATGCCCGCGATGGTCATCGAGAGGCAGGAGAAGAACACCGAGGCGAGGATCACCGCGAGGGCGACACCGAGCAGCTTCAGCGGGTTCCAGGTGAGGGCGACACCGAGCAGCGCGGCGATCACGATCACCACGATCGCCTGCACCAGCGACTTCACCCCGGCCGCGAACGCCTTGCCGGTGATCAGCGCCGAGCGCGGGGTCGGGGTGACGAGCAGCTTGTTCAGGATGCCCGCGTCCCGCTCCCAGATGATCTGGATGCCGTAGAAGATCGCGATGAACATGGCGGACTGGGCGATGATGCCGGGCGCCATGTAGTCGATGTACGGGATGCCGCCGGTGGGGATCGCCCGGATCCGGGTGAAGGTCTGACCGAAGATCAGCAGCCACAGGGCGGGCTGGACGGCGCGGGTGTACAGCTCGGTGCGGTCGTGGCGCAGCTTCTGGAGCTCCACGGTGCACATGGCGAGCACCCGGGCGGGCAGCAGCCGCCAGCCGGCGCGCGGCACCGGAGGGGTGAGCAGCAGCGCGGTGTCCTTGCCGAGGGTGCGGTCAGCCGACGCGGCGTGCGGTGCGGCGGGTGCTTCGGACTTCACGGAAACCTCCTCCGGTGTTGTCGTCGAGGCCACTGCCGGCGATGTCGCGGAAGACGTCCTCCAGCGTGGGCAGGGTGTCGGTGCCCTTGCGTTCGGCGAGGCCCCGGCGCAGTTCCTCCGGGGTGCCAAGCGCGCGGATACGGCCGCGGTGCATCAGGCCGACCCGGTCGCAGTACTGGTCGGCCTCGTCCATGTAGTGGGTGGTGACGAGGACGGTCATACCGGTCGCCTCGCGTACGGCGTTGATGTGCTCCCACACGCCGGTGCGGGCGATCGGGTCGAGGCCGATGGTCGGCTCGTCCAGGATCAGCAGCCGGGGGGCGCTGACCAGGGCCTGGGCGAGTTCGAGGCGGCGGATCATGCCGCCGGAGTAGGTGCCGGCGAGCCGTCCGGCGGCGTCGGAGAGGTCGACGGCGGAGAGCGCCAGATCGACGCGTGCGGCACGTTCCCGGCGCGGCACGTCGAACACCCGGGCGAACAGGGCGACGTTCTCGCGCCCGGTGAGCCCGCCGTCGGCGGACAGCTGCTGCGGGACGTAGCCGAGCATGCGGCGCACTCCCATGCGCTCCTTGGCGGCGTCGTGCCCGAAGACGCGGACCATGCCGGCGGGGACCGGCAGCAGGGTGGTGATGCAGCGGATGGCGGTGGTCTTGCCCGCGCCGTTCGGTCCGAGCAGCCCGAAGACCTCGCCCTCGCGGACGCCCAGGTCGAGGTCGTCCACGGCCTTGGTCTCGCCGAAGGCGTAGGTGAGCCCGGTGCAGCTGACGGCCTCGGCGTGGGCGGCGGCTGCCTCGGCCGTGGCGGTGGCCGCCGCGGCCGGGGTGGCGGACATGTCCGCCGGGTCGGTCGTCATGATGGCGTGCCCTCCGTCCAGGGTCCTGCCGGGGCGGCCCCCGCCCCGGCCGGCGCGCTTACCGGCGCCGCCGGGTCCTCGTCCGCCTCGGGGTCCTCGTGCAGCAGGTCGGCGAGCCTGCGCAGGGCCGGGAGGGCCGCGCGCAGGGCGTCGTGGTCGGCGCCGTCGAGGCGGGCGAGACGGCCGCCGACCAGCTCGGCACGGCGGCGATGCCAGTCCTCCAGGCGCTTCTCGGCGGCCCCGGTCAGCCGCAGCCGCGCGGCCCGCCGGTCGGCCGGATCGGTCTCCCGGACCAGGTACTCGTCCCGCACGAGCTGGTTGACCAGCGTCGAGACGGAATTGCTCGCCAGGTGCAGTTCCCTGGCCGCCTCCGAGACGCCGATCCCCGGGCGGGACTCGACCAGCCGCAGCAGCTCCACCTCGGCACCGCGCAGCCGGGGCCCGGTCAGGCCGCCACGCAGCCGGCGCCGGATCAGCCGCTGGATGCCGACGAGCGCGTCGGTCAGCTCCGCCGGGAAGGTCTCGGGCGCCCCGGGCGGCGCGTCGCCGCCGGGCCCGTGTATCGCTTCGTCTTCCACATTTGAAGATTACCTCTGCTACAGAGGTATCACCCCTCGGGCGACCCCAAGATGCGGTCAAGACCGCCGTACCGTTTTTCCGGTTATCGGGTGAATTGTTTTGTGATGTCCGAGAGCGGGAAAACGCACATATGTGCTTCGGACAGGAGGCACTTCCGTGGGAGCGGGCCCCAGCGCGGCCCGACGCCCCGAGTCCTTTCCCGTGACCGAGCGCGCGCCTCCCACGGTGTCTGTCCAACCGGCACCGGCGAGAGAGGTGCGCGCGATGCGTGTCACTGGCAGCACCAGCACCAAGCCCAGATCCCACCCCCATCCCCATGACGACGCGCCCGACACGGGTGAGTCCTTCGCGCGGCTCGCCAAGCTGCCCGACGGTCCCGAGCGCCAGGCGCTGCGGGACGAACTGGTGCGGCTGTGGCTGCCCATGGCCGAGCGGATCGCCGTACGGTTCCGCGGCCGCGGAGAGTCCCTGGAGGACCTGTACCAGGTGGCCGCGCTGGGCCTGGTGAAGGCCGTCGACCATTACGACCCCGAGCGCGGCCGCGCCTTCGAGGCGTACGCGGTGCCCACCATCACCGGTGAGATCAAGCGGCACTTCCGGGACCACATGTGGACGCTGCATGTGCCGCGCCGGGTCCAGGACCTGCGCAACCGGGTCCGTACGGCCGTGAAGGAGCTGTCCCAGACCACGCCGGGCCGGCCGCCCACGGTGGCCGAGATAGCCGAGTACACCCGGCTGGACGAGGACGAGGTGCGCACCGGGATGGAGGCGCTGGAGTGCTTCTCCGCACTGTCCCTGGACGCCGAGGTGGCGGGCACGGACGGCTACGCCCTCGGGGACTCGCTGGGCGGTCCCGACCCCGGGTACGACCTCGTGGTGGACCGGGCGGCCGTCAAGCCCTGCCTCGCGGCGCTGCCGGAACGCGAGCGGACCATTCTCTACCTGCGGTTCTTCCGGGGGATGACGCAGAACCGGATCGCACAGCAGCTGGGCATCTCGCAGATGCATGTGTCGCGGCTGCTCAGCGGGTGCTTCGACCGGCTGCGGGAGGAACTGCTGGCGGAGACGCGGTGAGATCCCGCTTCAGACGGCGCCCGGCCGGTCCGGGGCGGGCGCCGGGTCGCCGCCGGGGACCTGCGCGGGGCCGTACCGGTCCAGGGCCTCCTCCAGCTCCGCGCTGATCTCGGGCGGCAGCTCGCCCCTGCGGCCCCAGATGAGGACCAGCTCGGCGACGTTGCGCAGCCTGATGTTGGTGTGCTGGGAGACATCCCGCAGCACCTGCCAGCCCTGTTGCGGGGTGACCCGGCCGAGTGCCACCACCATGCCGATCGCCTGGTCCACCACGGCGTGCGAGGCCATGGCCTGCTTCAGCTGGTCGATCTCGGCCTGTAGCGCGGCGATCCGCTCCGGCTCGCTCTCTCCCATCCCCCCATCCTGCGCAGCGGCCTGCCCCCCTGCCACCGGGGGTACTCGACAGGCGCCGCACCCGCTTCCGGTTGGACACTGGAGCCAGAGCGGTGACCCCCGGCCCCGAGAGCAGGACGTTACCGAACATGAACCGAGAAACCCCTGTCAGCGACGGAGCGAACGGCACCGGGCACGGGCCGCGCACACGTGCGGTCGTCTCCACGCACTCCGTCTTCGGCGCACCCTGCTGGGTGAGCCTGACCAGCCGCGACCTCCAGGCCACCCAGGACTTCTACACGGCCGTGCTGGGCTGGCGCTGGCGCGGCGCGAAGCTCGGTGAGCACTTCCGGGTCGCGCTGGCCGACGGGGTGCCGGTGGCCGGGATCGCCGCGGTGGCCACGATGTGGCAGATGGCGGTGGCCTGGACGCCGTACTTCGCGGTGCCGGACGCGGATGTCGCGGTGGCGCGGGCACGGGAGCGGGGCGGTACGGCGGCGGTCGGACCGCTCTCCTTCCCGCCGGGCCGGGCCGCGCTGCTCGCCGACCGCGACGGGGCGACGTTCGGCATCTGGCAGGGCGAGCTGGTCTCCAACTGGGAGGCGTGGCGGCGGGCGGCGCCCACGTTCATCCGGCTGCACACCCGCAACGCCTTCGACTCCGCGATGTTCTACGGCGAGATCCTCGACTGGGCGTCGGGGAAGCCGGGGTGCTGCGAGGTCGAGTACGACGGCGACGAGGTCGTGCTGCGCAGCCAGGGGGACGCGGTGGCCCGGATCGACTCGGGCGCGGTGGAGGCCGCCCCGGACCCCTCGGTACGGCCGCACTGGCAGGTCCACTTCGCGGTGGCGGACGTAACCGGCTGCGCCCGGGCCGCGGAGAAGCACGGGGGCAGCGTCCTGAAGGAGAACGACACGGAGGCGATCCTCCGGGACGCCGACGGCGCCCAGTTCACGGTGATGTCGCGGCGCGTGCGCTGAGCTTCTCCGATCTGCTCTGGTCCGCCGCCCGCGAGGGGCGGGTCAGCAGGATGAGGCTTCTGGCCTCCACCCGCAGCCGTGTTCCCGCCTTCCGCTCGCGCTCGTCCGGGGCGCCCTCCGCGTCCGCGGTGTCGACGAGTGTCGTCCAGCGCTCCCCGAACGTCTCGTCGGGCAGCCGGAAGTCCACCGGCTCCCAGTACCCGTTGAGCAGGAGCAGGAAGGAGTCGTCGGTCAACTTCCCGCCGTACGGGTCCCGTTCGGCGATCGCGTCGCCGTTGAGGAAGACGCCGACGGAGTGCGCGTCGCCGCGCTGCCAGTCCCGCCCGGTCATCTCGCGGGCGTCGGGCCGCAGCCACATGAGGTCCGGCAGCGGCTGCGCGGCGTTCGTCGCGGTCTCGCCGCGGAAGAAGCGGCGCCGGCGCAGCACGGGGTGCGCGGCGCGCAGCGCGATGAGGTTGCGGGTGAAGTCCGCCAGGTTCCGCTGCTCGTGGTCGAGTTCCCAGTCAACCCAGGAGATCTCGTTGTCCTGGCAGTACGCGTTGTTGTTGCCGCGCTGGGTGCGCCCGAGCTCGTCGCCGTGGCAGAGCATGGGGATGCCCTGCGAGAGCAGCAGGGTGGCGAGGAGGTTGCGCTGCTGGCGCCCCCGCAGTTCGAGCACGGCGGGATCGGTGCTGTCCCCCTCCGCCCCGCAGTTCCAGGAGCGGTTGTGGCTCTCCCCGTCCCGGTTGTCCTCCCCGTTCGCCTCGTTGTGCTTGTCGTTGTACGACACCAGGTCCCGCAGTGTGAACCCGTCGTGCGCGGTGACGAAGTTGACGCTCGCCCGCGGCCGGCGCCTGCTGTGCTGGTACAGGTCGGAGGAGCCGGTCAGCCGGGACGCGAACTCGCCCAGCGAGCCGGGCTCGGTACGCCAGAAGTCCCGTACGGCGTCCCGGTATCTGCCGTTCCACTCCGACCACAGCGGCGGGAAGTTGCCGACCTGGTAGCCGCCCTCCCCCACGTCCCAGGGCTCGGCGATCAGCTTGACGCGGCTGATCACCGGGTCCTGCTGGATCAGGTCGAAGAACGCCGAGAGCCGGTCCACCTCGTGGAACTGCCGGGCCAGGGTGGCCGCGAGGTCGAAGCGGAAGCCGTCGACATGCATCTCGGTGACCCAGTAGCGCAGCGAGTCCATGATCAGCTGGAGTACGTACGGGTGCCGCATCAGCAGGCTGTTGCCGGTGCCCGTGGTGTCGTAGTAGTGCGCCCAGTCCCCGTCCACCAGACGGTAGTAGGAGGCGTTGTCGATGCCGCGGAAGGACAGGGTGGGCCCGAACTCGCTGCCCTCGGCGGTGTGGTTGTAGACCACGTCGAGGATGACTTCGAGGCCGGCCGCGTGCAGCGCCTTCACCATGGCCTTGAACTCGTTGACCTGCTGGCCCCGGCTGCCGAAGGCGGCGTAGGAGTTGTGCGGCGCGAAGAAGCCGATGGTGTTGTAGCCCCAGTAGTTGGACAGGCCCCGGTCCTGGAGCACCCCGTCCTGGACGAACTGGTGCACCGGCATCAGCTCGACCGCCGTCACCCCGAGCGAGGTCAGATGCTCGATGACGGCGGGATGGGCGAGGCCCGCGTAGCTGCCGCGCAGCCGTTCGGGGACGTCCGGGTGGGTGCGGGTCAGTCCGCGCACATGGGCCTCGTAGATCACGGAGTCCGCGTACGCGGTGCGCGGCGGCCGGTCGT
>NZ_MUNF01000489.1 GCF_002154555.1 Streptomyces murinus
CTCGCCGTCCGCGTACCCGAGCGCGGGGGTCGCCGCCGCGCTCGGGTACGCGGACGGCGAGACCCCGGCGGACGAGATGTTCGCGGCGGTCGCCCGGATCACCCGCGCGGTGGACGTGCCGGTGACGGCGGACGTCGAGGACGGATACGGGCTCGCGCCGAAGGAGCTGGTGGAGCGGCTGCTGGCGGCGGGCGCCGTCGGCTGCAACATCGAGGACTCCACCGGGGGTGCGCTCAAGGACCCCCGGGAGCACGCCGAATACCTGGCCGAGTTCTGCGCGGCGGCCGCGGGCCGGATCTTCCTGAACGCCCGCGTCGACACCTTCGTGCACGGCGACGGCGACCCCGGACGGGCCGTCGAGCAGGCAGCCGAACAGACCGTCGAGCGGGCCGCGTTGTACGTCGCGGCGGGTGCCGAGTGCGTGTACCCGATCCTCGCCCCGGTGGACGTCCTGCCCCTGCTGCGGTCCGGGATCGAGGGCCCGCTGAACGCGCTGGCCCTGCTGACCCCGGACGGCCCCTCGCCCGCCGCGCTCGGCGAACTCGGGTCCACCCGGATCACGTTCGGCCCGCAGCTCCAGCGCAGGGCCACCGCGGCGGCGGCCGAACTCGCCGCCGGGCTGCGTCAGTAGCCGCTCAGGACAGCCACTGCTTCCAGACGGAGGGGTGGCTGTCCACCCACTTCTTCGCCGCCGCGTCCGGGGACAGCTTGTCCTGGGCGATCAGCAGGGAGACCTCGTTCTGGTCGTCGGTGGTCCAGCGGAACTTCTTCAGGAACTCCGCCGCCTTGCCGCCCGACCTGGCGAAGTCCGCGTTGAGGTACTTCTGGAGCGGGGTGCGCGGATAGGCGCAGGTGATCTTCGCCGCGTCCGCGTCGCAGCCGTCCTTGTACGGCGGCAGCTTCACCTCCGTCATCGGGACCTTCTCGAACAGCCACTGCGGTGAGTACCAGTACGTCAGGAAGGGCTTCTTCTCCTTGGCGAACTGCTTCATCTGGGTGATCTGCGCGGCCTCGGAACCGGCGAAGACCACCTGGTAGTCCAGCTTCAGGTTCTTCACCAGGGCCTTGTCATTGGTGACATAGGACGGGGAGCCGTCCATCAGCTGGCCCTTGCCGCCGCTCTCCGCCGTACGGAAGAGGGAGGCGTACTTGTTCAGGTTGTGCCAGTCGGTGATGTCGGGGTGCTGCTTGACGAGGTACGTCGGCACGAACCAGCCGATGTGACCGGTCACCCCGAGATCGCCGGCGCGGGCGATCGTCTTCTTGTCGTCGACGTAGCGCTTCTCCTGGTCGGGGTGGCCCCAGTCCTCCAGGATGGCGTCGACCCGGCCCTGGCTCAGCGCGTCCCACGCGGGCACCTCGTCCACCTGCACGGTGTCGACGCGGTAGCCCAGCTTGTGCTCCAGCAGGTACTGGGCGACGGCCACATTGGACTCGGCGCCCACCCAGGACTGCACGGACAGGGTGACGCTCTTGCCGCCGCCGGTGTGGGCGAACGGGCTGGCCTGCTTGGTCATGTCGGCGGCGCCGCAGCCGGTGGTCAGCCCCAGCACGGCGAGCGCGACGGGGACCGCCGTACGCAGTCGGATCCGCATGTCAGGCTCCCTTCCCCGGACGGCGTTCGGTCGGCTGGGTCACCCGGTCCAGCATCAGGCCCAGGCAGACGATGGCGGCACCGGCCACCAGACCGGTCGCCAGGTCGCCCTGGGCGAGGCCGAAGGCGACGTTGTAGCCGAGGGCACCGCCGCCGACCAGACCGCCGATGATGACGACGGCGAGGACCAGGACCACGCCCTGGTTGACGGCGAGCAGCAACGCACGGCGGGCGAGCGGAAGTTGGACCTGCCACAGCTGCTGCCGTCCGGTCGCGCCGAGCGAGCGCGCCGACTCCAGGGCCGCCGGGTCCACCTGGCGCAGGCCCTGGGTGGTGATGCGGACAACGGCGGGCAGCGCGTAGACGACGGCCGCGGCGACCGCGGGGGCGCGGCCGACGCCGAACAGGGCGACGACCGGGATCAGGTACACGAACTGCGGCATCGTCTGGAAGACGTCCAGGACCGGGCGCAGGGCGCGCTCGACGCGGTCGCTGCGGGCCGCGGCGATACCGGTGGCGAAGCCGAGCACCAGGGTGACGGCGACGGCGGCCAGTACCTGGGAGAGGGTGTCCAGGGAGGGCTCCCACACGCCGAGCACACCGATCGCGGCCAGGGCGAGGACGGCGGTCAGCGCGGTGCGCCAGGTGCCGATCACCCAGGCGAGGGCGGCGACGATCAGCAGCAGCGACCACCAGGGCAGCCACTGGAGTCCGTCGCGGACCGGGTCCAGGACCCAGGTGGTGAAGTGGGCCGCCCAGTCGGCGGTGCCGCCGATGACCGGGACGCCGGAGTAGAGGTGGCCGGTCATCCAGTCGACGGCGCGGTTGACCGGGGCGGCGATCTGCACGCTCCAGCCGTTCGGCCAGTCGAGGGCGCCGAGGAGGCGGGCGGCGAGGGCGGCGGCCGCGGTGACGGCGAGGGCGTACGGCCAGCCGATCGTCCGGGGCCCCTTCGCGCCGTCGGCGCCGGCCGCGCCGGTCACCCGGTCCAGGACCACGGCGAGCAGCACGATCGGGATGCCGGCGGCGAGGGCCTGGCCGACGTCGACGGTGGACAGGGCCTGGTAGACGCGGTCACCGAGACCGCCGGCGCCGATGACGGAGGCGATGACGGCCATGGACAGGGCCATCATGATCGTCTGGTTGAGGCCCAGCAGCAGTTCCTTGCGGGCCAGCGGGACACGGGCGGTCAGCAGCCGCTGGCGGCGGGTGGCGCCGAGCGACTCCACGGCCTCCAGGACCTCGGGATCGGCGCCGCGCAGGCCGAGGGCGGTGAGGCGGGCCATGGGCGGGGCGGCGTAGACGACGGTGGCGAGGACGGCCGCGGGGACGCCGATGCCGAAGACCAGGACGACGGGGAGGAGGTAGGCGAAGGCCGGGAGGACCTGCATCGTGTCCAGGACCGGGCGCAGGGCGCGGTCCAGGCGCGGGGAGAGTCCGCCGGCGAGGCCGAGGGCGGCGCCGACGAGCACCGAGGCGAGGACGGCGGCGACCATCAGCGCGAGGGTCTGCATCGTCGGTTCCCACATGCCGAGCGCGCCGCAGGCGAGGAACGCGACGGCGGTGCCGGCGGCCAGGCGGGGGCCCGCCACCCGCCAGGCGACGAGGGCGCCGAGCGCGGTGACGCCCGGCCAGCCGAGGGCGAGGAGGGCGACGTAGACCGCGCGCACGGCGAGGACGACGGCGTTGCTGATGTAGCCGAAGAAGTAGAGGAAGAGCGGGTGGGTGTCGCGGTTGTCGATGATCCAGTTGCTGGCGCTGGTCAGCGGCTCGGTGAGGCTGACCGTGAGGTGGTGGGGCCAGGCGCGGCCGTGCAGCAGCGGGAGCAGGACGGCCGTGATCAGGGCGAGCAGCAGGAGCTTGCCGACGGCTCTGTTGCGCAGGACGGCGGGGGTCCTGGTGCGCAGGGCGGGGACGGTGAGGGTGGCCATCAGACGGCCTCCGGGGTGGCACGGGGGCCCGCGGCCGGGGCGACGGGCACGCCGGCCACCACGCCCAGCAGCTGCTCGTGGTCGACCACGCCCAGGCACTTGCCGTCGTCCATGACACGGGCCGGGCTGCCGGTGCGGGCGACGGCCTCGATGGCCTCCGAGACCGTGGCGTCCGGCGTGAGCGCGGGGCCTTCGGTGCTCTCCACCAAGGACGCGGGGCGCATGGCCGTACGGGCGGTCAGCACCTGCTCGCGCGGTACGTCCCGGACGAACTCGCGGACGTAGTCGTCGGCCGGGGAGCCGACGATCTCCTCGGGGGTGCCGAGCTGGACGACCTGGCCGTCGCGCATCAGGGCGATGCGGTCGCCGAGCTTGAGGGCCTCGCTGAGGTCGTGGGTGATGAAGACCATCGTGCGGCCCTCCTCCTCGTGGAGGCGGGCGACCTCGTCCTGCATGTCGCGGCGGATGAGGGGGTCCAGGGCGCTGAACGGCTCGTCGAAGAGCAGGACTTCGGGGTCGACGGCGAGCGCGCGGGCGAGGCCGACGCGCTGGCGCTGGCCGCCGGAGC
>NZ_MUNF01000049.1 GCF_002154555.1 Streptomyces murinus
GCTCCAGTCCGCGCGCGGCGAGACGCGCGGCGATCGAGTCGCTGAGCTCGTCCACCTCGCGGTAGCTCAGGCGGGCGTCGAAGTAGGCGAGGAAGGTGCGCTCGGGCGCCTTCGCGGCGGCGGCGCGCAGGGCGTGCACCAGCGAGTCGGCCGGGGCGACGGGAACTCGCTGGGCCTCGTTCAGCAGGGCCAGCCAGGGCTTGGCCGCGTACGGGGAGTCGCTCACGAGACCTCCTCCACCTTCTGCTGGAGGTGGTTCATGCCGGCCAGCCAGCGCTCGGGGTCCGCCGCGCGCACCTGGTAGCGGGCGCCGGTCTCCGGGTGCGGCAGGATCAGGAAGCGGTCCTCCTCGATACCCTTGAAGAGCGCGTCGGCCACGTCCTCCGGCTCGATCGCGGTCGGCACCAGTACCACCTCGCCCGCGGTGCCGGTGGCCGCGAGCATGTCGGTGCGCACGCCCTCCGGGCAGATCGCGTGCACCTTCAGACCGCGGTGGCGGTACGTCAGGGACAGCCACTCGGCGAACGCGTAGGCGCCGTGCTTGGTGACGCTGTAGGAGGGGGCGCCGACCATGGTGAGCAGCCCGGCGGCGGACACGGTGGTGACGAACCGGCCGCTGCCCCGCTCCAGCCAGTGCGGCAGCAGGGCGTGGGCCGCGCGGACATGGGCCATCACATTGACGTCCCAGGCCAGCGCCCAGGACCGCTCGTCCAGCGGCCCGGCGATGTCGCCGTCGGAGAAGCCGACCCCGGCGTTGGCGCAGTACACGTCGATGGTCCCGCCGAGCGCGTCCCGGGCCTCCTCGACGATCGCGGAGGCGTCCCCGGGCACGGCGGTCCCGCCGATCTCCTCGGCCACCGCCTTCGCCTTTCGCCCGTCCAGGTCGTTCACCACGACCCGGGCCCCGGCCCCGGCGAACCTGCGGGCCAGCGCGGCCCCGATCCCCCCACCGGCCCCGGTGACGACGACTCCCGCATCCTGCATGGCTTCCACCATCGGTCTCCTTCGACACGACGCGACTCGGCTCAGCGCGGCCAGACTAACCGGTCGGTATGTGTGAAGGAAGGGTCATCGCACCAACCTCTAGAGGCCCGCACCTTCCGCACCAACGGAGGTCCCATGCAGCTGTCCCGAAGAAACCTCCTGGCCACGGCCACCCTGGCCGCCGTCCCCGCCGCGTCCCCCGGGGAGGCCGCGCCCTCCGGGGACACCGCATCCCCCGGTGCGGCCGTGTCCCCGCAGCACCGCGAGTCCTTCCGCACCGGCTTCGAACGGCTCGCGGCCGACGGCTACCAGCTCCTCCACGGCCAGAAGGCCGGCATCGTCACCAACCCCACCGGCATCACCCGCGACGCCCGGCACATCGTGGACGTGATGCACGCGAGCCCTCTCGTCAGGCTGACGGCGGTCTTCGGCCCTGAGCACGGCTTCCGCGGTACCGCGCAGGCCGGTGGTTCCGAGGGCCGCTACGCCGATCCGGAGACGGGCCTGCCGGTCTACGACACGTACCTCAAGAGCGGTCAGCCGCTGGCCGACGTCTTCACCGCCTCCGGCGTCGACACGATCGTCTTCGACATCCAGGACGTCGGCGCCCGCTTCTACACGTACATCTGGACGCTGTACGACTGCATGGAGGCCGCCCGGCTCGCGGGGAAGCGGTTCGTCGTGCTCGACCGCCCGAACCCGGTCACCGGCCGCGCGGCCCAAGGTCCGGTGCTGCACAAGGAGTTCGCCACGTTCGTCGGCCGGCAGCCGATCGCGCAGGCGCACGGGATGACCGTCGCGGAGCTGGCCCGGCTGTTCGACAAGGAGTTCCTCGGCGGGTCCGTCCCCCTGGAGACCGTGCTGATGACGGGCTGGCGGCGCACGGACTTCTACGACGCCTCGGCGCTGCCCTGGGTGCCGCCGAGCCCCAACATGCCCACCCCGGACACGGCGTTGGTGTACTCGGGCACCTGCATGTTCGAGGGCACGAACCTCTCCGAGGGCCGCGGCACCACCCGGCCGTTCGAACTCCTCGGCGCCGAGGGCATCGACGGCCGCTGGGCGGCGGCCGCGAACGCGCTGGGGCTGCCCGGGGTGCGGTTCCGGGAGGCGTACTTCGCGCCCACCTTCTCCAAGTTCGAGGGGAAGACGGCCGGCGGGGTGCAGATCCATGTGACGGACCGGGCGGCCTACGACCCGGTGCGCACCGGGATCGCCCTGCTGGTGACCGCGCGCAAGGTCTGGGACGGCTTCGCCTGGCGGTCGGACGACTGGATCGACAAGCTCACCGGTTCGGACCGGGTGCGCACGATGATCGACGCGGGCGCGGACACCGACGAGGTGGTGGGCGCCTGGCGGCAGGAGCTGGCCGCGTTCCGGCGGATCCGAGAGGAGTACCTGCTGTACAGGTGAGGCGCGCGAACCGGTTTCAACTCCACTGCGTCGCGGGACAATTACACCGGGTAACGTGTCGTTCTCCGCGGGGCGAGGGAGCCTGGCATGGCGGATTCCGGGATGAGCGTGTCTCCCTACTGGGAGCTGACCTTCGACGCGAGCGGGGACGTCGACCCGCCCGAACGCGATCACCTGCTGGCCCAGGTCACGGAACAGGGCATCCGTGACCTGGTCGTCTTCGCACACGGCTGGAACGAGGACCGCTCGGCCGCGACCGCCCTGTACCGCCGCTTCTTCGCCCCGTTCCCGGGACTCGCCGCCAAGGCGCACCTCGGGTATGTCGGGGTGGTCTGGCCGTCGATGCGGTTCAGCGACGAACCGATCCCCGACTTCCCGAGGTCGGTGGTGGCGACGGAGGCGGCGCCCGGACCGGCGCTGGACCAGGACACCCGGCGCGGACTGCTCGTCGCCTTCCCGGACCGGGCGGACGTCATCGACCAGCTGGCCCGGCTGCTCGACCAACGGCCGGACGGGGACGCGGGGTTGACGGAGTTCGGGCGGCTGGTGCGGCTGCTGCTGAACGGGGCGGGGAGCACGGCGGCCGACACCGACGAGGACGGCGAGCCGGCCGTGTTCACCGAGGAACCCGCCACCGCCTGCGCCGAGTTCGCCGGTGCGCTGGCCGCGGTCGCGGCGCCGGGCGGTACCGAGGGATTCAGTCTGCCCAACCCCTGGGAGGGCGCGAAGGAGCTGCTACGGCAGGCGGCGTACTACCAGATGAAGGGGCGGGCCGGGACCATCGGCGAGCATGGACTCGGGCCGCTGCTGGGGAAGTTGGCGGCCAAGGCGCCGGGGGTGCGGGTACATCTGGTGGGGCACAGCTTCGGCGGGCGGCTGGTGGCGTTCGCGCTGCGCGGGCTGCCCGGTCAGGCGCGCCCGGTGAAGTCCCTGACGCTGCTCGAAGGGGCCTTCTCGCACTATGTGTTCGCCGATCGGCTGCCCGACGACCCGCACAAGTCGGGGGCGTTGAAGGATCAGCAGCGGCGGATCGACGGTCCGCTGGTGTGCTGCCACTCGCACTTCGACGCGGCGCTCGGCACCTTCTATCCGCTGGCCTCGCGGCTCGCGGGGGACGACCGGTCCTGCCTGGGCAACGAGATCGCGGCCGTGCTGGGTCCCCGGTGGGGCGCGCTGGGCCACGACGGGGTGCAGGCGGTACCGGGCACGGCCCAATTGGATCTGGCCGGTGCCCTGGCGGGCCGGCTGCCCGCGTCGGGGTGTGTGAACGTGGACGCGGCGGCGGTGGTCCGCCGGGGCGGTCCCCCGGCCGGGGCGCACAGCGACATCCTGCATCCCGAACTGGCCCGGGTGGTGCTGGCGGCGGGCCGGATCGCCTGACCCGCCGCCAGTCACCGCTCGCTCGGTTCCGGGGTCACCGGTGCGAGGTGTACTCCACGACCTGCTGGAAGGTCGGCCGGTTCTGCCAGCTGATGTTGCCGTGCTTGATGCCGCCCAGCGTGCGCTGGACGATCGAGTCGGCGCACCACTGGTCACCGGCGGAGCAGACCGAGTCGCCCGGGTAGACCTGGGCCGCGGTCATCCCGGCGGCCTGCTTGAGGGTGCTGATCAGGGCGTCCCGGCAGGCGCCCAGGTCCCCGTTGCCGCAGTACTTCGCGGCGAGGGGGCCCTGCACGTTCTGCCCGAGCACCGACCGGATGTCCTTGTCGACATAGCTCCACCAGCCGTACTGGAAGGAGCTTCCGGCGTGCGAGCCGGTCGGTCCGTGTCCGGCGGACGGGGCCTCGTCGATGGCCAGGTTGCTGGTGAGCGCGTTGTACAGATCGCTGCCGAGGCCGGGCTGGAACTCGGCCTTGACCAGCAGCGGCCACCAGGCGTCCAGGATGCGGATCGCGTCGGCGTTGGCGTACGTCTTGGACCCGGCGCTGGTCTCGGTGCGCTGGGCGCCCGCGGTCACCCACGCCTGGAGCTTGTTCACCGCGTCGGCGGCCGTGGAGTCGGTCACCGGCGAGGAGTTGATCACCTGGAGCAGCTCGGGCAGCACGTCCTCGGCGCGCAGATCGCTGACGCTCGCGGACGCCATGGCCTGCACCAGCTGGGCGCGGGTCACCCCGCCGGCCGCGACCAGCTTCTTCACCCGGTCGTCCAGCAGATTGGCGCGGTGCACGGAGCCGTCGCCCCAGGAGGCCGTGGTGTAGTCCTTGGCCTGCTTGTTGTTCCAGGAGACGTAGTAGTCCTGGTCGATGGAGTTGGGGTGGGCGGAGGGCGCGGTGTAGTCGGCCGTGTTGGTGTCCGGGTTCCAGTTCTTCCACTCGTAGGCGGGCTGCGCCCACACCGGGAACTCGGTGTCGACGCCGTCCGCGCGGACCGGGTTGTCACCGCTGTTGTAGTAGGCGGTGTGCTGGGAGTCGGCGTAGAACCAGTTGAAGGTGTAGTTGATGTGCTGCGCCGCGCTCTGGAAGTCCTGGGGGCCCTTGATGTAGCCGGGGTCGTTCAGCATCTGGAAGCCGATGATCGAGTCGACCTCGTGCAGATACGAGGAGCGCAGGCTGGTGTAGGCGACCTTCTTGCCGCCGACGGTCGCCCGGTACTCCACCGGACCGTACTTGGTGCGCCAGACCCGCATGGTGTACGAACCGGCGGCGGTGCCGTCGGCCAGCGTGGGCGACCAGGAGTTCTTCTGCTCGACCTTGTCCATGGCGGTGCAGGTGCCGTGGTACAGGTAGTGGTAGTCGTCCTGGCACAGCTCGACGGCGTAGGTGTCGATGATGTCCTGGCCGGAGGTGGTCGCGCTCCAGGAGTAGTCCTGGCCGCGGCCGAGTTCGACGTACATGCTCAGACCCGCGAAGGAGGCGCCGCGGGCGCTGATGCCCGGGCCCTGGATCTCCTGGAGCATGAGCAGCTGCGGCGCGAAGTAGCCGGTCTGCGGTCCGAAGACGGCGATCGGATGGCCGCTCGCGGTGTATTTTCCGCTCACCACCAGGGCGTTGGACATCCCCCGGCGGGCGGAGCTGAGGTCCGTCTTCGCGGCCGTGGTGGAGGCGCTCTTGGCGGCGGTGGAGGCCGCGCTGCCGGTGCGGTCGTAGACCAGCGGCTCCTGGGTCACCGAGCCGGCGTCGGGCAGCGCCTGCCCCTTGGCGGCGGCGGGCTTGGCGCCGTACGGGAAGCTCTGGCCGCCGTGCACGGTGAGGACGGCCTCGGGGTCGTTGCGTTCGCGGAAGGACTCCCAGACCTTGGTGCCCTGCTCGACGCCGTACTTGTCCTGCGCGGCCATCAGGGAGAGGGCGTTGTTCACCTCTCCCCCGCCGCCGGAGCCGAACAGGGAGCCGATGACGGAGGCCAGCGCCACCAGGTCGGTGATCTTGAAGTGGTCGATGGTGCCGGCGTTGGTGATCGCGTCCTTGTGGCCGGTCAGGTCGTACTCACCGGGGAAGTAACGGCCGCTGTCGGAGGCGTCGATGTAGGAGTTGATGCCGTCCAGGTAGGCGTCGGCGTCGGAGAGGGCCTGCTGGCCCCGGGCGCCGTTGTTCGCCACGGCGCGGTCGATCTGCGCCTGGAGGTCGGCCTCGGTGTAGGGCGCGTTGCGGTAGAACTCCTGCTCCAGGCCCTGGTTGGCGGCGGCGCCGCCCGCGAAGGAGGTCAACTGGCCCCGGCCGACATGCCGGAAGACGTCCATCAGCCAGAGCCGGTCCTCGGCCGCGGCGTACCCGGCGCCGAACTCGGTGCCGTAGCGGGTGGTGCCGGTGATGTGGGGGACACCGGTCTTCTTGTCCCGCACGATCGTCACATCGCTGCGCCCGTTCGGCTTCTCGGTCGAGGCGACCTGGTCGGACGGGACGCCGAACGAGGCGTCGTTGAAGAAGTTGTTGATGGTCGTGTCGCTCAGGCCCTTGTAGCCCGTGGCCAGGTTGGCGTACGGGCCGAGCTGGTCCTCGGCGTGCCCGGGCTGGGTGCCGAAGGCCTGGTTGAGGAGGATCTGCGCGAGGGTGGCGTTGCCGTTCTCACCGGGCGGCAGGATGTCCGAACACTGGCCGCCGCAGTAGTCGTTCGCGGCGGCCGCGGGGGACGCGGAGGTGGCCGCGCTGGCGGCGCTCTGGGTAATGGGGGAGACAAGTCCGGCTATCAGAACGCATACCGACGCCGTCTTCAGGAACCCGGGGAGTCGGCGGAACGTTCTCACTCTGTCAAGGGCGGTCCGTGGGGTGCGCCGTGGCATGGCAGCTCCTAGCGACTGGGGTGCGCGAACGTTACCGCCGGTATCCCCGAAGTTGAAGATGAACATGCGTCAACTTTTTGAGTTTGCGGGAAGGCCGAGCAGAACAAGCGCGAGAAGAGATGGAGCCGAAGCGCCTGTCGACACGTCTATCAGGCGACGTCCGTACGACGACGCCGAAGTGGCCGCGGAACAGGTGCAGGTGTGACGGAGGTGCAGGGCGATGGCCGGTTTCCGGAGTCTGGCGAGACAGGTACGCGATCCGGGCTGCGATCTGGCGCTGCGGCGCTATTCGCTGCGCAAGTGCCTTGAGAAGTTCGCCCCTTACGGGCATCGGGCGACATGGGACCATCTGTGCGCGCGGGCCGGGTTCGGTCCCGAGGACCGCTCCCCCGACCCGGCGCGGCTCGTGGCCGCACTGGAGGAGCTGGAGGAGGCCCGCTCCGTCTGGCTCGGCTACGAGAGCGAGTTCACCGAGCGCCGCCGCCGCGAGAAGCACGACGGGCTGCGCCGGCCGGGCAGCGTGGACGACTGGCACCGGCTGACCTGGGGCGGCTTCGGGGTCGCCTGGTGCGACGATCCGCGGGTGCACCCTTCCGATCCGCTGGCCGAGGTGCTGCGCAGGCTGATCGACGCGCTGGAGCGGGAGCCGGGGGCGAGCTGCCCGGTCTGCGGCGCCGACCGGCTCGTATGGAAGTACGGCCTTGACCATGAGCCGTCCTCGGGACCGGTGTGCGGCGACTGCGGGATACTCGTCCCGCGCCCGGTGCTCTCCCCGCAGGCGCTGGCGTACGCCAGGCGGGGGCGGCTGCTGATGCCGGCCTGACCGGGCCGGCGAGGATCTCGGCAGGGGAATGTCCGGGGGCCGCGCAGGGGATGCCGCGCCCCCATGCTCCACCGGTCTCGCTCCGCTGACTTCACCGGCGGGGACTGGCACCATCGAAGCATGGTGCAGGCATGTCTGAACGGAAGCCGTACCGCCGAGCACGGCGCTGCTGTCCCGATGTCACCGAAGGACCTGGCGCGCTCCGCCGCGGACGCCGTCGCCGCCGGGGCCACGGAGATCCATGTCCACCCCAAGTGCCCCTGCGGGCACGACAGCCTCTCCCCCCGCGTCCTCACCCCGGTCCTGGAGGCGCTGCGCGAGCGGATTACGGTGCCGATCGGGGTGACCACCGGCGCCTGGGCCGAACCCGACCCCGCCGCGCGTCTCGCCCGGGTGCGCTCCTGGTCCCTCCTGCCCGACTTCGCCTCGGTCAACTGGCACGAACCGGGCGCGGAGGAGCTGGCCGCCCTGCTGCTGGAGCGGGGCGTGGCCGTCGAGGCGGGCATCTGGTCCGGCACGGACGGCGCGGCCCGCTTCACCGCCGCCGCCCTCGGCCCCCGGGTCCTGCGCGTCCTGGCCGAGGTCATGGACCCGGACCCGGCCACGGCGCAGACCTCGGCCCGCGCTCTGCTGGCCGCCCTGGGCGAGGCGCACGGCCGCCCCCTCCTCCTGCACGGCGAGGAGGGCGGCACCTGGCCCGTCCTCCGCCTCGCCGCCCGCCTCGGCCTGGCGACCCGGATCGGCCTGGAGGACACCCTGCTGCTGCCGGACGGTGAACGGGCCGCGTCCAACGCCCGGTTGGTGACGGAGGCACTGCTCCAGTACGGATCTTCCCGCACTCGTCATAGGCCGACGGGACAGTAACAGGCGGGAATTGGCTCGTTCCACGGGTTTGGTGTCCGCGACAGTGGCGGGAGTCGAAGCCATGAGGAACGGGGGATCTCCATGTCCACACTGCGGGTGACCGCCGAGGTGCTGACCGTCCATGAGCACCCGAACGCCGACGCGCTGGAGCTGGCGCAGGTGGGGCTGTACCGGGCCGTGGTGGCCAAGGGAGCCTTCCGCAGCGGGGAGGTGGCGCTGTACATCCCCGAACAGGCCGTGCTGCCGGACGAGTTGATCGAGGAGCTGGGGCTGACCGGGCGGCTCGCGGGGTCGGCCGCGAACCGGGTCAGGGCGGTACGGCTGCGCGGCGAGCTGTCCCAGGGCCTCGTGTGCCGGCCGAGGGCGCTCGACGGCGTCGACCTCGCCGCCGCGGCCGCCCGGGGCACGGACTTCGCGGAGCGGCTCGGCATCACCAAATGGGTGCCGCCGGTCCCGCCCACCATGAACGGCGAGGTGGAGCGGGCGCCCGAGCTGCTGCCCTGGATCGACATCGAGAACATCCAGCGCCACCCGGACATCTTCACGCCGGGCGAGCCGGTGGTGCTCACCGAGAAGCTGCACGGCTCGGCCTGCCTGCTGACGTATGTCGCCGACGAGGGGCGGGTGTACGTCTCCTCCAAGGGCTTCGGCGCCCGGTCGCTCGCGCTCAAGGAGGACGCCCGCAACCTGTACTGGCGCGCCGTGCACGCCCACGGCGTCCCCGAGGCCGCCGCCCGCCTCGCAGCACGGCTCGGGGCCCGGCGGATCGGTGTCTTCGGCGAGGTGTACGGCGCGGGTGTGCAGGACCTGACGTACGGCGCGGACGGCCGCCGCGAGAGCCTCGGGTACGCGGTGTTCGACGTCTCGGCGGAGATCGGGGGCACCGTGCGCTGGCTGGACACCGCCGTACTGGACGGCGAGCTGCCGGTGGTGCCCCGGCTGTACGAGGGGCCGTACGACATCGACCGGGTGCTCTCGGTCGCGAGCGGCCGGGAGACGGTCTCCGGCCGTGAGCTGCATCTGCGCGAGGGCGTGGTGATACGGCCGGCCGGTGAGCGGTACAGCGCGGTGACCGGCGGCCGGGCGATCGCGAAGGCGGTGAGTCCGGCGTATCTGACGCGCAAGGGCGGCACGGAGTACGAGTGACCGGGGCCGGGCCCGGGTCCGGGCCGCCGGGCCCTGGGCTCAGCGGCCCTCCGCCATCAGCCGCGACCCCGCCCGCCGCTCCCCGAACTTGTCGTCCGGGTTGGACAGCACACAGGTGTCCAGCGACAGGCAGCCGCAGCCGATGCAGTCGGTCAGGTGGTCGCGCAGCCGGTTGAGCTGGGTGATCCGCTCGTCCAGCTCCGAGCGCCACGCCTCCGAGAGCCGCGCCCAGTCCTCCCGCGTCGGGGTGCGCTCCTCCGGCAGTTCGGCCAGCGCGGAGCGGATGGTGGCGAGGGGGATGCCGACCCGCTGCGCCGCGCGGATGAACGCCACCCGGCGCAGCGTGTCCCGGCTGAACCGGCGCTGGTTTCCCCCGGTGCGGCGGCTGGTGATCAGGCCCTTGGCCTCGTAGAAGTGCAGCGCGGACACGGCGGCACCGCTGCGCGCGGCCAACTGGCCGACGGTCAGCTCATGGATCTTCTCGGGAATCTGCGGCATCCCTCAGAGCCTAGGGCCTGTCCGTTGACATCGGCGTCGCACCCAACCATGCTAAGCAGTTGCTTAGGCATACGATCGAGAGGCCGGGAACATGGCAGAACCGAGGATCTTCACCTCCCCCGCCGAGCTGAAGGCGGCCGTGGGCGAGCAGCTGGGGCACACCGACTGGCTGGAGGTCGACCAGAAGCGGATCGATCTCTTCGCCGAGGCCACCGGGGACCACCAGTGGATCCATGTGGACCCGGAGAAGGCCGCCGCGGGGCCGTTCGGGACGACCATCGCGCACGGCTATCTCACCCTGTCCCTGCTGCCGCTCTTCGGCCCCCAGCTGATGCGGGTCGACGGTGTGAAGATGGGCGTCAACTACGGCACCAACAAGGTCCGCTTCCCCGCCCCCGTCCCCGTCGGCTCCCGGCTGCGCGCCACCGCGACGATCACCGGCGTCGAGGACGTCACGGGCGGCGTCCAGGTCGCCGTCGCCTTCACCGTGGAGCGCGAGGGCGGCGACAAGCCGGTGTGCGTCGCGGAGTCGGTGTCCCGCTACTACCTGTAGGCACCCGAAGTCGCCGCAGGGCGGGGCTACTTCGCCCCGACCATCCGCAGCACCAGCTCGGCGTACAGCTCGCCGACCGCCTCCGGTGTGCGTGGCCCGTCGATGTTGAACCAGCGGGCCACGTCGATGCACAGCGAGAGCACGGCGAGCGTGGTGCCCTGGACGTCCAGTACATCGAACTCGCCCGCGGCGACGCCGTCCTCGACGATCCCGCGCACCTCGGCGTCGACCTGCCGGCGCAGCCCGAGGATCTCGGCGCGGGCCTCGGGCCCGAGGGCGTCGAGCTCGTACTGCACGACCCGCGCGGTGGTGCGCCGCCCGGCGTGCCAGCGGACGAAGGAGCTGACCGCGTCGGCGAGCCGCTCCTTCGCGGAGCCCTCGCGGCGGGCCGCCGTGCGCAGGATGTCCAGGGCCTTGTCGTGGCCGATGCGGCTGATCCGGTGGAGCAGCTCTTCCTTGGTCTTGTAGTGGATGTAGAGCGCGGCCGGGCTCATCCCGGCGCGGCCCGCGATGTCCCGGGTGGTCGTCGCGTGGTAGCCGCGCTCGGCGAAGGCCTCCACGGCGGCCACCAGCAGCCGCCGGGCCGCGTCAGGGGTGACCTCTTCCCACGGCTCCGCCTCGCCGCCGGTCGTCTCCGCCGCCGTACTCATCGCTCTTACGCCCCTCTCGGTGACAGGAGCACCACCATACCGCCGACGGTGAGCGAGCGCTTAGCGCAGCAGCCCGGAGGGCGTGCGAAGGGTCAGAGTTTCTCGGCGAAGGGGTCGTGCTCGGCGAGGAGCTTGTCCAGGCGGGCCTGGTCGACCCGGCTGACGATCTGCCCGGCCTCCTGGCGGTCCCGGATCACCTTGGCGAGGGTGAAGGCGGAGGTGACGAGATACAGGACGGCGATCGCGAGGAACGCGCGCACCCATGCGTCGGTGTCCAGCCGGAAGATGCCGACGGACGTGGCCACCATGGCGATGGCGAAGGACGCGACGGCCTGGCCGTAGAAGGCGGCCGTGCTCTGCTGCTTGACCGATGTGTCACTCATGAGGGAGAGCATCGGCGCACCCGGCCCGCGCCACATCCGCTCAGCTACTCAGACGGTACTCAGAACGCCGAAACCCCGGTCAGGGAACGGCCGATGAGCAGCTTCTGGATCTGGCTGGTGCCCTCGTACAGGGTCATCACCCGGGCGTCGCGCAGGAGTTTGCCGACCGGGTACTCGTCGATGTAGCCGTAGCCGCCGAACACCTGGAGCGCGTTGTTGGCGGCGCGGACCGCGGCCTCGGAGGCGAACAGCTTGGCCTTGGAGGACTCGACGGCGAACGGCTCGCCCCGGTCGATCAGATCGGCGACCCGCCAGGTCAGCAGCCGGGCCGCGTCCACGTCGACCGCGATGTCGCTGATCAGCTCCTGCACCAGCTGATGGCGGGCGATCGGCTTGCCGAACTGCTCACGCTCCCCGGCGTAGGCGACGGCCGCGTCCAGGGCGGCCTGGGCTATCCCGACGCACCCCGCCGCCACCGACATCCGGCCCTTGGCCAGCGCGGACATGGCGACCGAGAAGCCCTTGCCCTCCTCGCCCAGCAGCGCGGCGGCGGGCACCCGCACGTCCTCCAGAACGAGTTCGGCGGTGGCCTGGCCGCGCAGTCCGAGCTTGCCGTGGATCGGGCGGCGGCTCAGACCGGGCGTGTCGGTGGGCACCAGGAAGGCGCTCACGCCCTTGTGGCCGGGGGCGTCGGTGGAGCGGGCGAAGAGCAGGACGACATCCGCCCAGGTGCCGTTGGTGATGAACATCTTGGTGCCGTTGACGACGTACTCGTCACCGTCGCGCACCGCTCGGGTGGTGAGGTTGCCCGCGTCGGATCCGGTGCCCGGCTCGGTGAGGCCGAAGCAGCCGACGTACTCGCCCGCGGTCAGCCCCGGCAGCCAGCGCCGCTTGTGCTCCTCGCTCCCCCAGGCGGCGATCGTCTTGGCGACGAGACCGAGGGAGACGGACACGATGCCGCGCACCGAGGAGTCCCCGCGGCCCAGCTCCTCGGTGACCAGGCAGTACGAGAGGTGGTCGCCGCCACAGCCGCCGTACTCCTCCGGGACCGTCAGCCCGAGGAAGCCGATCTCGCCGAGCTTCTTCACGATGCCCCGGTCGACCTCCTCGGCCCGGTCCCAGGCGATCACGTGCGGGGCGATCTCACGGGTCACGAAGTCCCGCGCGAGCCGCCGTACGTCCGCCTGCTCCTCGCTCAGCCCCAGGTTCACCACGAGATCACCTCTCCCATTTAAATTAGCACTGCTAGTTTACGAGCGCAGCCCTACTATGTGCGCCATGGCCCGACCGCGCAAGCCCCTGCTCAGCACCGACCGGATCGTCCGGACGGCCCGCGAACTCGTGGACCGGGAGGGTCTGGCGGCCGTCTCCACCCGCCGGCTCGCCGCGGAGCTGGGGGTGAGCGGGCCCTCGCTGTACAACCACTTCCGCACCAAGGACGAGATCCTGGAGGCGGTCGCGGACTCGGTGAGCGCGCTGGTCGATCTGTCGATGTTCGAGGACGGCCGGGCCTGGCGGACCGCGCTGCGCGACTGGGCCGTCTCCTACCGGGCCGCGCTGCGCGCCCACCCCAACATCGTCCCCGTGCTCGCGCGCGGCCCCGGGCGCCGGCCGGCCGCGCTGCGGGTGGCGGACGCGGCGTACGGCGCGATGGTCGACGCGGGCTGGCCGCCGGCGCAGGCCACGTCCGTCGGGGCGCTGATGCGGTACTTCATCATGGGCTCCGCGCTCGGCTCCTTCGCGGGCGGCTTCGTGGACGACGCGAGCGCGTACGACCCGGCCGACTATCCGCATCTCGGACAGGCCCATCTCCTCGCGGAGCAGCAGGAGAAGATCGACGAGCGGGCCTTCGAGACCGGGCTGAGCGCGCTGCTGGACGGCCTGGCGCAGCAGTACGAGCGGGTACGGCAGGAGGTCTAGGCGGCCCTGTGACGACACTTCGGTACCGGCCGAAGTGTCCCGGGCGCATGCTGGGAGGCATGACCAGGATCGAGGACCCTCAGGCCGCGGGGCTCGCCGCGCTGGCCGGGCTGATCGCGGACGAGACCCGGGCCACCTGTCTGCTGGCCCTGCTGGACGGGCGGGCCTGGACGGCGGGCGAGCTGGCGCGGCACGCCGTCCAGGCCCGCCCGTC
>NZ_MUNF01000490.1 GCF_002154555.1 Streptomyces murinus
AGGGTCTCGGGGCCCTGAAGGGTCTCGGGGCCCTGAAGGCTTCCGGGGCTCTGCGGCTCCGGCTCATCGGGGATCCGCACCGGCTCCGGCCACGCCCCCGGCCGGCCGCTCGCCCGCGAGGGCCCCTGATACCCGGCCAGCCCCCAGGAGTTGTCGCCGGACAAGTCCGCCGCCGTACCCCCGGCGCCCGGGCGCTCTTCGTCCGCGCGCCGCTCCGCCGCCGCGGCCGTCGGCTGCGCGGGGATCCTCGGGACGCCGGGCGCACCGCCCTCGGTGCCGCTCGCGCCACGGCGTCCCGGCGCCGCGTGCTCGTGCCCCAACTCCGCCCGGCTCCAGGCCCGTTCGGCCAGCTCCCACATCGTGATGATCGGCACCGGACTGGTCCCCGCCGCCTCGGCCAGCGCGACGGCCGCGCCCTTGGGGGCGAGCAGCCGGCCGGCGAGGTAGCTCTCCCAGGACGCCCTGCCGTAGCCCGTGCGGTCGGCCAGGGCCGCGCCGCCGAGCCCGCCGAGGTCCACCAGCCACCGCAGCTGGCTGACGAACTCCTTGATCTCCGGGTCGAGTTCGTTCGGCAAGGTCTGCCAACGAGACATCGTCTCCCCCCTCATCCCCATTTTCGTACCGGACGGTCACCGTTCAGCGGAACGGTCACTTCCGTGCCACAGCGCGAAGACAGCCGTTGATCAGGCCCTCGGCCAGGCGCCAGGGTGTGTCGGGCGGCGGTTCGTCCCTCATCGGGGGTGGGGACGAACCGCCGTACCACCGGCCCTATTTGGTCATCGTGAAATGCAGCGTGTTGCTCAGGAACGGGATCTCCAGCAGGGGATGCGGCTGGGCCATCAGGGCCAGCAGGACGATCGCCAGGCCGAGGACGCCGTAGGTGCTGATGTCGGTGAAGCGGGAGCGGACCGCGAGCATGCCGACACCGGGCAGCATCCAGCGCAGCACCGCGCCGGCCAGCAGCGCGGCGCCGATCAGCAGGGTGCCGACCCGGAACGCGTCGAACGCGGTCAGCAGCAGGCCGAGCGCGACCGTGCCGAGCACCACCAGCAGGGGCCACTGCCGGGCGGGCGCGGGCGCGCCGCCGGACGCGGCCCGGCCACCGCCCTCCGGCCGTGCGGTGTCCCGTGTGAACAACGGGAAGCGGCGGGTGACCCGCCGCGGGCGCCCCTCGGCGTCGGGGGCGCTGATCGCGTCGCGGACGGTCTCCTCGCCGTCCCGCGTGTCCTCAGCCGGCACTGCGCTCCGCCGCCTCGACCACGTTGACCAGCAGCTGGGCCCGGGTCATCGGGCCGACACCGCCGGGGTTGGGGGAGATGAAGCCGGCCACCTCGGTCACATCCGGGTGGACGTCGCCGACGATCTTGCCCTCGGCGTTGCGGGAGACGCCCACGTCCAGGACGGCCGCGCCCGGCTTGATGTCCTCGGCGCGGATCAGGTGCGGGGAGCCGGCCGCCGCGATCACGATGTCGGCCCGCTTGAGGTGGGCGGACAGATCGCGGGTGCCGGTGTGGCACTGGGTCACGGTGGCGTTCTCGCTGCGCCGGGTGAGCAGCAGCGGCATCGGGCGTCCGATGGTGACGCCCCGGCCGACGACCACGACCTCGGCGCCCTTGATCTCCACGCCGTAGCGGCGCAGCAGGGTGAGGATGCCGTTGGGGGTGCAGGGCAGCGGGGCGGGCTCGTTGAGGACCAGGCGCCCGAGGTTCATCGGGTGCAGGCCGTCCGCGTCCTTGGCCGGGTCCATCAGCTCCAGGATGCGGTTCTCGTCGATGCCCTTGGGCAGCGGCAGCTGGACGATGTAGCCGGTGCAGGCCGGGTCCTCGTTCAGCTCGCGGACGACCGCCTCGATCTCCTCCTGCCCGGCCGTGGCCGGCAGCTCCCGCTGGATCGAGGCGAGGCCCACCTCGGCGCAGTCGCGGTGCTTGCCCGCGACGTACTTGCGGCTGCCGGGGTCGTCCCCGACCAGGATCGTGCCGAGGCCGGGCGTGATGCCCTTCTCCTTCAGCGCCGCCACGCGGGCGGTCAGATCGGACTTGATCGCGGCTGCGGTGGCCTTGCCATCGAGAATCTGGGCGGTCATACCCCCATCCTCCAGGATGACCGCCCCAGGGTTCCAATCCGGGGCCGGATCCGGGTCCGAATCCGGGTCCCGACCAGGGTCCGGGCACATGTCCGGGTGATCACTGATGTTGCACTTGCACAACACCCGGGGATTACGGCTGGACAAGTCAGTATCCGGTCAAGAACCATGAACAGCACAGTGCAGCGGGCAGCTCATCGGGGGGACGGACCGCATCTGTAGAAACTCTCCTCCGTGCAGTGCCGCGCCTCGTCCCCGCACTCGTTCGAACAACGGAGGAACACCAACCATGAGCTACGGCGATCCGAACAACCCCTACGGCGCTCCCCAGGGACAGCCGCAGCAGCCCGGGTACGGCTACCCGGCCGCGCCGCCGGTCCAGCAGTCGTACGGCGCCGCCCCGATGACCACCATGCCGGGCAAGGTCAACGCGGCCCGTGTGATGCTGTGGGTGATCGTCGCCCTCCAGGTCATCGGCGTGGGTCTCTTCGTCTTCTCCGCCGTGGCCATCAACAAGGCCAAGAACGACAACTCCGTGCCGGGCCTCGCCGACTACCCGGTGGGCGTGCTGTGGGCCTTCGTGGTGCTCGCGCTCGCCTGGCTGGTGTGGGCGATCGTGCTGGCCACGAAGTTCTCCTCCGGCGGCAACAACCTGCGGGTCACCACGCTGGTGTTCGGCATCCTGACCGCGGTGCTCGGCGTCTACCCGTTCCTCGTCGTCGTGGGCATCTTCCACATCGTGCTGGGCATCCTGATCGCCTGCTTCGTCGGCGGTGCCGACGGCAAGGCCTGGTTCGGCCGCCCGCGCTACTGAGCCGTCGGCGCTACTGAGCCGCCCGCGCGGCAAGGAACACTTCGCGCCATTCGGCATCCGGGGCCGTGTCTCACCCGTTAAGGGGGGACACGGCCCCGCTGCGTCGCCCTACTCTGGGAGCAGCCGTCAGGCACGGGGAGACGCACCTTGTACAGCATCATCGTCGTACCTCCGCCGACCACGGAGAACCGGCAGCAGCACGGCCAGATCCGCCTCGCCCCCGGCGAGCGCCTCCGCTTCGGGCGGGCGCCCGGGAACGATCTGCCGATCCCGCACGAGGGAGTCTCGCGCCGGGCCGGTGAGCTCGGCGCCCAGGGCGCGTTCTGGACGCTGAGCAATCTGTCCGCGCACCAGACGTACGTCGTGGAGAACCCGGAGGGCGCGGGCGAGCACATCAAGGTCGGGCCGGGCAGGCTCGACGCGCCGGTGCCCTTCGAGTTCTCCCGGATCGTGCTGCCCGCGGGCGGCGACCTGCTCGCCGTCGAGGTGTGGGCGCCGCGCCACGACTATCTGCGCGACGGCTGCGGAACCGACGGCGACACCACCGCCCCGGCCTTCTCCGTCGACCGCACCAAGCGCTACTTCGCCGTGCTGGCCGCCCTGTGCGAGCCCCGGCTGCGCGGGGATCCGCACGCCCCGCTGCCCACCGTCGACCAGGTCGTGGCCCGGCTGGCGCCCTGCTGGCCGGCCGCCTCGCGCACCTCGGTGCAGTGGAACATCGACTACCTCGCGGTGAAGCTGCGGCTCAAACCCGGCCCGGACACGGTGGATCCGGGCCCGCGGCTGAACGGCAAGAAGGAGTCCCTGGTCTCGCTGGCGCTCCGCTTCGACCTGGTGCGCGAGGACGATCTGGTCGTGCTGTCCGGCCCCGGATCGGGGACCGGCACCGGGTCCGGGCCCGGGTCCGGGTCCGCGCGCCGGACCGGCCGGTGACCGAGCCGTACGCCGTCCCGGTGCCCAGGGGTTACCGGGTCGGCGACTGGGAGGTCCGTGAACCGCTCGCGACCGGCGCCTTCGGGAGCGTGTACGCCGCCCGGCGGGTCGGCGGGCCGGACGGCCGGCTCCCCCGCACCGCCGCCCTGAAGTTCCTGCCCACCGGCACCGGCACTCCCCGTCACCTCGCCCACCTGCGCGAACTGATCGAGCGCGAGGTCGCGTTGTTACGGCGGCTGCGGCAGCCGCGGCTGATCCGGATGTACGAGACCCTCGTGGTCGACGACCCCGGGCGCCCCGCCCTCGACGGCGCCACCGTTCTCGTACTGGAACGCGCGCGGGCCTCGCTGTCCGCGCTGCTCGCCGCCGGGCCCCGGCCGGCCGCCGGACCCGCGCTGCTGGCCCAGATCGCCGAAGGGCTGGGCCAGTTGCACCGGGCGGGCTGGGTGCACGGCGATCTCAAGCCGGCCAACGTGCTGCTGATGGCGGACGGTT
>NZ_MUNF01000491.1 GCF_002154555.1 Streptomyces murinus
GTCGAGGCGGACGCCGGGCGGTACGGCGAGCCGGTGCAGGGTGCCGGTCTGCGGGGCCCAGTCGCGGGCAGGGTCCTCGGCGTAGAGGCGGACCTCGATCGCGTGGCCGCGCGGGCTCGGCGGGTCCTTCTCCAGGGCGTGTCCCTCGGCGACCCNNTCCTCGCCGACACCCACGGCACCGTCTGGCCGCTCGGGCAGGCCGGGTGCCGGGGCCTCCTCGATCACCTTCTGGTGGCGGCGCTGGAGGGAGCAGTCGCGGGTGCCGAGCGGCCAGACGGTGCCGTGGGTGTCGGCGAGGATCTGCACCTCGATGTGGCGGCCGTTCTCGATGTACGGCTCCATGAACACCTCGCCGTCCCCGAAGGCGCTGGCGGCCTCGGCGCGCGCCCCTTCCAGGGCGTCCCGGAGCTCGTCCAGACGGCGCACGATCCGCATCCCGCGCCCCCCGCCGCCCGCCGCCGCCTTCACCAGCACCGGCAGGTCCCCCTGGGTGACCTCTCCCAGGGGTTCCAGGCCCATCAGCCGCTTGGCGCGCGTCTTGGAGGCCATGGCCTCGATGGCCTCGGGGGACGGCCCGATCCAGGTCAGACCGGCGTCCAGGACCGCGCGGGCGAAGTCCGGGTTCTCGGAGAGGAAGCCGTAACCGGGGTGCACGGCGTCCGCGCCGGCCGCGAGGGCGGCCTTCACGATCAGGTCGCCGCGCAGATAGGTGTCGGCGGGCGCCGCGCCCGGCAGTCGTACCGCCGCATCCGCCCGGCGGGTGTGCAGGGCGTGCTCATCGGCGTCCGAGTACACGGCGACCGTGCGGATGCCCAGGTCGGAGCAGGTGCGGAAGATACGGCAGGCGATCTCGCCGCGATTGGCGACCAGCAGTGTCTGGATCATGACCTCACATCCGGAAGACGCCGAAGCCGCCGCGCGCGCCCTCGTAGGGGGCGGTGTGGATCGCGGAGAGGCACAGGCCGAGGACGGTACGGGTGTCGCGCGGGTCGATGACGCCGTCGTCATAGAGCCGCCCGGACAGGAACATCGGCAGTGACTCGGACTCGATCTGCTGCTCCACGATGGCGCGCAGGGCGGCGTCCGCGTCCTCGTCGTACGGCTGCCCCTTCGCCGCCGCCGACTGCCGCGCGACGATCGACAGCACACCGGCGAGCTGCTGCGGGCCCATGACGGCGGACTTGGCGCTGGGCCAGGCGAACAGGAAGCGGGGGTCGTAGGCGCGGCCGCACATCCCGTAGTGGCCGGCCCCGTAGGAGGCGCCCATGAGGACGGAGAGGTGCGGGACCCGGGAGTTGGACACCGCGTTGATCATCATCGCGCCGTGCTTGATGATCCCGCCCTGCTCGTACTCCCGCCCGACCATGTAGCCGGTGGTGTTGTGCAGAAAGAGCAGCGGGATGTCGCGCTGGTTGGCGAGCTGGATGAACTGGGCGGCCTTCTGCGACTCCGCGCTGAACAGCACCCCCTGGGCGTTGGCGAGAATGCCGACGGGATAGCCGTGCAGCGCGGCCCAGCCGGTCACCAGGCTGGTGCCGTACAGCGGTTTGAACTCGTCGAAGTCGGAGCCGTCCACGATCCGGGCGACGACCTCGCGCGGATCGAAGGGGATCTTGAGGTCGCCGGGGACGATGCCCAGCAGTTCCTCCGGGTCGTACTTGGGCGGCTCGGCAGGGCCCGGATCGGCGCCCGCCTTGCGGTGGTTGAGGCGCCCGACGACCCGGCGGGCCTGGCGCAGGGCGTCCCGCTCGTCCACCGCGAAGTAGTCGGCGAGCCCGGAGACGCGGGCGTGCATCTCGGCGCCGCCCAGGGACTCGTCGTCGCTCTCCTCGCCGGTGGCCATCTTCACCAGGGGCGGTCCGCCGAGGAACACCTTGGCCCGTTCCTTGACCATGATGACGTGGTCGGACATGCCGGGGACGTAGGCGCCGCCCGCCGTGGAGTTGCCGAAGACGACGGCCACGGTCGGGATGCCGGCGGCCGAAAGCCGGGTGAGATCACGGAAGATGGCGCCGCCGGGGATGAAGATCTCTTTCTGCGAGGGCAGATCGGCGCCGCCCGACTCCACCAGGCTGACGCAGGGCAGCCGGTTGGCGAGCGCGATGTCATTGGCGCGCAGGGCCTTCTTCAGGCTCCAGGGGTTGCTGGCGCCGCCGCGCACGGTCGGGTCGTTGGCAGTGATCAGGCACTCCACGCCCTCGATCACGCCGATCCCGGTGACGAGGGAGGCGCCGACGGTGTACTCGCTGCCCCAGCCGGCGAGCGGGGACAGCTCCAGGAACGGGGTATCCGCATCGAGCAGCAGCTCGATGCGTTCCCGGGCGAGCAACTTGCCGCGCTCGCGGTGCCGTTGGACGTACTTCTCGCCGCCGCCCGCGAGCGCCTTGGCGTGTTCGCCTTCCAGCTCGGCGAGTTTGCCGAGCATGGCCTCGCGATGCGCCGAGTAGTCGGGGTGGTGGGTGTCCAGGGCCGTGTCGAGGACGGTCACAGCAGGGCCTCCGGGATGTCCAGGTGGCGGGAGCGCAGCCATTCGCCGAGGGCCTTGGCCTGCGGGTCGAAGCGGTGCCGGGAGGCGACGCCGGCGCCGAGGATGCCGGTGACGACGAAGTTCAGGGCGCGCAGCCCAGGAAGGAGATGGCGGGTGACGGGCAGGTCGCGGCTCTCGGGGATCAGCTCCCGGAACCGGTCCACCGTCAGCTCGTGCGCGAGCCATCGCCATGCCTCGTCGGTACGGGCCCACACCCCCACATTGGCGTTCCCACCCTTGTCCCCGCTGCGGGCACCGGCGACGAGGCCGAGGGGGGCGCGGCGGGTGGCGCCGTGCCCCAGGGGCGCGGC
>NZ_MUNF01000492.1 GCF_002154555.1 Streptomyces murinus
CCCGGCGCCGACCGCCACCGCGGTGCCCGATCCGACGAGCACCACGCTGGCCGTCCTGCTGATCGGACCCGCGGGCGCGGGCAAGACCAGCGTGGCGAAGTACTGGGCGGACCACCGGCGCGTGCCCACGGCCCACATCAGCCTGGACGACGTCCGCGAGTGGGTGCGCTCCGGCTTCGCCGACCCCCAGTCCGGGTGGAACGACCACTCCGAGGCCCAGTACCGCCTGGCCCGCCGCACCTGCGGCTTCGCCGCGCGCAACTTCCTGGCCAACGGCATCTCCTGCATCCTGGACGACGCGGTCTTCCCGGACCGCCCGGTCGTCGGCCTCGGCGGCTGGAAGCGCCATGTCGGCCCCGGCCTGCTCCCGGTCGTCCTGCTGCCCGGCCTGGACATCGTCCTGGAACGCAACGCCGAACGCTCCGGCAACCGCCGCCTCACCGACGAGGAGGTCGCCCGCATCCACGGCCGCATGGCCGGCTGGTACGGCTCCGGCCTCCCGATCATCGACAACTCCCAGCTGGACGTCCCGGGCACGGCCCGGGTCCTGGACGAGGTCCTGGCGAGAGCGATAGCGAGCCCCCCGAACTGGTGATCA
>NZ_MUNF01000493.1 GCF_002154555.1 Streptomyces murinus
CCGGGCGGTGTAGGCGGCGGCCAGTTCGGCGCGGCGCGCGATGTGCTCCTCCAGGAGGGGCAGTTTGGCGAGCAGGACCGCCGCCTGGATGTCGTCCATCTTGCTGTTCGTGCCCGGCAGCGCGCTCTCGGTGGAGATGGCCGGGAAGTCGTTGAGCGTACGGCCGCCCCTGCCGTGGTGGCGCAGGGCCGCGACGGTGTCCGCGAGCTGCGGGTCGTCGGTGAGGACGGCTCCGGCGTCGCCGATCGCGCCGAGCGTCTTCGAGGGGAAGAACGACAGGACGCCGCCCCGGCCGTGCAGGCCCGCGTGAACCCCTCGCCGCCGCATGCCGATCGCCTCGGCGCTGTCCTCGACGACGGTGAGGCCGTGCCGCCGGGCCACGGCGTCGACGGCCGCCATGTCGGCCATGGTGTGGAACAGATGCACCGGCATCACGAACCGGCTGCGGGGGGTGACGGCGGCGTCGAGCGCCTCGGGGTCCATCGCGTACGTGACCGGGTCGATGTCCACGAACTGCGGGCGCCCGCCCGCGAGTACGACGGCCGAGGCGGTGGCGAAGAACGAGTACGCCGGTACCAGGACCCCGTCACCGGGCCGCAGTCCGCAGGCGCGCAGCAGCAGCACCAGCGCGTCGGTACCGCTGTTGACGCCGATCACATGGCGGGCGCCGGTGTAGTGCGCGAGTGCCGTCTCGAGTTGCCCGACCTGTTTTCCATGGCTGAATTTGCCGCTGTCGAAAACGTCGTCCAACGCCTTTTCGACGGACGGCCACAATTGTTCGAAAGTGGCGGCCTGGGAGAAGAAGGGAATCGATTCGGCCGTCCCCGGAGGAGTCGGTGTCGCGCCCCCGGCCGGCGCCCGAAGCTGTCCACTGGAAGGCAAACTCTCACCCGTCCCGTCGTTTCTGCGGAACGGCCACGCTAGTCGGATCTTCCCGCAGACGGAGAAAGGAAAGGATCATCTTCACACTTTGTGGGTAACGGCGTTCCGGTTCGCTTGACCCTTTCCTCGCCGGACGGCAATAGTCGGGCGGCGCGCCGCAGTTGTGCGCGGCGGCCGCAGTTGTGCGCGACGTTCGACGAACCGGGCGTCCCACGCAAGGCGTTCGCCTCTCGTTCCCTCTCTCCCAGGAGGCCTTGTGCTGAAGCCCCTCGTGGTCGGGCTCGGCCGCTCCGGTTCCGGACTGCATCTGAAGACCCTCGCCCGGCTGGCCCGGCGCACCGCGGCCACGGGTGATCCGCTCCTCGCCCTGCCCGTGGTCGGCTGCGATCCGCGCGCCGAGGCACGGGGGAGCGCGGGCGCGCCCGGGGAACTCACGGCCGTCGGCACGCTGGACGAGGCTCTGGCCCGGATCGACCCCGACACGACGGTGGCCCATGTGTGCACCCCGCCCCGGCTGCGGTACGACGTGATCGCGCGGCTCGCCCAACACGGGGTGCGCCGGCTGATCGTGGAGAAACCCCTGGCCGCGTCGGCGGGCGAACTCGACGTCCTGGTACGGCTGCGCGAGCGGGCCGACCTGGACATCGTGGTCGTCTCGCACTGGACCGGCTCCCGGCTCACCGGCCGACTGCGCCGACTGGTCCGCGACGAGCCGCTCGGTCCCCTGCGCCGTATCACCGTGGACCAGCACAAGCCCCGCTTCCTGCGCTCGCTCACCACCGACGGGCATCCGAGCGCGCTGGACGTGGAAATCCCCCACTCCCTGGCGCTCGCCCTGGACCTGGCCGGTCCGGCCGAACTCCGGGCGG
This sequence comes from Streptomyces murinus, assembly GCF_002154555.1. Classification (GTDB taxonomy): domain Bacteria; phylum Actinomycetota; class Actinomycetes; order Streptomycetales; family Streptomycetaceae; genus Streptomyces; species Streptomyces murinus. Next base: position 1,752 of record NZ_MUNF01000493.1, read on the forward strand.
CGCGCTGCTGGGACCTGCGCTGCGAGGACCGGGTGCTGCCCGGTCTCGGTGGTGCCCACGTCGAGCTGGAACACCCGTCGGGAGTGACGACCCTGCTGCGCTCCGATCTCGGTGCGGCGGTCCGGCAGCGCAGTGTGGTCTGCGCGTTCGAGGGCGGCACCGCCACGGCGCACTTCCCGCTGAGCGAGGACGACGACCATGCCCAGCTCATCGTCCACGGCCCGGACTCGGAGGCCGACCACCATGTCTTCCGCGACGACGCCCTGACCGACTTCCTGGAGGGCGCCTACCGGGGCTTCGCCGCGGGGACGGCCGGTGCCGTGAACTTCGCGCTCGCGTGCGCGACGGCACGGCTGCTGTGCGTGGCGCGCGAGCGCTGTGCCGTCGTGCCGCGGCCGGAGACCGTGCCGTCGACTGCCGTTGCCCCTACCGCCGTAGCTCCAACTCCGGTACCGGCAGCCGGAGTTCCGCAGGCCTGTGCCGGGAGCCGCTGACATGCCTCTGGAGCACTTCGGCACCCCCGGCTTCGGACCGCTGACCGGCATCGGGGACGAGGCCGCGCCCGATACGGACGGTCAACTGGCCGCGCTAAGACGGCTGGGCTGGAACTCCATCGAGCTGCGCAATGTCGACGGCACCGCGCTCGCCGACCTCTCCCCCACCGCGTTCGAGGCGCTCGCCCGGCGCCTCGCGGACGACGGGTTCACCGTGGTCGCCGTGGCCTCGCGGATCGGGAACTGGTCGCGTCCGGTCACCGGCGACATCGGCCCGGACCTCGCCGAACTCGATGTGCTGGCCGAGCGGTGCGCCGCCCTCGGCTGCCGGCTGGTGCGGATCATGTCGTACCCCAACGACGGCCTGCCGGAGCGGGAATGGGCCGACCGCGCGCTGACCCGCACCGCCGTCCTCGCGGACCGTGCCGCGCGCGCGGGCCTGGTGCTGGTGCACGAGAACTGCGCGGGCTGGGCCGGAGACCGGGCCGACCGGGCGCTGCGGCTGCTACGCGCCGTCGACAGCCTGGCCCTGCGTCTGCTGTTCGACATCGGCAACGGCGTCCCCCACGGGTACGACGCCCCGGCCATGCTGCGCGACCTCGCGCCCTACGTGGAACATGTGCACATCAAGGATGCCGTGCGCCTGCCGGACGGCTCCACCGCCTACACACTGCCCGGCGAGGGCACCGCCGGGGTGGCCGAGTGCCTGCGGATCCTGGCCGCCCACGGCTATCGCGGGGCGCTCTCCCTCGAACCGCATCTCGCCGTACGGCCCCACGAGGGGCTGACCCGGGCCGGTGCGGACGCCGCCGATCTCTTCGTACGGGCCGGGCAGGCGCTGCTCGCGCTGCTGAAGGACCTCGCGGACGGCGCGGAGTGAGCGCACTGTTCACCGGCCGGTACCGCGAACTGCTCCTCGACCTGCTGCGCCTGCCGAGCGTCAACCCGCTGGAGACCGGCCCGGCCGATCCGCCGTCCCGGCTGCCGGAGCTCCTGGAGCGGTACGCGGCGGCCGCCGCCGAGGCCGGGTTCCGTACGGTACGGCTCGCCGCGCCGCCCCCCGACTGCCTGGACCGGCCCGGCGTGCCGGCCACGGTGCGCGCCGCCGCCCGGGACCCGCGCTTCCTCGCCGCTCAGCCCAGTCTGCTGCTGCGCCTGGGGCCCGAACGCGCCCGCGCGGACACGGTGATGTTCAACGTGCACCTGGACACCGTCGCCGGTCACACCCCGCCGGACCACGACGGCACCCGGTTCACCGGGCGGGGCGCGGTCGACGCCAAGGGGCCCGCGGTCGCCCTGCTCGCCGGGCTGGCGGCCGCCGCCGCGCATCCCGCGGTCGGGCGGGACGTCACCGTTGTGGTCCAGGCCGTCGCCGGGGAGGAGGGCGGCGCCCTGGGCACCTACGGGACACGGCCGCTGATGGAGGCCGGGCACCATGGGCGGCTCAATGTGTTCTGCGAGCCGACCGGGCTGCGCGCGCTGCCCCGGGCGACGGCCGCCATGACCGCGCGGATCACCGTGGCGGGCGAGGACGCGGTGGACGACCACCCGGACGCCGGGCACAACGCGACCGTGCTGCTCGGCTTCCTCGCCCAGCATCTCGCCGCCCGCCTGGACGGGGCCGTGCCCGGTGCCCGGGTGTGCGTGGCCGGGCTGCACACCGGCCGCACCCACAACCGCGTCCACGGCACGGGCACGCTGCTCCTGAACCTGTCGTACCGCACCACCGCCGACGGCGACCGGCTGAAGACCGCGGTCACCCGGCAGCTCGCCGAGGGCCTGGACCGCTTCGCCGAACTGTTCGCCGCGGGGCGGGAGTTCGCCCGTACCGCGCGGGACGCGGCCCGTGTCACCCGGCTCGGCTGGGACAAACACGGGCTGCCCGCGCTGGACAACCGCGACCCCTGGGCCGAGGCGCTCCTGACCCGGGCGGGCGCCCGGCCCCCGGCCGACGATCCCGGCTTCACCTGCGACGCCGTCTGGGCGGCGGGCCTCGCGGACGCGTTCACCGTGGTGCTGGGTCCCGGCGACCTCGCCGCCAACCGCGCGCACGCGCCCGGCGAGTTCGTGGACCTCGCCGACCTGGAGGACTTCGCCTCGGTGGTCCGGCGGCTCGTCACGTCCTTCGCGGACGGAGCGCGTCCGGCGGTGGCGCGAGCCGGACGCCCGACGGCCGGACCGCGGTGACCCGCTCCGAACAGAACCGACCTGTACAAGAACCGACCCGTACAAGAACCGACCCCCATCTCCTAAGGAATCCGGATGACGGCACCCCCCGCCCACCGAGCGGCGGCCGAGCGCACCCCTGTCCTGGTCGACCACGGCGAGCTGCACACCGCGCTCACCGCCCTGTTCGCCGGCCATGGCATCCCGGACGCGCGGGCCCGGCTCGCCGCGGACGCGCTCTGCCACGGCGATCTGACCGGGCTCGACTCCCACGGTGTGTTCAACCTCGGCCGCCTCTATCTGCCGTTGCTCGCCGCCGGCCGCTGCGATCCGCGTGCCGAACCGGAGACCGTCACGGACCTGGGTGCCTGCGCGGTCGTGGACGCCCGCCGGGCGCTCGGCCTGTGGGCGGCGGCCGAGGCCATGGACGACGCCGTGGCGCGGGCCTCCCGGCACGGCATCGGCCTGGTGTCGGTGCGTGGCGCGACCCATTTCGGGTGCGCCGGTTTCCACGCGGCGCGCGCCGCGCACGCCGGGATGATCGGTCTCGTCGCGAGCAACTGCGGTGGCCAGCGCATCGCCCGGCCCCCGGGCGGCGCGGTCGCGATGCTCGGCACCAATCCGCTCAGCGTCGCCGCGCCCGCCCTGGACGGGCATCCGTTCCTGCTGGACATGAGCACCACGGTCGCGCCCACCGGCAAGGTACGGGTCGCCGCCCGGCGCGGCGAGCCGGTGCCCGCGGGCTGGCTGGAGGACGCGGCGGGCGCGCCGGTGACCGACCCGGCCGCCTTCGACCGCGGCGAGGCGTTCCTGCGCTGGCTCGGCGGCAGCGCGCGGACCGGCGTCCACAAGGGCTTCGGGCTCGGCATCGCCGTGGAGCTGCTGGCCGCCGTGGTCTCCGGCGCGGCCGTGGGGCCCGCGCCCGCGGCGCTGGAGGGGGACGGCCGGCCGCACGGCAGCGACGACGACATCGGCTTCTTCCTCCTCGCCATCGCCCCGCAGGTGCTGCGCCCCGACGCGGACATCGCGGCCACGACCCGGTCGCTGTTCGGCGCGCTCACCGACTGCCCGCCGGTGCGCGACGGCGAACCGGTGCGCTATCCGGGCTGGTGGGAGGCGGAACTCGCGGCCGAACGACGGCGCGAGGGCATCCCGCTGCCCCCGCATCTGTACGAGGAGCTGACCGAGCTCGGCCTGCTCGGGGGCCACCGATGAACCGGCCGCTGCGCCTCGGGGTCATCGGACTCGGCGCCATCTCCCCCTACTATCTGGCCGCCGCCGACCGGCTCCCCGCGTGGCAGCTGACCGCCGTGTGCGACGCCCGCGCGGAGACCCTGGAAGGCTTCACCGGTCCTGCGGCGCGTTTCGCCGACCATCGGGTGCTGCTGGCCGAGGCCCGGCCGGACGCCCTGGTGGTGGCCGTCCCCAATGATGTCCATCTGCCCGTGTGCCAAGACGCGTTGGGCGCCGGTGTCCCGGTGTGCGTGGAGAAGCCGCTGGCCCTGACCGCGGCCGAGGGGCGCCTGCTGGTGGAGCTGGCGCGCGGCCGTGAGGTCCCGCTGATGACGGCGTTCCACCGCCGCTACAACACGGCCGTCCGCGAACTGGCGGACCGGATCGCGGGCCGGGAGGTCCGTTCGGTCCGGTTGCGGTACCTGGAGCGCATCGAGGAGCATCTCGGCGGCGAGGACTGGTACTTGGACCCCGAGCGCTGCGGCGGGGGCTGTCTGGCGGACAACGGTCCCAACGCCTTCGACGTGGTACGGCTGCTGCTCGGCGACCTCACCGTCACCGGGTGCGCGCTCGAACGCGACGGTCATGGCGTCGACCGCCGGGCGGTGGTCCGGCTGCGTGGCCGTACCGGGGCGACGGCAGCGGTCGAGCTGGACTGGTCGTACCCGGGTGAACTCAAGGACGTCGAGGTGGAGTTGGCCGACGGGGAGGTGCTGGGCGCCGACATGCTGGCCGGGCACACAGCCTTCAAGGGGTCGCTCTGGCACGAGTACGAGGCGATTCTCGGCGAGTTCGCGGAGCTCGTGGCAGGGCATCGCACCGCCGGTCCGGGGGCACACGGCGGGCTGCACGCGCTGGAGTTGGTCGAGGCGGCCTACGACTGTGCCCAGCCCGCCGCGTACGGGGCGAGCCGGTGAACCCCGCGGAGGACGGCCCGAAGCGGGTGGTGCGCGGCACCCTGGTGAAGGTGCTGGTGCACCGGCGCACGGACCGGGGCATGCGGGTGGAGGAGCACGCGGCGCGCTGTGTACGGCGCGGTGAGGTGCACGAGCTGGTCAGCACCGACCAGTGGGAGCCGTATCCCGGCGCCCGGATCGACCGGGTGGGCTTCCTCGGCTTCGTGGAACTGGGGTGCGGTGGGGTGATCGACCGGGGTGACCTGGTGTGTGTCGGGGACACGGTGGTCGGCAGGGTGCTCGGTTTCGACGCCTGTCATCTGCCGAACCACTACAACATCCTGATCCATGCCGAGCGTTCGGTCAGCGGCCGTGACCTGGAGCTGCTGCCCGAGCAGACCGTCACCTTCACGCAGGGCGGTGGCGCCTCGCAGGTTTCCTGACCGCGCGGATGGGCCCCTGTACCCGGAGTCGGGTGCAGGGGCCCTTGCGTGGCCGGACCCGTACGGGTCCGGTCTCCGCCTCCTCACCGGTGTCGTCGCGCACGCGGTGGCGCCGGCCGCTGAGCCCGGCGGCGCCACCCCGTGTCACCGGAGGCGGTGCGGCGGGTCAGCCGAGCAGTTCGACCTCGAGCCGGCCGAAGTGGAAGTCGCGGACGACCTCCAGGAGTTCGTCCTCGGACAGCCGTCCGTCGCTGTTCTTGTCGACCTTCTGGAACGCCAGACCGGCCTCGGACAGCGGCACGCCGACGCCGGACAGCCACGCCTGGAACTCGCGGGCGTCGATCTGGCCGTCGTGGTCCTCGTCGCACAGGCGGATGAGGGCCTTCACGATGGGCGACAGGGCGCGGTTGAAGCTGGCCTCGCCCTCCTTGAACAGCATGTCCCCGGTGGCGTCGAGGAACTGCTGGCGGCTGATGGCGCCGCCCGCCTCGACACCGGCCTTGTCGGCGAGGTACTCGTACAGACCCGTGAAGGCGGCCTGGAGTTCCTGCACCTCGGGCGCGTCGGCGTCCTTGCCCAGGTTCTGGGCGATACGTCGGGCCTCGCTCTGGAAGTCGGCGGCGTCGAGGACCCCGTTGCCGTCGGTGTCCCACTTCTCGAAACGCTTGACCAGACGCTCGTTGGCGGCAGCGGTGCTCATGGGTTTCTCCTTGATGGTGATGGTGTTACGGCGGTGCTGAACTGCGGCGCCTGGGCAGGGCCGCATCCACGCACGGCGATGCCGTGCGCGGGCTCTGGGGGCCGGTGCGGGACCGGCCGGAGGGGTGCGCCGGACGGAGCCGGCGGGGGGTGAGAGGTCAGAGAAGGGTGACTCTGCTGCCCACGGCCTTGCCGCGGGTGTCCAGCAGGGCGCAGCGGGCCTGGCCCAGCGTCTCTCTCGCGTAGCAGGCGTGGTCCTGGAGCAGGATGGCCACGTCGGTCCGGTCCAGGGCGTCCCGCAACTTCTCGGTGCGGGGCAGCGGTGTGCCGCCGACGGTGAACTCGGGGACGTAGGGGTCGTGGTACGACACCTCGACGCCGGCGGCGAGCAGTCCCGCGGCCACCTGGCGTGCCGGTGTCTCGCGGATGTCCGCCACATCGGGTTTGTAGGTGACGCCGAGCAGCAGGGCTCTCGCCCCCTCGGGACGTCCCGCGGTCTTGGTGAGGATGGTCAGCGCGCGTTCGACGACATGGTCCGGCATGCGGCTCAGTACGTCCTGGGCGGCGGCGAGGGTGCGGAAGGCGAAGCCCTGGGACTCCGCGCGGGCGGCGAGATAGCGGGGGTCGACGGGGATGCAGTGGCCGCCGACGCCGGGGCCGGGGCTGAACGGCGCGAAGCCGAACGGTTTGGACGCCGCGCAGTGCAGGACGTCCCAGATGTCGATGCCCGTCTCATGGCAGAACAGGGCGACCTCGTCGACCAGGGCGATGTTGACGTAGCGGTAGGTGTTCTCCAGGAGCTTGGCCATCTCCGCCTCGCGGGTGCCGCGGGCGACGACGAGCTGGTCCACGAACCGGGAGTAGAACGCCACGGCGTGTTTGGCGCACAGCGCGGTGCGACCGCTCACGATCTTCGGGGTGTTGCGGACGTCCCAGGTCGGGTTGCCGGGGTCGATGCGCTGCGGGGAGTACGCGAGGTGGAAGTCCTCGCCGGCCCGCAGTCCGCTGCCGCGCTCCAGCAGGGGGCGTACGACGTCCTCGGTGGTGCCCGGGTAGCTGGTGGACTCCAGGACGACGAGCATGCCGGGGTGCAGATGGGCGGCGACGACCGCGGCCGCGTCCTCGACCGCGGACAGGTCGGGCAGGCCCTTGTCGGTGAGTCCGGTGGGTACGCAGATCACGACGATCTGCGCGCCGTCCAGGACCGCGGGGTCGTCCGTGGCGTGGAAGCCCGCGCGGAGCATGGCCGCGACGTCGGCGTCATCGACCCCGCCGACGTGTGAGCGGCCGTCGGTGAGGCCGTGCACCACCGGGCGGGACACGTCGTATCCCGCGGTCGCCAGGCCGGCCGAGACCGCGGCTCGGGAGAGCGGCAGCCCGACGTGCCCCAGCCCCATGACGACGAGTTCGACGGCCATCTGTGCAGGTTCTCCAAGGTGTGGAAGCGGGTGTGGCGAAGGCGGACGGCCGTGACTCAGGTGAAGGTGCCGCCGCTGCCGGGCCGCTTCGGTTCCGTCCTGAGCACCGCGATGTCGCCCTCGTCCGCCGCATGGGCGGTGCCGGTGGAGGCGCTTGCCGCGGGCAGTGCACTGGCCGCGGCGAGCGGGGCGATACGGGTACGGCGCATGTATTGCTCCAGTTCGATGGCGTCGTTGAGTTGATTATTTTCTTCCGGAACACCGGATAAGCGCAGAAGCTGCCGCAAGCACCTGAACCGGCGATACGGTCACGCGGAGTTGACGCGAGATCCGGCCATACACCGCTTGGCGTGCGCCAACGCCCCTGGTTCGACCGAGCCTTCGGCCGCCCGGAAACGCCGACGACCGCCGCCCCTGCCGGGCGGCGGTCGTGTTCGCGGCGGTTCCGCTTCTGATCGGGACCGGGGAATTCAGTGCTGGACCGGCGGGCAGTAGCCGGTGTCCTCGCCGATGGAGTTGATCTCGGCGTTGGAGCGGGGGTCGCCGGCGTAGTCGATCTGGTTGGTGCAGCTGACGCCGGGCTTCTTCGGGGTGCCGGAGGGCTTGCCGCCCTTCTCCGGGGCGGGGCAGTGACCCGTCTGCTCGCCGATGGAGTTGATCTCCGCGTTCGACCGCGGGTCACCCGCGTAGTCGATCTGATTGGTGCAGCTCACCCCGGACTTCTTCGCGGTGCCCGTCTGCGTGGTGTGCGTGGTGCCCTGGCCGGAAGCAGAAGCGGAGGCGGAGGCGGAGGCGGAGGCGGAGGCGGAGGCGGAGGAGCTCGGCCGCGTGGTGCTCGTGGCGGTGGACGACGCGGCCGAGCTCCTCCGCCTCCGCCTCCGCCT
>NZ_MUNF01000494.1 GCF_002154555.1 Streptomyces murinus
GATCAGTCCCGCACGATACCGACCGGTATCGTGCGGGACTGATCGGTACCGGTTCTCCGGTTCTCCGATCCTCCGTTTCCTCTGAAGGGACGAACATGAAGCTTTCCGAGTACGTGCGCTACGACGGCGTCGGCCTGGCCGACCTGGTGGCTCGCGGCCAGGTGACCGCCGCGGAACTCGCCGCGACCGCCCAGGCGGCGTCCGACGTGGTGAATCCGCAGCTCAACGCGGTCGTGGAGACCTGGCCCGCACAGGACATACCGGCTGCGGGCAGTACGCCGCTGGCCGGCGTGCCGTTCCTGATCAAGGATCTCGCCGTCGCGATGGCCGGCAAGCGGGTGGAGCTGGGCAGTCGGATCGCCGCCGGAAACGTCGCCGGGGCCGACTCATCGCTCATGGCGCGCCTGCGCCGCGCCGGGCTGGTGACGCTCGGACGCACGGCGACCCCGGAGTTCGCGTACAGCACCACCACGGAAGGCGTCCTGTACGGCGCCACCCGTAACCCCTGGGACCCCACCCGCAGCCCCGGCGGCTCCAGCGGCGGCTCGGGAGCGGCGGTCGCCGCGGGCATCGTCCCGATCGCGCATGCCACCGACGCGGCGGGTTCCGTCCGGGTCCCCGCCGCCGCGAACGGTCTGTTCGGGCTGAAGCCGACCCGTGGCCGGATCTCCATGGGGCCGGACACCGACGAGGTCTTCAACGGGCTCGCCGTGCACGGCTTCCTCAGTCGCTCGGTGCGCGACAGCGCCGCGCTGCTGGACCTCGTCCACGGCCCCGAGGCCGGCGACCCCTACGCCGCCCCGCGGCCCGAGCGGCCGTACACGCGGGAGATCACCCGTTCCCCGGGCAGCCTGCGGATCGGTCTCCTCACCCGGCCCTGGGGCGGCCGGGCCGTCGAAGGCACCGTCCTCGACGCCGTACTCCGCTCCGCGCGACTCGCCGAGTCCCTGGGGCATCGGGTGGCGGAGGTCCAGGTAGAACTGGGCATCGGCTGGGAGGAGTTCGTCCAGGCCAACGCCCGTCTGTGGAGCACCAATCTGGTGACCTGGATCGACGGCTTCGCCACCGCCTTCGAACGGCCCGTCGACCTCACCACCCTCGAACCCGAGACGCTCGCCAGTTACGTCTACGGACGGCGGGTCAGCGGCGCCGAGTTCGTCGACGCGCTCGCGATGCGCAACAGCGTGGCGCGCGCGATCGGCCGCTACTTCACGCAGTACGACCTGCTGCTCACCCCGACCCTGCCCGAACTGCCGGTCCCCCTGGGCACGTACGCCGAGGACGTAGAGGGCATCGACGGGCTCGGCTGGCTCGAACAGGTCTTCCACCGCTCGCCGTTCACCGCCGCGTTCAACATCGCGGGCACCCCGGCCATGTCCGTCCCCCTGGAGACGGACCCGGACACCGGACTGCCCATCGGCATCCAGTTCGCCGCGGGTTACGGCCGCGAGGACGTCCTCTTCCGCCTCGCCGGACAACTGGAAGAGGCCGCTCCCTGGGCAGGGCGGATCCCCGCCGTGTGGGCGGGCGGTCACGACGGCGCCTGAGCGGTGGGCGACGAGGGGAACCGTCGGGCCGGTCCTGGGAAGCGGGTCCGTCAGGAAGCGGGTCCGTGCGGTCCTTCGATGTCCTCCTCCAGGTAGGAGTAGCGCTGCTGCTTCCAGGGGTCGGCGATGTTGTGGTAACCGCGTTCCTCCCAGAAGCCGCGCCGGTCGGCGGTCAGGTACTCGATGCCGCGCAGCCACTTGGGGCTCTTGTAGCCGTAGAGATGGGGGACGACCAGGCGCAGGGGGAAGCCGTGTTCGGCGGTGAGCGGCTCGCCGTTGTGGTGGGTGGCCATGAGGGTCTCGGGCGAGGTGAAGTCGCTCAGGCGCATATTGGCGGAGTAGCCGTACTCCGCCCAGGCCATGATGTGCCTGACCCCGGGCGCCGGCGGGACCAGGTCCAGGACGGCTGCCGCGGGGATGCCGTACCACTCGTGGTCGGTGGAGGTGGGGCCGCTCGCGCAGTGCAGGTCGGCGACGACGGTGGTACGGGGGAGGTCGGCGAGGCCGTCGAAGGCCCACTCATGCGTCTCACCGGAGGCGGTGGCGCCGAAGACGCGCAGGTTCCAGCGTTCGGGGCGGAAGCGGGGGACGGGGCCGTAGTGCGAGACCGGCCAGCCGTGCACATGCCGTTGCCCGGGGGGAATGCGACCGGAGACACCGGCCGCGGGGGAAGGCGATTCGGCCACGGACCGCGCCCTTTCTCGTCATCTCGTCCTGTTGTCCTACGTCCCTTGCAGCGTAGGCGCTCGCCGTTCTCGATGCCCGCCAGCGCGCACGGAGCGGCGGGCGCATCGCCGGTGACCTGCGGGAGACCCGAGCCGGCCGGCGCGGCCGCGCACGCTCCGGCTGTTACCTTCGGCGCCATGACGGATGACGAACCCACGCGCTCGGCACGACTGCTGGACGCCCAGGCGAAGGCCGAGCGGCTCTTCGCGGAGATCGAGGAGCGCGGGCTGATCGCACCGGGGGAGGGGGAGCGGGCCGTCAGCGACCGCGTCCGGGATCTGGCCAACGAGTTGTTCGGCACGACCCGGCACTGGCACAAGCGGATCATCCGCTCCGGCCCGAACACGCTCAAGCCGTACCGGGAGAACCCACCGGACCGGGTGATCGGCACGGACGACATCGTGTTCGCCGACTTCGGGCCGATCTTCGAGGAGTACGAGGCCGACTTCGGCCGGACCTTCGTCCTCGGCGACGACCCGGTGAAGCACCGACTGCGGGACGATCTGCCGACGGTCTTCGCCGCGGGCCGCCGCTGCTTCGAGGCAGACCCGGACATCACCGGCGAGCAGCTGTACACCGAGGTGCGGCGGCTGGCTGCCGAGGCAGGGTGGGAGCTGGGCGGCTGGCACGCCGGGCACCTCGTGGGCGAGTTCCCGCACGAGCGGATCGACGGCGCGGACGTGGAGTCGTACATCACCCCCGCGAACGAGACCTCGCTGCGGCGCACGGACAGAGCCGGACGCCGCTGCCACTGGATCCTGGAGATCCATCTCATCGACCGGGAGCGGGAGTTCGGCGGCTTCTACGAGGAACTGCTCACCCTTGGCTGACCCGTCACCCCGGCCCGGTGCAGGGCGAGCCACACCCGGTCGCGGGTCAGCGGGAGTTCGGTGAAGCGGACGCCGGTCGCGTCGCGCAGCGCGTTGGCGAAGGCGGGGGCGACCGGGTTGAAGGGGCTCTCGCTCATGGACTTGGCGCCGAGCGGGCCGATGGCGTCCGCGGTCTCCATGAAGTGGACCTCGGTACGCGGGACATCGGCGTACTGGGGGAGCCGGTACCGGCGGAACGCGGCCGTCTCGACCTCACCGCGCCCGTCGACGCGGACGTTCTCGAAGAGCGTGGCCCCGAGCGCCTGCGCGACCCCGCCCTCCACCTGGCCCCGGCACTGCATCGGGTTCATGACCTTGCCCGCGTCGGCCGCGTGCACACTGCGCAGGATCCGGATCTCACCCGTGCCGGGGTCCACGGCCAGCCGGAACCACTGGGCGTTGAAGGCGACCGAGCGCGGGGTGCCGCCGAAGTGGCCGTCCGCGGCGAACTCGACGCCGACCGCGCGGGCGGTCGCGTACAGCTCCTTGAGCGGCAGCCGCCCGCCCGGGTGCAGCACGGCCTCCTCCGTCAGGCGACACGCGGCACGCGGCACGCGGAGATGGGCGGCGGTGAAGTCGAGGAGCATGTCGGCGAGGGCGCGGGCGGCACGCAGCGTGGCCTTGCCCGCGACCACCACACCGGTCGAGGCGAAGGCGCCGGTGTCATGGCGTACGACGTCCGTGTCGGACTGCCGGACGGTGATCCGCTCGACGGTGGTGGCCAGCTCCCCGGCCGCGATCTGCCGGTGCACGGTGGTGGTGCCGTTGCCGAACTCCGCGGTGCCGACGGCGAGATCGAAGCCCCCGTCCGGCAGCAGGGTGGCGCGGGCGTCGGCGATATGGCCGCCCGGCGGGCCCGTGGCGATCATCGCGAGGGCCGCGCCCTCGCCGACCAGCCAGCCCTCGGGCGCGGGATCGCCCCCGGGCTCCGTCCGGGCCCGGCGGACGATGCCCAGACACTGGTCGAGGCCGTAGCTGGCGATGTGCAGGTCCTCCTCGTGGCCGCCCGGGGTGCGCATCGGCTCGCCGGGTCCGATGATGTTGCGCGCCTTGAACTCCATGGGGTCCAGGCCGAGTCGGCGGGCGAGTTCGTCCAGCGCGGACTCGACGGCGAACATGACCTGGCCGAGGCCGTAGCCGCGGAAGGCGCCGGCCGGGACGGTGTGCGTGTAGACGGCGTAGGCGTCGACCTTCTTGTGCGGGGCGCGGTAGACGGCCGTGGACTCGCCGATGCCGTGGAACATCACCGCCGGGCCGTGATTGCCGTACGCGCCCGTGTTCGAGACCACCCTCAGCCGGAGCGCGGTGAGGGTGCCGTCGCTCCGGGCCGCGACTTTGACGCCGATGGTGAAGGGGTGCCGGGTGGTGGCGCCGTAGAACTGCTCGGCACGGGTGTACTCCAGCTTCACCGGACGCCGCAGCCGCAGCACCGCCAGCGCGACGATGTCCTCGACGAGCATCTCCTGCTTGCCGCCGAACCCACCGCCGACCCGGCCCGCGACGACCCGGACCCTGTCGTGCGGGAGGTCGTAGAGGGCGCACAGGGCGCGGCGGGTCAGGAACGGGGTCTGGGTGCTGGACCGGACGTTCAGCCGGTCGTCCTCGTCGAGCCAGGCCACCGCGCCGTGCGTCTCCAGACTGGCGTGCTGCACCCGCTGGGTGCGGAAGGTCTGCTCGTACACGGTGTCGGCCGCGGCGAAGCCCGCCTCGATGTCGCCGATCTCGCCGTGCGCCTCGCCGACCACGTTGTCGCGGGGGCGGGCGATCCGGGCCCGCGCCGCGTCCTTGTCGTGGACGACCGGGGCGCCCGGCCGCATCGCCTCCTCCGGATCGAGGACGGCGGGCAGCACCTCGTACGCGACCTCGATCCGCCGGCAGCCCTCCTCGGCGGCGGCCTCGCTGTCCGCCACCACGGCGGCGACCCGCTGGCCGATGTACCGGACGGTGTCGTCGAGGACGCGGGTGTCGTCAGGGTCCTCCTCGGGGTGTTCGTGGCGGGCGGTGGAGAAGTGCCGTCCAGGGGCGTCCTCGTGGGTGAGTACGGCGTGCACGCCGGGGACGCGCAGGGCGGCGGCCGCGTCGATCGCGGTGATGCGGGCGTGGGCGTGCGGGGAGCGCAGCAGCTTCATGTGCAGCAGGCCGGGGACGTCGATGTCGAAGGTGTAGCGGGCGGTGCCGGTGACGACCTGGGGTCCCGCCGGGGCGGGCAGGTTGCGGCCGACGGAGTCGCCCGCGCCGGGAGCCTCCACGTGCCCGACCCCGCGTACGGCGTCCTCGATGGCCCGGTAGCCGGTGCAGCGGCACAGATTGCCCTTGAACGCCCTGGGCAGGTCGGCGAGTTGGTCCTCGTCCAGAGCGGCCGTGGTCATCAGGTATCCGGCGGTGCAGAATCCGCACTGGAAGCCCTGGGCGTCGAGGAACTTCCGCTGTACGGGGTGGAGTTCGCCGTCCGGCGAGGCCAGGCCCTCCACGGTGGTGACCGATCGGCCGTCGGCGCGGAAGGCCGGGTAGAGGCAGCTGTGGACGGGCTCGCCGTCGACGTGGACCGTGCAGGCACCGCAGTCCCCGGCGTCGCAGCCCTTCTTCACGCCGAACCAGCCGCGTTCGCGCAGATAGGTGCGCAGACACTGGCCGGGGCGCGGCTCCTCCTCGTGGGAGCGGCCATTGACCTCGATGTTCATCCGGTCACCTCCTCGCGGATCTCCTCCGCGAACCGCACGGTCATATGGCGCCGCCACTCGGGCAGCCCGTGGATGTCGTCGAACCACTCGCCGTCCGCGACGGCCGAGCCGATGGCCGCCCGCAGCGCCCCGGCGGACGGCGGCAGCGGGAACCAGAGCCGCACCGGCCGGACGGTCGACGCGGTGACCGTGATCGCGAAGGAGCCGTCGACCGGGTCCAGCGCGCCGATGACCAGCACCCCGGAGCGGCCCAGCCCGTACAGCGACGCCTGCCGGAACGCCGTACGGCAGGACAGGGCGCGGGCCGGCAGCGTGACGGACCGCAGCAGCTCGCCCTCGGCGAGGTCCTTGCGGCCCGCGCCGGTGACGAAGTCGGCGACGCGCACCCGGCGGCGGGCGCCGTCCTGGGCCAGCAGCAGGCACCGGCCGTCCAGCGCGGTGGTGAGGGAGATCATCGGCCCGGCCGGGAGAGCGTTGCAGAGGTTGCCGCCGACGGTGGCCATGTTCCAGATCTTGAAGGAGGCCAGGAAGGCCCGGCAGCACTGCTCGAACAGCGGCGCCGCCCGGTCCGTCAGCTCCTTGCCGAAGCGGGACAGCTGGGCGATGGTGCAGGTGGCGGCGATCTCCAGCGAGCCGTCCGGGCGTAGTTCCACCGGTGTCCAGCCGGTCCGGCTCAGGTCCACCAGGCGCCGCAGCCGCGGCTGGGGCTCGGAGAAGAGATACGTGCCGCCACCCAGCCAGGCGTCGCCCGGCCGCCAGGGCGCGCGATCGCGGGCGTCTTGCACCTCGACCACCGTGTTCAGGTCCATGGCCGTCAGTGAAGCAATCCGACCAGGGCCCGGACGACTGGTTCACCACACGGAAACGCGGACTTTTCCGGGCCGATCCATGGAGGATCAACCAAGAGGCATTCCGCCCGTCTGGTCTGGCATTTACGATGCGATGACTCGCACTCACCTGGTGAATGTGAGATGCCGGGCACGTGCCCCGTGCTCGGCTGCCGCACAGGGAGCCAGCGCACATATGCACGTCGAACACCTCCTCGGGGACGAGTCTCTCGGCCTGCGTCTGCTGTGGGCCGAGGGCGCGCTGCTGCGGCGGGAGATCAACGGGGTGACCGTCACCGATCTGGAGGACCCCGCCCGCTTCGTCCGGCCGGGCGAGGCCGTGCTCAGCGGACTGGTGTGGTGGACGCCGGAGGCCGGCCGGGCCAAGGCCGAGCGTTTCGTCTCCGCGTTGCGGGACGCCGACGCCGCCGTGCTGCTGGCGGGGGAGGAGACCCATGGCTCGGTCCCCGACGAGCTGATCGAGGCGTGCTCACGGCACAGCATCCCGGTGGCCGGCGTCCCGGCCCATGTGATGTTCCGGGCCGTCACCGAGACGGTCTACCTCCAGCAGTGGGGCGAACTGAGCCGGCACCACGCGCTGCCGGAGTACGTGCGCGGGCGCCTCAGCCGGCTCGTGGCCCGGGACGCCGGTCCGCGGGAGATCGTCGCGACCGCCTTCGCCCACCTCGCGTACGGGGCCGCCGCTCGTGTCCTCACCGCCGCCGGCCGTACCGTCGCGGCGACCGCGGGCGCGGACGTCCTGCCCGCGCCCGAGGCCGCCCGGATCCTCGCGGACAGCGGTGGCGTTACGGTCCCCGTCGACGCGGATGCCGTTTCCCCCTACGAGCGCTGGTACCTCCATCTGCCCGACCCCGCCGCCGCACCGCCCCGCCTGCTGCACGAGGTCGCCGCGCTCCTCGGCCGCAGCCAGGCGGCACAGGCCCGGCTCCGGGCCACCGCTCGCCGGGCGGCCGGTGAACTCGGGGCGCTGCTCGCCGCGGACGAGGCCGACTTGGTCGGCGTCGAGGGCGCGCTGCGGGCCTGCGGGCTGCCCGCCGAGGGGCCGTACCGGGTGCTGGCCGCCGCCACCTGCGCACCGGGCGCGGGCCCGGCGGAGGGCGCGCTTGCGGAGGTGCTCGCCGGTGCGGGGATCGAGGGCGCGGCGGTCGGGCGCCTGCCGGACGGCACCGTCTTCGCCGTCGTGCCCGAAGCCACCGCGGGGACCGTCACGACCTCCGGGATCGGCGCGGTGTGGCCGCGGGTCGCCGCGTGCGAGCGGACCGTGCCGCTGCACGGCGGAACCGGATCCCCGGCGAGGGGCCTCAAGGATCTGCCCAGGGCGCTGGCCGAGGCCCGCTATGCCCTGGCCTCCGCGCGCAGCACCGCGCCGGACGCGTCACTCCTCACCGACGCCACGACGCTCACCAGCCTCGAGGCCCTGCTGACCGGTGTTCCGGCACCGGTCCGCGCCGCGTACACCCGCTCCGTCCTCGGACCACTGCTCGACATCCGCAGCACCTCCGCCACGCCGCTGCTGGAGACCTTGACGACCTTCCTCGCCTGCGACGGCTCCTGGGCCCGCACCGCCGAGGCCCTGCATCTGCACGTCAACACCGTCCACTACCGCGTCGGCCGCATCGAGCGCCTCACCGGCCGCGATCTGTCCCGCCTCACCGACCGTCTCGACCTGTGGGCCGCCCTGCTGTGCCGTAGTGACCTGGACGTCACCGGCGATCGACATGGACATTCGTCGACTTCACGCGCGCGGTGACCGTGACGCCGACCGCGAGCCCCAACTCCTCGACGGCCTCGCGGGTCACGAGCGAGACCAGCGTGTGCGGCCCGGACTGGACCTCCACCCGGGCCGCCACGTCGTCCACGGCCAGGGCGGTGACGATGCCGGTGAATGCGTTGCGCACGGAGGTGGGCGGCGCGTCCTCGGGGGCGCCGCGCAGGTCACCCGCCGCGCGCTCCGCCGCGAGCCGGGCCAGCCCGGCCCCGTCGACCGACCGGTTCCCCGAGCTGTTCCGGTCCATCGGCAACCTTCCGCCGTCCGCCCATCGGCGCACGGTCTCCGGACTCACCCCCAGCAGGCGCGCGGCCTGCCCAATGCTGTACGTCGGCACACCAAGACCCTAGGGGGTACGCGGATGCCGTCGTACGGGGTCAGATCAGTCCTCGGTGGGGGTGGTGGGGAGTTTGGACTGGATGAGGTCCATGACGCTGGAGTCGGTGAGGGTGGTGACGTCTCCGAGTTGGCGGTTCTCGGCGACGTCGCGCAGGAGGCGGCGCATGATTTTGCCGGAGCGGGTCTTGGGGAGTTCGGCGACGGGGAGGATGCGTTTGGGTTTGGCGATGGGGCCGAGGGTGGCGCCGACGTGGTCGCGGAGTGTGCCGATGAGGGTTTCGTCGTCGGCGGAGGCGGTGCCGCGCAGGATGACGAAGGCGACGATGGCCTGGCCGGTGGTTTCGTCGGCGGCTCCGACGACGGCTGCTTCGGCGACGGCGGGGTGGGAGACGAGGGCGGATTCGACCTCGGTGGTGGAGATGTTGTGGCCGGACACCAGCATGACGTCGTCGACGCGGCCGAGGAGCCAGATGTCGCCGTCGTCGTCCTTCTTGGCGCCGTCGCCGGCGAAGTACTTGCCTTCGAAGCGGGTCCAGTAGGTGTCCTTGAAGCGCTGGTCGTCGCCCCAGATCGTGCGCAGCATGGAGGGCCACGGCTCCGTGAGGACGAGGTAGCCGCCTGCGCCGTCGGGGACCTCACGGGCCTCGTCGTCGACGACGGTGGCGCTGATGCCGGGCAGGGGGCGTTGTGCGGAGCCGGGCTTGGCCTCGGTGACGCCGGGCAGGGGGGAGATCATCATGGCGCCGGTCTCGGTCTGCCACCAGGTGTCCACGACCGGGGTGCGGTCGGCGCCGATGTGTTTGCGGTACCAGATCCAGGCTTCGGGGTTGATGGGTTCGCCGACCGAGCCGAGGATGCGCAGGCTGGAGAGGTCGTACTTGGCGGGGATGTCGTCTCCCCATTTCATGAAGGTGCGGATGGCGGTGGGGGCGGTGTAGAGGAGGGAGACCTTGTATTTCTGGATGATCTCCCAGAAGCGGCCCTGGTGGGGGGTGTCGGGGGTGCCTTCGTACATGACCTGGGTGGCGCCGTTGGCGAGGGGGCCGTAGACGATGTAGGAGTGGCCGGTGACCCAGCCGACGTCGGCGGTGCACCAGAAGACGTCGGTCTCGGGTTTGAGGTCGAAGACGGCCCAGTGGGTGTAGGCGGTCTGGGTGAGGTAGCCGCCGGAGGTGTGCAGGATCCCCTTGGGTTTTCCGGTGGTGCCGGAGGTGTAGAGGATGAACAGGGGGTGTTCGGCGTCGAAGGCCTCGGGGGTGTGTTCGGTGGGCTGGGCGGCGACGAGGTCGTGCCACCAGATGTCGCGGGTGTCGTTCCAGGCGACGTCCTGGCCGGTGCGGCGCACGACGAGGACGTGTTCGACGGTGCCGGCTTTTTCGGCGGCTTCGTCGACGGCGGGTTTGAGGGCGGAGGGCTTGCCGCGGCGGTAGCCGCCGTCGCTGGTGATGACGACCTTGGCGTCGGCGTCCTTGATGCGGGTGGCGAGCGCGTCGGCGGAGAAGCCGCCGAAGACGACGGAGTGGGCGGCGCCGATGCGGGCGCAGGCGAGCATGGCGATGGCGGTCTCGGGGATCATCGGCATGTAGACGGCGACGCGGTCGCCCTTGCGGACGCCGAGGTGGAGGAGGGCGTTGGCGGCGCGGGAGACCTCGTCCTTGAGTTCGGCGTAGGTGATGGCGCGGCTGTCGCCGGGCTCGCCCTCGAAGTGGATGGCGATGCGGTCGCCGTGGCCGGCCTCGACGTGCCGGTCGACGCAGTTGTGGGCGACGTTGAGGGTGCCGTCCTTGAACCACTTCGCGAAGGGGGGGTTCGACCAGTCCAGCGTCTCGGTCGGTTCTGTGGCCCAGGTCAGCCGGCGGGCCTGCGCGGCCCAGAAGCCGAGCCGGTCAGCCCTGGCCTGCTCGTACGCCTCCGCCGTGACGTTGGCGTGTGCGGCCAGGTCGGCGGGGGGCGCGAACCTGCGTTCTTCCTTCAGCAGGTTGGCCAGGCTCATGTCACTCATCAGGACTCCGTCGTCGTCGATCGGGTGGGCGGCGGTGGCGGACTCAGCCCGCGAGCGGCCAGGTCGGCAGGGACTTGTCCTTCCAGGTGGCGTTGGCCACGCCGGCGAACGAGCCGTACCAGGCCAGCACCGCGGTGAGCAGCCCCGCCCAGCCGCCGGCGTGCGAGACGCCAGTGCTCTGCCCGAGTGCTCCGGCGGCGAGCAGCACGAAGGTCAGCGACAGCACCGTGAACACCGCGAGCAGGACACCGTTGATCCGGGTGGCGACGATCGTCATGTAGAGGGTGAAGACGGCCCAGGCGAGCAGGAACAGGCCGGTGGCCTGGTGGGCGTGGGCCGCCGGGAGCTTCGGGGCGACGAACTGGACGTAGGCCGCGAAGGAGAGCCAGAAGCTGCCGTACGAGGTGAAGGCCACGGCGCCGAAGGTGTTGTTCTTGCGGAACTCCCACATACCGGCGAGCACTTGGGCGATACCGCCGTACCAGAGGGCGAGCGGCAGCACCACGGCCTCCAGCGCGCCGTCCTTGATCAGACCGGCGTTGAAGACGGAGAGCACGAAGGTGGTGAGGGCGAAGGCCGCCAGGCCCAGGGGACCGGGGTCGGCGATCTGCGTACGGGCCGCGGGGCTCGCCGGGGTCCGCTCGTCGGCGGCGGGCGTCTGGGTGTCGTTCATGGTGCGGTCCTTGGGTAGAAGAGGGCTCGGACAGCGGTCCGGGAGCGAGGCGGTGCGGACGCAGACACGGCGGACCGCGGGGGCGGTGCGCGTCGGGCTGCGGGTTTCGGTCCGGGCGCGAGTGCGCGGACGGACAGGGCGGGTTCGGCTGCCGCTCCCGGTCGGGAAGCGCGGCCGGCCGTCCCTTGCCGGTGCCTTTCTCTGGTCGGTTACTGTGCGGCACACCCGCCCCGCCGGGGAGCCCCCGTACGGGACTTGTCGATCAGTGGTGGCCGTCGCGCGACGAACGGGCGGGGACGGCGGACGAACGGTCGCCGTCCGCCGCCGAGCGGTCGCCAGGGCCCGCAGCGAGTGCCTCCGGAAGGTGCAGCCGGGCCAGCATCACGGAGGCCGTCGCGGGCACCCGGCCGGGCGTGAGCAGGGAGCCGCCCACCATGGTCAGGAAGGCGGCCGGCACGCTCCAGGCCGCGGGTTCGGCGAGCAGGGCCCCCGCCCAGCCGGTGCCGCCCACCCCGAGCAACGTGAGGGTCAGCGCCGCCGCGGACAGCCCGCCGCCGACCAGCATCCCGGCGACGGCCCCGGCCGCGGTCAGCCGCCGCCACCAGATGCCCAGCACCAGCAGCGGACAGAACGTGGAGGCGGCGACGGAGAAGATCAGGCCGACCTCGTGGGCGACGGACATACCGCTCCCCGACAGCAGCAGCGCGATCGCACAGGGCACCAGGACGGCGGGCGCGGCGGCCCGGCGGAATCCCCGTACGTCCCCGCCGAACAGATCCTGCGACAGTACGGCGGCCACGGACAGGGCCAGCCCCGAACAGGTCGACAGGAATGCGGCGAAGGCGCCCGCGACCACCAGCGCCGTCAGTAACTGGCCCGTGGTGCCCGGCACCAGGCGCCCGGGCAGCAGCAGTACCTCGGTGTCCGCCGCCCGGTCCGCCGCGGCCGGGCCCGGGGCGTAGAGCCGGCCGAGACCGCCGTACACCTCGGGCAGCAGATAGAAGACGCCGAGCAGGCCGAGGACGCCCACCGTCGTACGGCGGGCCGCGCGGCCGTCGGGGTTGGTGTAGAAGCGGGCGGTGACGTGCGGCAGGCCCATCGTGCCGAGGAAGAGGGCCACCATCAGCGAGTAGACGCCGTAGAGCCCCTGCCCGCCGTCGTGCCCGCCCGCCGCGTGCGCCACAGGCAGGGGGGAGGGGCTGCCGGCCGGATGCCAGACGCCGCGCCAGACCAGCAGCAGCGCGAGCGCCGGGACGGCGAGTGCGGTCAGCTTCAGCCAGTACTGCACGGACTGGACGAGCGTGACGCTGCGCATCCCCCCGGTGATCACGCTCACCAGCACCACGGCGGCCACCAGCACGGTCCCCGACCAGGCGGGCGCGCCCAGTGCCGTGTGCAACGCGAGTCCCGCGCCCACCAGTTGGGGCACCTGGTAGAGCAGTCCGATGAGTACGACGAACACGGTGGCGGTCCGCCGCACCGCCATCGAGCCGAGGCGTGCCTCGGCGAAGTCGGAGACGGTGTAGGCCCCCGAGCGGCGCAGCGGGGCGGCCACCAGGACGAGCAGCACCAGATAGCCGGCGGTGTAGCCGATGCCGTACCAGAGCATGGTGCTGCCGTACGTCGCCAGCAGCCCGGCGATGCCCAGGTAGGAGGCGGCCGAGACGTACTCGCCGCTCACGGCGGCCGCGTTGCGCAGCGGTGAGACGGTGCGGGAGGCGACGTAGAAGTCCGGGGTGGAACGGGACCGCAGGCCGTAGCCGCCGATGCCCACGGTCACGGCGACGACGAGGAGGACGGCCGTCAGGTTCGCGGGCGCGTTCATCGGCGGGTGTTCGTGAGCGGCGGACAGGTTTCCCGGCGGGCGTTCATGAGCGGCGCACGTGTTCGTCGAAGTCGCGTTCGTTGCGCTCGGCCCGGCGGACGTAGCAGATCCCGGCCGCGACCAGCAGCGCGTAGACGGGCGGGCCCAGGACCAGCCAGGGCAGCCCTGCGCCCCACAACCGCGCCCAGTGCGGCACCGGTACCCGCCCGAGCAGCAGCGGCAGGGCGGCCAGCGGCAGACAGACCGCGGCGCAGACCAGCAGGCCCAGCCGCAGCTGGGTGCGCATCAGCGCCTTCATGTACACCTCGCCGAGCGGGGTCTGCTCGTGTACGTCGCGCACCGCCGCGTCCCGCCGACCGGGCCGGGCGGCACGGGTGCGGGGGTGGCTGACGCTCACGCGCCGGGACGGGTCACCCATGGGCGGCCCGTCCGCCGCGCGCGAGGCCGGACGCGGGCAGCATCAGTTCGCGCAGCCGGCGGCTGCTGCGGCGGCTGACCGGGAGCACGGTGCCCGCCACCCGCACCGACAACCGCCCGGAGTCGGCGAGCAGTTCCTCGATATGGCCGGTGGCGACGAGATAGCGGCGGTGCACCCGGACGAATCCGGCGTCCTGCCACTGCTCCTCCAGGCTGGACAGCGGGGCCCGCAGCAGACAGCTCCCGGACGCGAGGTGCAGGCGCACGTAGTCGCCGCACGCCTCCACATGCCGTACCTCGGAGCGCTGCACGAAGCGGGTCACCCCGGATATCTCCACGGGGATCGTCTC
>NZ_MUNF01000495.1 GCF_002154555.1 Streptomyces murinus
GGGGCCGCCGTCGAGGAGGCCCCGGGTGCCCAGCAGCCGCAGCATCTGCCCCCACTGGGCCTCGCCGAGCCGGGTGCCGAACGCGCCCGAGTAGGCCTGCCCGATCTCCTCCAGGGACCGGGTGCCGTCCAGGCGGGTGATGATGAAGTGCTCCTTGGCGCCGACCTCCAGGCGGCGTCCGGTGCGCGGGTCCTTCAGCAGATGGATGCGGGTCGGGCCGCGNNGGTCGGGGCGCACCCGCGGCCGGGCGGCCAGGAAGGCGTCGGTGGTCATCTGGTGTCCTCCGGTGCGCCGTCGCGCAGGGCGCGGGCGAGGACGTAGGAGAGGAACGCCTCGTCCCGGACGGTGATACCCAGCCGGTTGTTGGTCATGTGCATATAGGGCGACAGGAGCATCGGCAGGGCGTGCGCCGGGTCGGTGGCGTGGATGTCGCGGGTGCCGTCGAAGGAGCGGAAAACCAGGTCGCCCCGGTGTGCCGAGCGCGCCGCGCGGTCGCGGAGTTCGGCGCAGTGCTCGGCCCAGCCGCGCAGGAAGGCCGGGAGCCGTTCCAGTTCGCCGCGGGCGACCGCCTCGCGGATGTGCCTGAAGCGTTCGGGCAGCCGGTCGCCCATGGCGGCGTACGCCCGCTCGTAGCCCTTGTCGGTGGTGTAGTTGGTGGTGCTGAACGCGTTGTTCCAGAAGCCGTGGTAGCGGTCGAGGAAGGTCAGCAGGGCCTCGTCGTCGGCGAGGAAGGTGCCGGAGACGACCATCATCAGCTGGGCGGACAGGCCGAGGAGCACCGTGCGCAGATGGAGGTTCATGGTGCGGGTGGCCTCGATGACGAGGTCGCTGGAGTGCTGGAAGTGCCATTCGGCGAGCGCGATGCCGGCGGGCCCGCCGTACTTGCCGTACTCGGGCTCGTAGTCGCGGTCCTCGAAGCTGTTGTTGGGGCGTAGCTTCATCCGCCCGTCGGGGCCGATGAATTGGGCGCGCTCCTCCTCGCTGTACTCCAGGGTGAACAGGGTCTCGTACAGCTCGGCGAAGAAGCCCGCCTTGACCTCGTAGAGGGCGGGGCGTTCGCGCAGAAAGGCGTCGAGGGCGGCGTGGGTGCGGTCCCGGACGGTGTCGGCGTCGGCGGCGCGGGCCGGTTTCAGGCGCAGCCGCAGATGGGGGCCCTCCAGCCAGTAGTTGATGAAGAACCAGCCGGTGATCAGCCCCTCTTCGGTGAGCCGGCGCACCAGGGGTTCGACGCACTGGAGGAGCAGCGGGCGGGGGCTGGCCGCGTAGAAGACGTGCACCGCGAGCCAGGTGCCGGGCGCGTCCTCGGTGGTGGTGTCCACGGCGGGGGTGTCCACGGCGGGGGTGGGTGC
>NZ_MUNF01000496.1 GCF_002154555.1 Streptomyces murinus
GCCGCCTACGCGCAGGGCGTCCGCTACTTCGACGTGGCCCGCTCCTACGGCCGTTCGGAGGAGTTCCTCGCCCAGTGGCTGGCGGCGAACCCCGGCATCGACGACGTGGTCATCGGCAGCAAGTGGGGCTACACCTACACCGCCGACTGGTCCACCGACGCCGAGCGGCACGAGGTCAAGGACCACAGCCTGACGACGTACGAGCGTCAGCGCGCCGAGTCCGACGCCCTGCTCGGCGACCGGCTCGACCTCTACCAGATCCACTCGCTCACCCCGGACAGCCCCGCCCTCACCGACAAGGAACTCCACGCGCGGCTCGCGGAGGCCGCCGCCGAAGGACTGACCATCGGCTTCTCCACCAGCGGGCCCCGGCAGGCGGACACCGTCCGCGCCGCCCTCGCGGTGACGGTCGACGGCGAGCCGCTCTTCCGTACCGTCCAGTCGACGTTCAACATCCTGGAGCACTCGGCCGAGCCCGCCCTCGCCGAGGCCCATGACGCCGGGCTGACCGTGATCGTCAAGGAGGGCATGGCCAACGGCCGGCTCGCCGACCCGAACGCCCCCGAGGTGCTGAAGTCGATCGCCGCCGAGGAGGGGCTCGGCCCCGACGCCGTCGCCCTCGCCTGGATCCTGCGCCGGCCCTGGGTGGGCGTCGTCCTCTCCGGCGCCGCGACCCTCACCCAGCTCTCCTCCAACCTGCACGCGCCCGCCGTCGACCTGGACGCGGACCGGATGACCCGCCTCGCCACGCTCACGGAGGAGCCGGGCGTGTACTGGGAGCGGCGCGGACAGCTGCCCTGGCACTGATCGAGGAAACCTCGCTGATCCAGGGCCCCCGCTGATCCACGACTCCCGCTGACCCCTCGCTGACCAGCGGCGATGAGTCGCGCATGCCCGCAATGAGACATCAGTGTCTCACGTGGGTTACTCTTGTCTCATGGCCTTGGACCGTGACCATGTACTGCGCAGCGCCGCCGCCCTGCTGACCCGCAAATCCACCGCGACCATGGACGAGGTCGCCAAGGCCGCCGGGATCAGCCGGGCGACGCTGCACCGGCACTTCGCCGGCCGCGACGCGCTGGTACGGGCGCTGGAGGCGCTCGGCATCGCCGAGTGCGAGGCGGCGCTGGACCGGGCCCGCCCGGAGGAGGGCACCGCGACCGACGGCGTACGCCGGCTGGTCCGTGAGATCCAGCCGGCCGCGGGACTGCTCGCCTTCCTGTACGGCGAGAGCCAGCTGTGGGAGGGCGAGCGGCAGAACGACGGCTGGCAGCGGCTCGACAGCCGGATCGGCGCCCTGTTCCAGCGCGGACAGCAGGACGGCGAGTTCCGTATCGACCTGACACCCGTCTGGCTCACCGAGGCCCTGTACGGCCTGACCGCCTCCTGCGCCTGGGCCACCATGGACGGCCGTGTGGCCGCCCGCGACTTCCCGACCATGGTCGCCGAACTCCTGCTCGGCGGCGCTCTACGGAGAGAGGAATCATGACCAGCACCGTGCAGCCGGCAAGCGTGACGGAGGCGGAGAAGCGTCCGGGCCGCTGGCTCGCGCTCTGCGTGCTCGTCCTTGCCGTGCTGCTGGTGGCCGTCGACGCCACCGTCCTCGGCCTGGCGACCCCCTACATCAGCGAGGACCTGCACCCCTCCGGCACCCAGCTGCTGTGGATCGGTGACGTCTACTCCTTCGTCATCGCCGGCCTGCTGGTCTCCATGGGCAGCCTCGGCGACCGCATCGGCCGCAAGCGGATCCTGCTCTGCGGCGCCACCGCGTTCGGCGCGATATCCGTGCTCAACGCCTACGCCTCGTCACCGGAGTTGATGATCCTGGCGCGGGCACTGCTCGGTGTCGCGGGCGCGACCCTGATGCCGGCCACCCTCGCCCTGATCCGTAATCTCTTCCACGACCCGCGCGAGCGCAGCCTCGCCGTCGGCATCTGGGGCGCGACCGCCTCGGCCGGTACGGCGGTCGGTCCCATCGTCGGCGGCTTCCTGCTGGAGCACTTCTGGTGGGGCTCGGTCTTCCTGATCAACCTGCCGGTGATGGCGGTCCTCGTCCTGGTCGGCATCCGCACCCTGCCCGAGTCCCGCAATCCCAACCCGGGCCCCTGGGACCTGGCCAGTGTGCTGCTGTCGCTCATCGGCATGATCGGCGTGGTCTACGCCGTCAAGGAGGCGGCCACCCACGGCTTCTCCTGGCCCACGCTCGCCGCGGGTCTGCTGGGCGCGGGCGCGCTGTACGGCTTCGTACACCGCCAGCTGACCATGCCGGCCCCGCTGCTGGACATGCGGCTGTTCCGGCACCGCGGCTTCAGCGGCGCGGTCCTCGCCGACCTGCTGACCGTGCTCGGCATGTCCGGCCTGGTCTTCTTCCTCTCCCAGTACCTCCAACTCGTCCAGGGCAGGCGCCCGTTCGAGGCGGGTCTGGCCGAACTGCCCGCCGCCGTGGGCGCGGTGGTGGCCGGACTGGCCGCGGGCAGCGCCGCCCGGCGCTTCTCGGTGCGCTCGGTGGTCTCGGCCGGTCTCGCCGCGGTCGGTCTGTCCCTGGCCGTGCTGACCTGCCTCGGCCAGAGCACGGGCTATCCGGTGCTCGGCGCCGCCCTGCTGGTGGTGGGTGTCGGCGCGGGCCTGTCCTTCACGGTCACCGCCGACGTCATCCTCTCCAGCGTCCCCAAGGAGCAGGCGGGCGCCGCCTCCGCGGTCTCCGAGACGGCCTACGAACTGGGCGCCGCCCTGGGCATCGCCCTCCTCGGCTCCATCGTGACCGCCGTCTACAGCGGCTTCCACGGCCCGGCCGGCACCCCGCCGGGCGCCCATGACTCCCTGGGCGCCGCCGTGCAGGCATCGACCGACCTGCCGCCGCAGACCGCCGAGTCCCTGCTGGCCGCGGCCCGCGACGCCTTCGTCCACGGCCTCCACCTGGCCTCCGGCGCGGGCGCGGCGGTCCTGCTGGGCACGGCGGTCGCGGCGTGGTTCCTGCTGAAGGGGCAGCGGCTGGAGAACGCCGGGTGAGCGGGCCGCACCCGGCGGCCCCTCACCGCTTGTAGCCGAGCACCGTCATCATCCCGCTCTCCGAGTGGTACTGGTTGTGGCAGTGCACCATCCACAGCCCGGGGTTGTCCGCGTCGAACTCCACCACCAGCTTGCGGTGCGGCAGCACCAGGGCCGTGTCCTTGCGTGCGCCCACCGCGTCCAGGCCCGTCATCGCGAAGGTGTGCCCGTGCACATGCATGGGGTGCCACATGTCCGTCGCGTTGATGAGGGTCAGCCGCACCCGCTCGCCGGCGTGGATCTCGTGCCGCTGACGGACGTCGTACGGCTTGTGGTCGAAGCCCCAGTCGAACTTCTGCATGCTGCCGGTGATCTTGATGCGCATCTGGCGGTCCGGGTGCCGCTCGGGCAGCGCCACCGAGTCGGCCGGCCTCAGCCGCCGCGCGGGCACGCACTCGCCGTCCAGTTCATCGGGGCGGACATTCGGCGCCGGAAGGTTCTTGCCCTTGTCGGTGCGCAGGACGGCGAGCGCGTTGCCCTTCTTGCCCTCGGCCAGCGCGACCAGCGGGAAGCAGCCGTCCTTGGCGGTCACCAGCACGTCGTACCGCTCGGACATCCCGATGAGCAGCGCGTCGGTCTCCTTGTGCCGCACCGGGTAGCCGTCGGTGTGGGTGACCGTCATGGCGTGGCCGCCGAGCGAGACCCGGAAGGCCGTCTCCGAGCCCGCGTTGACGAAGCGCACCCGGATGCGGTCGCCGGGACGGCAGCGGAACTCCTGGGGGTGGTGCGGCAGCCGCCCGTTGGCGAGGTAGTACGGGTAGTCGACACTGCCGCCGTCGCCGTCCAGCATCCGGCTGTGGGAGTCGTGCAGCACCCGGTCGGGGCCGCCCCCGGCCTTCGCGGACGGTGCCGGCTTCGCCTTGGCCGATCCGCTCGGGCCCGGGGAGGGGCTCCCGCTCGCGTGCGGGTGCTCCGGACCCATGCCCATGCCGGCCATCCCGGAGCCGCCCGGCTTGAGTTGTTCGAGCACGCTGTCGGGGGTGGAGCCGTCCACGCCGTCGAGCCAGTCGTCCAGGACGACGACCCACTCCTTGTCGTAGGCGAGCGTCTCCTTGGGATCGTCCACGACCAGCGGCGCGTACAGCGCGCGGTCCGGCTGCATCCCGACGTGGGAGTGGAGCAGATACGTGCCGGGGTGCTTCACGGTGAACCGGTAGCGGAAGTCCGTGCCGGCCGGGATCGGGCGCTGCGTCAGATCCGGGACGCCGTCCATGTCGCAGCGCAGCCGCACCCCGTGGGAGTGCAGGGTGGTGGTGGTCGGCAGCCGGTTGGCGAGCGTCAGATCGAGGACATCGCCCGCGGTCACCCGGACCAGCGGCCCCGGCACCGTGTCGTTGTACGCCCAGGTGCGCACCGAGCGCCCGCCCAGGTCGAGCTTGGTCTCCGCGGCGGTGAACTGATACGTGCGCACGCGCCCCGCCCCGCGTTTGCGTTCGGCGGCGAGCACCTCCGGGTCCGACGGGTTGACGTACCCCTTGGGCCCCGCCGGTACGAAGTTCCCCTCGATGCCCGCCCCGAGGGGACCGGTGTCCGGGTGGTGCGGACCGGAGCGGGTCTCGGACTCCGAACCGGAGCCGCAGGCCGCCAGGAAACCCGCGCCGACGGCTGCGATCGGGACACGGAGGAGGGTTCGCCGCGAAGGTGTATCCATGTCTGAATAAGACATGTTCTGTGGATCATGCGCTCGGGGGCGTAGGCCGAATGACCCTGCCTCAGGGCAGATTCACACCGGCAGACGGACGAACGCGGGCCGTCCCGGTACAACCGGAACGGCCCGCGACCATCTGCTGCGTGGGACTCAGGCGGCCTTCGCCTTGGTGGCGTACATGTCCACGTACTCCTGCCCGGACAGCCGCATGACCTCGGCCATCACGGAGTCGGTGACGGCGCGCAGCACATAGCGGTCGCGGTCCATGCCGTCGTAGCGGGAGAACTCCATCGCCGGGCCGAACCGGACGGTGACCTTGCCGGGCCGCGGCATGCCGTTGCCGCCCGGCTGGAGCTTGTCGGTGCCGATCATGGCGAACGGCACCACCGGCGCGCCGGTCATCAGGGTCAGCCGGGCGATGCCCGTACGCCCCCGGTACAGGCGGCCGTCGGGGGAGCGGGTGCCCTCCGGGTAGATCCCGAAGACCTTGCCCTCCTCCAGGACCCGGCGCCCCGTCATCAGCGCCGCCACCCCGCCGTTCGCGCCGTCCCGGTCCACCGGGATCATGCCGACCCCGGTGAAGAACCACGCCATCAGCCGGCCCTTGAAGCCCTTGCCGGTGACGTACTCGTCCTTGCCGATGAAGAGCACCTGACGCTTCGTGACGACCGGAAGCACGATCGAGTCGATGAAGGTGAGGTGATTTCCGGCCAGAATCACCGGCCCGTCCCCCGGGATGTTCTCCATGCCCTCCACCTGTGGGCGGAACATCAGGCGCATGATCGGTCCGAGCACTGCCTTGATGAGGCGGAAGCGGGACAACGGGTCCTCCGATGTCAGGGGGCGGTATGAATCTGTGCGAAGTGGGTCTGTGCAGGTGAGGACATTACTCGCGGCTTCGCCGCGAACGCACATCGGGGACGGGCGGTTCACCGAGGTCTTACGAAGTGTTGACATGGGTTTACCTGCGGTGACGTGTCGCGGACGGCGTGTAACGCCCTTGTGTCGATGTGACGGACATCGCTCGCCTCGTCCCCGTCCCCGACACCCCGTCACCTGCCCGCACGTACGGGCCATACGCCGGCACCCGCGAGTTCGACGCGAAGCCGCCCTTCTGTCATATGCGCCCCCCTACGATCTCCCGGACTGGTGAGCATCGGACTGATGAGCGAAGAAGACAGAAGACGGCAGGAGGCCGCCATGGGAACCGAGCGTACGAACGAGACGCAGCCACAGACGCAGGTCACGGGACGGCGGGCGCTCCTCGGCGCCGCGATGCTGGGCGCGAGCGGCGCGGTCCTCGGACTGTCCGGCACCGCCCGGGCCGCCGAGGCCACGGCGGCCAAGCGCACCGCGCGCGGGCTCAAGGGCCTGCCGGTGCCGGCCATCGTCGGCCACCGCGGCGCCAGCGGCTACCGCCCCGAGCACACCTTCGGCTCCTACGAGCTGGCCCTCGACCTCGGCGCCGACATCGTCGAGGCCGGCGACCTGTGCCCCACCAAGGACGGCCATCTGGTCTGCCGGCACGAACCGGAGATCGGCGGCACCACCGATGTCGCGGACCACCCCGAGTTCGCCGGCCGCAAGACCACCAAGGTGCTCGACGGCGTCCCCACCACCGGCTGGTTCACCGAGGACTTCACCCTCGCCGAGCTGAAGACGCTGCGCGCGATCGAGCGCATCCCGGACAACCGGCCGCACAACAAGCTCTACAACGGCCGCTGGGAGATCCCCACCTTCGAGGAAGTCCTGAAGTGGCAGGACGAGCAGACCCGCAAGCGCGGCAAGCAGGTCTGGATCTACCCCGAGACCAAGCACCCCACCTACTTCCGCAAGCTGGGCCTCGCCCTGGAGGAGCGGGTGGCCAAGCTGCTGCGCAAGCACGGCAAGGACACCCGCAACTCCCCGGTGATCCTCCAGTCGTTCGAGCCCACCAGCATCCAGCGGCTGAACCAGCTGGTCGACAACCCGCTCGTGGTGCTGCTGTCCACGGCCGACAGCCGCCCCTTCGACTTCGTGGCGGCGGGCGACCCGCGCACGGTCGCCGACCTGATCACCCCCAAGGGCCTGCGGGAGATCGCCGGTTACGCCCAGGGCATCGGCCCCACCCTGGATCTCGTCATCCCCAAGAAGGCGGACGGCTCCCTCGCCGAGCCCTCCACCCTGGTCTCCGACGCGCACCGGGTCGGCCTGATCCTGCACCCCTACACCATGCGCAACGAGAACCCCTTCCTGCCCACCGAGTTCCGCAAGGGCGGCGCGGCCGACGGCTACGGCGACCCGTTCGGCGCCTTCAAGGCGTACTTCGCGACCGGCATCGACGGCGTCTTCACCGACAACGCCGACACCGGCGTCCTGGCCCGCGCCGACTTCCTGGGCTGACCCGCGCGTCTGTCGCCGTGCCGCCGCCCCCGCGATCTCCCGTAAGGCCCCGGTCCGCCGGGAGATCGCGGAGAGTTGGCTATGTCACAGGGTGTCCCCGCGCGACGAAGGTTGCCTCCCGTCGAGCGCGGGGATAGGAGTGTGGGGG
Source organism: Streptomyces murinus (assembly GCF_002154555.1). Taxonomy (GTDB): domain Bacteria; phylum Actinomycetota; class Actinomycetes; order Streptomycetales; family Streptomycetaceae; genus Streptomyces; species Streptomyces murinus. The sequence continues at coordinate 7,227 of NZ_MUNF01000496.1, forward strand.
ACGACAGATGATCAGGTGAGCGGGAGGCATGCGCACATGGGCATGAGCGTGACCATCTCGGTGGCGACCGAACAGGACGCGGAGGAGATCTTCCGCCTCCAGTACCTGTGCTTCCAGAGCGAGGCGCAGCTGTACGGCAACTACCGCATCGACCCGCTCGTCGAGACCCTCGACGCCGTCCGCCGCGAGATCGGCGTCGACTGCGTCTTCGTCGCCCGGCTCGGCGACGAGGTGATCGGCGCCGTACGCGGCAGGATCACCGAGGACGGCTCGGCCGCGATCGCCCGCCTGTGCGTCCACCCCCGCCTCCAGGGCCATGGCATCGGCGCCCGGCTGCTGCGCGCCGCCGAGGCCGACCTGGCCGGCGCGCGCGGCGCCACCCTCTTCCGCCTTCAGACCGGCCACCGCAGCGAGGGCAACCTGCGTCTCTACCGCCGCGTCGGCTACGAGCCGGTGGGCAGGGCGAAGGGAACGGACGGGGTGGACCTGATCGTGCTGGAGAAGCCGGCGGCCACTTATGTGGCTACGGCGTGAGGGGCGCGCCCCCGCCCACGCGGCTCAGCCGGCCCCCTGCGACCGCGCCTTCCGCAGCCAGTACATCGCGGAGACGGGCAGCAGCACGGGAATGAACACGTAGCCCATCCCGTAGTCGGACCACACCGTGGAGTCGGGGAACGCCGAGGGATCGACCACCGTCCACGTGCCGACCAGCAGCACACCCGCCAACTCGACCCCGCAGCACAGCAGCGCCGCCCGCCGGGCCACGTCCCCGCCCCGCACCAAGGTGTAGGTGATGAACGCGTAGATCAGCCCGGCGACCGCGGACAGCGCGTACGCGAGCGGCGCCCGTCCGAAGTCCGTCGCGATCTGGTAGACGGAACGCGACACCGCGCCGACGACCATCACGCCGTAGAACCACACGAGCAGCATTCCCGGCCCGCTGATCAACCGGGCCGGCTTCTCCTCGACCGTCGTCATCCTCAGCCTCCCCAGATGTCAAAGAGCCGGACCTGAAGCACGGCCAGCACCACGCCGCCCGCCGCGGCCGTCACCGAACCCCACCGGGTCCGCTCGGCCAGCGACATGAACCCCGCGGCCGGCACACACGCGAACGCGCCCAGCAGATACGCCACGAAGATCGCGGTCCCCTGCTCCGGCTTCTCGCCCCGTGCCAGCTGCACGATCCCGATCACCAGCTGGATCACGCCCAGCAGCGACACCACGGCCATACCGATGAAGTGCCAGTCCTTCGTCGGCTGGTCACGATAGGCGGCCCAGCCGCACCACGCGGCGAGCAGCAGCGCGGCGACCCCGGTCACCAGCGTCAGGACAGTGAGCATGCGGTCGACCTTATTACGGCGGAATCGGGCCAACGCCGCCGACCCCGCCGTACGCCGTAGGGTCGAGGCCATGACGATCCACGCGCACGCTCTCCTGTTCGACAACGACGGCACCCTGGTCTCCTCCTACGACTCCGTCGTGCGCTGCTGGACGCTCTGGGCCCAGGAGTACGGCGTGACGGCCGAGCAGTTCGGACAGGTGGAGCTGCACGGCCGTACCGCGGCCGGGATCATCGCCGACCTGCTGCCCGCCCGCCTGGTGCCCCAGGCCGTCGCCCGGGTCGAGCAGCTGGAGGTGGCGGACGTGTCCGGCGCCCGGCTGCTGCCCGGCACCCGGGAGTTCCTGGACGCGCTGCCCGCCGACCGCTGGGCCGTGGTCACCTCCGCCACCCGCCGGCTCGCCGAGGCCCGCCTCACGGCCGTGGGTGTCACCCCGAAGTGCCTGGTCAGCGCCGACGACGTCACCCGGGGCAAGCCCGACCCGGAGCCCTATCTGCTGGCCGCCCGGCAGCTCGGCGCGGACCCCGCCGACTGCGTGGTCTTCGAGGACGCCCCCGCGGGACTGCGCGCGGCCCGCGCGGCCGGCATGCGGACCGTGGCGTTGGCCACAACCCACCGGGCCGAGGAGCTGGACGCCGACCTCGTCGTGGACGACCTCGCGGCCTTGCGCGCACTGGTCACCGACGGGGGAGTGGAGATCTCCGTCCGCGACTGAGCCCGCCCCGAGGTGTCCGCCGCTGTCCACTATGCGGACGGCGGCCACCGCTCCCCGGCGGGCTTCTGCTTTACTGGGCCGCATGACCACGACGAACAGCCGCATCCCTGCGACCGAGGCGACCATGACGCCCGGTGCTGTTTGTCTGTGTCCGTGTCGAATGTGCGCCTTCTAGAGGGCCCCCGCACCATCTGAGCCTCGCGCCCCGAAGCGAGAGCCGCGGCCCGTCCCGCGCCCCTACCCGGGCGAGCGGGACCCGAGGGCCGTACCGCGCACACCACGTTCTCTCCGCTTCACCGCCACCCGAGAACCGTGCCGCGTACTCCACGAACGCACGCAACGCACCCGTGCCCGGGCACACCCGCGCCCGCGCACTCGACAGTGACGGAAATCCTGTGATCACCACATCGGGCCTGACCAAGGTCTACCGCTCCCGCGGCCGCGATGTCACCGCCCTCGACGGCGTCGATCTGCACGTCCGCGAGGGCGAGGTCTACGGCGTCATCGGCCAGTCCGGCGCCGGCAAGTCCTCGCTCATCCGCTGCGTCAACCTGCTGGAGCGCCCCACCTCCGGCACCGTGACCGTCGCCGGGCAGGATCTCACCGCCCTGGCTGGCCGCGGCCCGCGCGCGGGCCGGGAACTGCGCCGGGCGCGCAGCCGGATCGGCATGGTCTTCCAGCACTTCAACCTGCTGTCCTCGCGGACCGTGCAGGACAACATCGAGCTGCCGCTGGAAATCCTCGGCACCTCCGGGAAGGAACGTTCCCGCAAGGCGCTGGAACTGCTGGACCTGGTCGGCCTCGCCGACAAGGCCAAGTCCTACCCCGCCCAGCTCTCCGGCGGCCAGAAGCAGCGCGTCGGCATCGCCCGCGCCCTGGCCGGCGACCCCAAGGTGCTGCTCTCCGACGAGGCCACCAGCGCCCTCGACCCGGAGACCACCCGCGCCATCCTCCAGCTGCTGCGCGACCTGAACCGGCAGCTCGGCCTCACCGTCCTGCTCATCACCCATGAGATGGACGTGGTCAAGTCGATCTGCGACTCCGCCGCCCTGATGGAGAAGGGCCGGATCGTGGAGTCCGGCACGGTCAGCGAGCTGCTGGCGACCCCCGGCTCCCAGCTGGCCGCCGCGCTGTTCCCGGTGAGCGGCGAGCGCACCGGCGCCGAGCGCACCGTCCTCGACGTCACCTTCCACGGCGAGGCCGCGACCCAGCCGGTCATCTCCCAGCTGTCGCGCACCTACAACATCGACATCTCGATCCTCGGCGCCGCCATCGACACCGTCGGCGGGCTCCAGATCGGCCGGATGCGCATCGAGCTGCCCGGCCACTACGAGGACAACGTGGTGCCCATCGGCTTCCTGCGCGAGCAGGGGCTCCAGATCGACGTCGTGGGCCAGGAGGCCGCACTGGTGAAGGAAGGTGCCAAGTGACCTGGTCCGAGATGTGGCCGCTGCTGTCGGACGCGTGTTCCCAGACGTTCGACATGGTGCTCTGGTCCACCCTGATCGCCATCGTCGTGGGCCTCCCACTCGGCCTCCTCCTCGTCCTCACGGACCGCGGGGGCCTGCTCCAGAACGTCGTCGCCAACAAGGTGATCGGCCAGATCGTGAACGTCGGCCGCTCGCTGCCGTTCATCATCCTGATGGTCGCCCTGATGAGCTTCACCCGCTGGGTCACCGGGACGACGATCGGCACCGCCGCCGCCGTCGTACCGCTCGCCATCGGCGGCATCCCCTTCTTCGCCCGGCTGGTCGAGACGGCCGTGCGCGAGGTGGACGGCGGGCTGGTGGAAGCCGTGCAGTCCATGGGCGGCAACACCTGGACCATCGTCCGCAAGGTGCTGGTCCCCGAGTCCCTGCCCTCCCTGATCGCCAGCACCACCACCACGGTCATCGCCCTCATCGGCTACTCCGCCATGGCCGGCACGGTCGGCGGCGGTGGCCTCGGCGACCTCGCCGTCCGCTACGGCTACCAGCGCTTCGAGACCGAGCTGATGTGGATCACCGTCGGCATCCTCGCCGTCGTCATCTCCCTCATCCAGTTCGCCGGCGACTTCGCGGCCCGCGCCCTGCACCACCGCGGCGGCCGCTCGGGCCCCGCGCCCAAGCTGCGGCTGCTGAAGGCCAAGGAGACCGAGAAGCCGGACACGGCCGAGGTCACCAAGGCCGCCTAGCAGCACCCTGAGACTCCCCGTCGCCCACCCGTCACCCGACCACCACCCCTCAACGAGGCGCTCCGCGCCACACCCCCTCATCCGGGGTCGCACCACCCATAAGGAAAGGCACTTTTCGTGCGTAACACCGCCAAGCTCACCACCGCCGTCCTCGCCGCCGGAGCCCTCGCCTTCGGGCTGACCGCCTGCGGCTCCGGCAAGTCCTCCGCCTCCCATGACTACAGCGGCCCGCTGGTCGTCGCCGCCAGCCCGGTCCCGCACGCCGAGATCCTGAACTTCGTCGAGAAGAACCTCGCGAAGAAGGCCGGGCTCGACCTCCAGGTCAAGGAGTTCACCGACTACATCACGCCGAACACGGCGACCGAGGACGGCTCGGTGGACGCCAACTACTTCCAGAACCAGCCGTACCTGGACGACTTCAACAAGAAGCGCGGCACCCACATCGTGCCCGTCGTCACGGTGCACCTGGAGCCCCTCGGCCTGTACTCCCACAAGGTCAAGAAGGCGGACGAGCTGAAGAGCGGTGCGACCGTCGCCGTCCCCAACGACGCCGTCAACGAGGGCCGCGCCCTCAAGCTGCTCGCCGACAACGGGCTCATCACCCTCAAGTCCGGCGCCGGCAACGACGCCACCCCCGAGGACATCGCCGAGAACCCCAAGCACCTCCAGTTCAAGGAGGTCGAGGCGGCCCAGACCCCGCGCTCCCTGGACGACGTGGACGCGGCGGTCGTCAACGGCAACTACGCCATCTCCGCGGGCCTCAAGCCCGCCAAGGACGCCCTCGTCCTGGAGTCCGCGAAGAACAACCCCTACGGCAACTTCCTCGCGGTGAAGAAGGGCAACGAGAACGACCCCCGGGTCAAGAAGCTCGCCAAGCTCCTCACCTCGCCCGAGGTCAAGAAGTTCATCGAGGACAAGTACCAGGGCTCGGTCATCCCGTCCTTCTGATCCGGCCACCGGCAGCGCACGGCATCGCGACGCACGGGGTCCGCTCCCTCACCGGGAGTGGACCCCGTCGTGCGGTTCAGTGGTTTCATGCTGCATGCTGGGCAGTTCAGCAGGTACTTCCGAAGGTTACGGAGCGGCGCATGACGAGCACCTTCCCCAACATCTCCATCAGCACGGAGCGGTTGGTGCTGCGCCCCCTCGACGAGGACGACGTACCCGCCCTGGCCGAGATGATGAACGACGAGCAGGTCGCCGCCTGGACCGAGGTGCCCCAGCCGTTCACCGAGGCCGGCGCCCGCCGCTGGATCACCCAGCACGCGCCCGCCGAACGCGCCGCGGGCCGCGGACTCGACCTCGCCGTCACCGAGTTCCTCACCCAGCGCCTGGTCGGCGTCGTCCAGCTGACCCGCACCGACTGGCGCATCCGCGCCACCGAGCTGTCGTACATCGTCGCCCCCTGGGCCCGCGGCGAGGGCTACGCCTCCGAGGCCGCGCTCGCCACCGCCCGCTGGCTCTTCGGCGACCAGCGCTTCGAGCGCATCGAACTGCGCACCGCCGCCGACAACACCGCCTCCCAGCAGGTCGCCCAGAAGATCGGCTGCATCAGCGAGGGCGTCCTGCGCAACGCGTGCATAGTCCATGTACGCACCGAGGACGGCGGCTGGGCCGATCTGCGCACCGACTTCATCGTGTGGAGCCTGCTGCCGGAGGACCTGGAGGGCGCCGACGAGCAGCTCGCCGACACCGGCGGCTTCACGTCGTACGCCGACTGGAACTGATCCCCCACGGCCGCCCGACCGGGTACCCTCACGGAGCCCGCCCACGGGCCCCGTACCCCTGACGACCTGCGAAAACCTGGAGATGGACGACGATGGCCGACCGGGTCACGGTGATCGGCTGGGACGGTTCGCCGCTGACCGAGGCGGCACGATCCGCGCTCGGCGCCGCCACCCTCGTGGCGGGCGCGGCCCACCATCTGGCACTGCCCGAGGTCCCGCCCCTCGCCGAACGCATCCGTCTCGGCAGCGTCGCGCTCGCCGCCCGCCGTATCGCCGGCCACCGCGGCACCGCGGTCGTGCTCGCCGACGGCGACCCCGGCTTCTTCGGCGTCGTACGCACCCTGCGCGCACCGGAGTTCGGCCTGGAGGTGGAGGTCGTCCCCGGCGTCTCCTCCGTCGCCGCCGCCTTCGCCCGCGCCGGGATGCCCTGGGACGACGCCCAGGTCGTCGTCGCCCACCCGCGCACCCTGCGCCGGGCCGTGAACGTCTGCCGCGCCCACGCCAAGGTGGCCGTCCTCACCTCACCGGGCGCGGGCCCCGCCGAACTCGGCCTGCTCCTCGCGGGCGTCCACCGCACCTTCGTCATCTGCGAGGAACTGGGCACCGAACGCGAACAGGTCTCCGTCGTCACCTCCGACAACGCCCCCGACCACACCTGGCGCGACCCCAACGTCGTCATCGTCATCGGCGGCCCGGCGAGCGCGGCGGAGGACGGCGGCTGGATCGCCGGCCGCGACCCGGGCACCGGCCCGCGCGGCTGGGTCCAGCCCGACGAGGCGTACGGCGACGGCGCCGCGCTCGGCGAGGGCGAGACCGAGCTGCTGCGCGCCGCCCAACTCGCCCGCCTCGGGCCCCGGGTCGGCGACCTCGTCTGGGACATCGGCTGCGGCTCCGGCGCGTTCGCCGTCGAGGCGGCGCGCGCCGGCGCCGCCGTCATCGCCGTCGACCGCGACCCGGCCGCCTGCGCCCGCACCGACGCCGCCGCCCGCCGCTACGGAGTCCAGCTCCAGGTGGTGCACGGCAGCGCCCCGCATGTCCTGGAGGACCTGCCCGAACCCGATGTGGTCCGGGTCGGCGGCGGGGGAGCGGCCGTGGTCTCGGCGGTCGCCGACCGGCGCCCGCAGCGCATCGTCGCCCACGCCGCGACCCGCGACGCGGCCGAACTCGTCGGCCGCGACCTGACCGAGCACGGATACCGCGTCGAGTGTGCCCTGCTCCAGTCCGTCGAACTCGACACCCGGGCCTGGCGGGAGACCGAACGGAACGTCGCGTTCCTGCTCAGCGGCGTACTGTCCGATCGCCCCGTGATCCGGTAGTCGTACCGCGCGCGGTAGGCTGGCCGATCGTTGTACCGCACCGGTGGCCCGGAACTTCGTTCGCCAATGTCCGGAACGCACGCCCGTTTTGGGTCGGGGTGGTACGGCGAACCCGTGGACGCGCAACGTGGCGTAGTCCACAGCGGCCTGTCGCGGATCATGCTGTCGCGACGGCGTAACGACCGGGACAATGCCACTGAATGGCTTTGTCGCCTTTTCCGGCGGGTCGTTCGTGCCGCTGGGCACGGACGCTCGTTCTTCACTATGGGGCGGTCGGTGTGCCGTTCCGGGTGAGCTGGTCGTAGGAGCACTAACCGATGGGGCGAGGGGTACGCATGACCGACACCGGCCAGGTCCCGGGCGAGGGACAGCCGGAGAGCGCAGGCATGGTGGAGCAGCCGGGCGTCACCGCGCACGGCGCGTACACCTACCTCTCCGAGGCCCCCGCCGAGGACGAAGACCTGCTGCTGCCGGGCGCCCAGGGCGCATGGGGCAACGAAGTGCCGCCGCCCGCTCCGGAGCCGGTGGTCGAGACCCTGCACGAGGCCTCCGGCCACGACACGGGCTCCGTGGACCTGGGCGGCGTCCGCCTGCCGTCCGCGCAGGAGACCTCGGCGCCGCGCCGCCCGCTGCACCTCGGCCCGCTCATCCCGGACACCTCCGCGGGACCGGTCCGCTCCCTCGCCGACCGCGGTCCCGAGTACTTCGACACCCAGCCCCTCCGGGAGATGGGCCCGCAGAGCGCGGCCCCCTGGGGTGCGGCTCCGGCGGGTACGGCCGTGGCCGCGCCGGTCATCGGCCAGGCACCGGGCGCGGTGGAGACCGCCCCGGACGCCGCCCAGGCGCCGGGCGTGGCGGAGACCGGACAGGTCGCCGTCGAGGTGATCGGTGTGCCGGTGGCCGCCGTGGAGGCCGTGCCGGTCCCCGTCGAGGCGCCGGAGCAGGTCGCCGACGTGGCCGCCGACGCCGAGGCGCCGGGTGCGGCTCCGGACGCGGTCGTCGTCGTTCCCGAGGTGCCGGGTGCGGAGGCCGTGGCGGTCGCCGAGCCGGTCGCCGCGGAAACGCCTCAGGCGCCGGTCGCCGAAACGGTTGACCCGGCGCTCGTCGGGACGCCGGAGGCCGCCGGTGAGGTCGCCGCGCAGGTGACCGCCGTGCCCGCCCCCGAGCAGGTCGTACAGGACCACGACGGTCCGCGGCCCGTCGACAGTCAGGACGGTGTGCGGGCGCCGCAGGTTCCGCGGGGACCCGAGGTTTCCCAGCAGGCGGTGGCCGAGGGCGCGGAGAGCGTGCCGGTGCCGGACGTCCAGGTGGCCGAGGTCGCGGAAGCGGCCGTTCCCGCGCAGCCGGTCCAGGAGGCGCAGGCCGTCGAGGCGGCGCCCGTGGAGGGTGCGCCGCAGGCCGCCGCGCCCGTGCAGCCCGAGGCCCAGGTTCCCGGTGCCGCCGCGCCGGTCGCCGAGGCGGTTCAGCCGGTCGCCGTCGAGTCGGTCGCCGTCGAGCCCGTCCAGGTGGCCGAGCCGGTCGCGGCAGTCCAGCAGCCCCAGTCGCCCCAGCCGGTCGAGCCCGTCGCCGTCCCGGTGCCGGACGCCCAGCAGGTTCCCGAAGCCGTGGCTCCTGGCGTCGAGGCCGCCGAGCAGGCCGAGCCGGTCGAGCAGGTCGAGCCGGTCACGGCTGAGGCCGTCGAGGCCGTGCAGGTCATCGAGCCGGTCGAGCCCGTCGCCGTCGAAGCGGTCGCCGTCGAGCCCGTCGCCGCCGAGGCGGCTCAGTCCGCTCAGTCCGCCCAGCCCGTCGAGCCCATGGCCGTCCCGGTCGAGCAGGCCCAGGCCGTCGAGGCCGTCGAGGTGGCCGCCGTCCCCGCCCCGGACGCCCCGCAGGTCCAAGGCCCGCAGCCGGTGGAGCCCGTCGTCCAGGACGCCCCGGCCGTGCCCGGCGTCCCGCAGCAGCCGGAGCCCCAGCCGGAGGCGCAGGCGCAGCCGGCGGCCCAGGACCCGGTGGTGGCCCAGGCGGCTCCCGTCGCCGAGCCCGTTCCGGCCGGCGACGGGAGCCGCCTGGG
>NZ_MUNF01000497.1 GCF_002154555.1 Streptomyces murinus
GTGCCGGAGGTGGAGCGGGGGGTAGGACGGGGGGTGGTGCTCATCTCGGCAGGCTATGCCCGTGTGGCAGAATCTGCCATCCGGCGGTTCACCCCGGGGTTCAGGTACGGGGTGGGCCGCCCTTTGCCGTCTTCGCCGCGGTCCCGTTCCGGCTTCGCCGCCGCACCGCTTCCCAGCGTCGCACGGCCGCACCGCTTCCCAGCGTCCCACGGCCGGGCCGCTCCCGCAGCAAAGACCGCACACCGGTCCGCGCCGGGCCGCCAACCGCCTCGCGGGGAACGGGCGGTGGGCCGTTCCGCCCGCAAGAGCCCCGAAAGGCGAGGGAGTTCGGGCCGCATGGCGCGGAAATGCCGTTTCGAACCCGTGGGCGTGGCACCCGAGAACCCGTTGGAGTGTCCCCTCGACGGCCGCCCGCGCGCAGGGGAACGCCACGGCGGGAGGCGATCCGCCGTCGTACCAGGAGAGGCCGGTGCCGCCGTCCCGTCCGGGGCGAGAAGAAGCCGGGCTCCGGCGCCCGGGGGGGGTGGGCGCCGAAGCCCGGCTCTGGGAAGTCCCGGCGCCGGGGGGGATGTGCGCAGGGACATGGCTCGCGTGGGGTCGGCCGAAGGTGCGTGGGGCGGCCGGGTGCGGGTCGGTGTGTCGGCTGTGACGAGCTGGTTCGGCTGGTGTGCGGGTGACGCGATGTGGGGAGTGCGGTGTTCGCGGGGCCCCGCTGGCGGGCCCGGAAAGGTTGTTCCCTCGGGCCCGGCGGTTGAAGCGGCCCCGGAGCGCCATGTTTGCGCCGTCTTTCGCCACCCGGCGTACGCGGCCCCCGCCCCCCTGCGTCACCGGCCCGGAGAGCCCCCTGCGTCACCGGCCGGGAGAGCCCTGTGCGCCACCAGCCCTGAGGGCCCTGTATGCCGCCGGCCCTGAGCCCCGTGCCGCTTCCCTGTCCCCCAGCCCCCGGTCTCCCGGTCTCCCCGGATCCCTTACGCCGCCGCGTCGAACCCGGTGTCCCGCGCCAGCTTCTTCAGCTCCAGCAGGGCGTGCTTCTCGATCTGCCGGATGCGCTCGCGGGTCAGACCGTGCTCCTTGCCGACCTCGGTCAGGGTGCGCTCGCGGCCGTCCTCGATGCCGTACCGCATCTTGATGATGGAGGCCGTGCGCTGGTCCAGGCGGCCGATCAGGTCGTCCAGTTCCTCGCTGCGCAGCAGGGTCATCACGGACTGCTCGGGGCTGACCGCGGAGGTGTCCTCCAGCAGGTCGCCGAACTGGGTCTCGCCCTGGTCGTCCACCGACATGTTCAGTGAGACCGGGTCGCGGGCCCAGTCGAGGACGTCGGTGACGCGCTCCGGCGTGGAGCCCAGCTCCGCCGCGATCTCCGCGGGCTCCGGCTCACGGCCGTGCTCGCGGTTGAACTCGCGCTGCACCCGGCGGATGCGGCCCAGCTCCTCCACCAGGTGGACGGGGAGGCGGATGGTGCGCGACTGGTCGGCGATGGAGCGGGTGATGGCCTGGCGGATCCACCAGGTGGCGTACGTGGAGAACTTGAAGCCCTTGCGGTAGTCGAACTTCTCGACGGCGCGCACCAGGCCCGCGTTGCCCTCCTGGATCAGGTCGAGCAGGGGCAGACCGCTGCGCGGGTAGCGCCGGGCGACCGCGACGACCAGGCGGAGGTTGGAACGGATGAAGACGTCCTTGGCCCGCTCGCCCGCGGCGACCAGGGACTCCAGCTCCTCACGGGTGGCGTCCGAGGTGGTGTCCTCGAACCCGTCGAGAACCTGTCGCGCGAACACACCCGCCTCGATGGTCTGGGACAGCTCGACCTCCTTGGCGGCGTCGAGCAGCGGTGTGCGCGCTATCTCGTCGAGGTACATGCCGACCAGGTCGCGGTCCGCGATCTCGCCGCCATGAGCGCGAACACTGCTTGCCGAGTCGGCCGTCTCGCCGGAGACGGCGGACTTACGACGGGCGACGGCACGGGTTGCCATGCGTGCTCCCTTGCGATGGTGGGCTGGCGGGTGGTCCTGCTGAACGCTCGGCTCTCCGGGGTGTCCTTGCGGACTCTCCTCTGAGTGCCCTGCATCCGATGGAAACAACGACTGGAATCAGGACAGAATTCCCAACCCGCCCCTCAATTTTTCTGATCATGCAGTACCCTGTTCCGCCGCATGGGAGGCGAGATGGTGTCCGAGCCCACAGAGGTGCAGGTCAGACCAGGAGTCGAGGGGGATCTCGATGCGCTCACGGAGATCTACAACCACTATGTGCGCGAGACGGCCATCACGTTCGACACCGTCCCTCTCACCCCGCGTGAGCGCCTGCCCTGGCTGCTCTCCCACCCGGAAGACGGCCCGCACCGCCTGATGGTTGCCGCGCAGAGCGACCCGGACACCGGCGCCGAGCGGATCCTCGGGTACGCCACCTCGGGCCCGCACCGGCCGAAGCCCGCGTACGCGACCTCCGTGGAGACCTCGGTGTACGTCGCCCACGGCGCCGGCCGGCGCGGCCTCGGCACGCTGCTCTACGACGCCCTCTTCCAGGCCCTGTCCGGTGAGGACCTGCACCGCGCCTACGCCGGGATCACCCAGCCGAACGAGGCGTCGGTGCGGCTGCACACGCGCTTCGGCTTCCGGCACTTGGGCACGTTCGGCGAGGTGGGCCGCAAGTTCGGCCGCTACTGGGACGTGGCCTGGTACGCGAAGGAGCTCTAGCCTCCCGGGAATCCCGGCCACCGGCCCCCGGCCACCGGCCCCCCGGGACTACCCGAACTGCACCGACCGCTTCGCCAGCCCCATCCAGAACCCGTCGATCACCGACTTCTGCGCGTCCAGCTCGCCGGCCGCCTCCGCCGCGCCCATGGTGACGAAGAGCGGGGCGAAGTGCTCGGTGCGCGGATGGGCGTAGCGGCCCGCCGGGGCCTTGCCCAGGAAGTCGAGGAGGGCGTCCCAGTCGCGGTCCGCGAGCGCGCGCCGACCCCAGTCGTCGAACTCGGCGGACCAGCTCGGCACACCCCCGCCCGGGTGGCGCAGGGCGGCGAGGTTGTGGGTGAAGAAGCCGGAGCCGATGATCAGCACGCCCTCGTCGCGCAGCGGGGCGAGCCTGCGGCCGATCTCCATGAGCCGCACCGGGTCGAGGGTGGGCATGGAGACCTGGAGGACGGGGATGCCGGCGTCCGGGTACATCTCGACGAGCGGGACGTAGGCGCCGTGGTCCAGGCCGCGGTCGGGGATGTCCTGGACGGGTGTGCCGGGGGCGCGCAGCAGCTTGCGGACCGACTCGGCCAGCTCCGGCGCGCCGGGGGCGTCGTACCGGACCCGGTAGTAGTGCTCGGGGAAGCCCCAGAAGTCGTAGACCAAGGGGACGGTCTCGATCGCGCCGAGGGCGAGCGGGGCCTCCTCCCAGTGGGCGGAGACCATGAGGACGGCCTTGGGGCGGGGCAGCGTCGCGGCCCAGGCGGCGAGCTGGCCGGGCCACACCGGGTCGTCGGCGAGCGGCGGAGCGCCGTGGCTGAGGTAGAGGGCGGGCATGCGCTCCTTGGCGGCGGCGACAGACATGGCGGCGACTCCCTCTCGTCCCGGCGAGACCAGATACTTTAACTCTCAAGCTCTACTGGAAACACCGTACGCGCAACTAGTTCAAGTTTCAAAAAGACCTTTCGTAAAGTGGACCCATGAACACGGCACCGGACTCCGCCGCACCGCACCGCTGGCTCACCCCCGAGGAACAGCGCGTGTGGCGCGCGTACCTGCACGCCACCACCCTGCTGGAGGACCACCTCGACCGGCAGCTGCAACGCGACGCGGGCATGCCGCACATCTACTACGGCCTGCTCGTCACGCTCGCCGAGGCACCCAAGCGCCGGCTGCGGATGACCGAACTGGCGATGAAGGCGAAGATCACCCGCTCCCGGCTCTCGCACGCGATCGCCCGGCTGGAGAAGAACGGCTGGGTGCGCCGCGAGAACTGCCCCTCCGACAAGCGCGGTCAGTTCGCGGTGCTCACCGAGGAGGGCGCGGCCGTGCTCGGCCGTACCGCCCCGGGCCATGTGACCGCCGTACGCCAGGCCCTGTTCGACCGGCTCAGCCCGGAACAGCAGAAGGCCCTCGGCGAGATCATGGAGATCGTCGCCGAGGGCCTGCAGCCGGACGAGGAGGGTGCGGACCTCCCCTGGCTCCGCTAATTCACCTGACTCACCGAGTACCCGAGCTCAGTGGGCCACCACCGGCACCGGCACCTCGTCCTCGGCGCCCGCGCCGGAGGCCACCGGGGTGGTGCCCGGACGGCCGGCGTTGACGAAGGTGAAGGCGATCAGCGCGGCGACGGCCAGGATGCCGACGGCGAAGGCGATCGCCGTGCTGTAGCCGTGCACCATGCTCTGGAGCCCCACCAGCTGCTGCTGCGGCTTGGTGGTGGCACCGGCGATGTGGTCCTTGAGGTACGACGTCTTCGCGGACGCGGCGATGGTGTTCAGCAGCGCCGTGCCGATCGCGCCGCCCACCTGCTGCGAGGTGTTGACCATCGCGGAGGCCACACCGGCGTCCCGGGGCTCGACGCCCGTGGTGGCCAGGGACATGGCCGGCATGAACGCGGTACCCATGCCGAGGCCCAGCAGCACCATCGCGGGCAGCAGCAGGGTGGTGTACGACGAACCGATCTCCAGCTGGGTCAGCAGCAGCATGCCGAGACCCGCGACCAGGAAGCCGGGGCCCATCAGGAACCGGGCCCGCACCCGGGTCATCAGCCGGGCGCCGATCTGGGTGGAGCCGGTGATCATGCCGGCCACCATCGGCAGGAAGGCGAAGCCGGTCTTGACCGGGGAGTAGCCCTGCACGATCTGGAGGTAGTACGTCAGGAAGAGGAACAGGCCGAACATGCCGATGATGGCGAGGCCGAGCGAGAGGTAGATGCCACCGCGGTTGCGGTCGCGGACCACGCGCAGCGGCAGCAGCGGGGCCTTGACCCGGGACTCGACCAGCACGAACGACAGCAGCAGCACCGCGGACGCCACGAACATCGAGATGGTCAGGGCGTCGCCCCAGCCGTCGGACTCGGCGCGCGTGAAGCCGTACACCAGCGCGACCAGGCCCAGGGTGGACAGCAGGACGCCGGGGATGTCGAGCGGGGCGCGGTTGCGGCCGCCCTCCGGCTCGCGGATGACCAGGGTGGCGCCGAGCGCGGCGACGATGGCGAACGGCACGTTCACGAAGAAGGTCCAGCGCCAGTCCAGGTACTCGGTGAGGAAGCCGCCGAGGATCAGGCCGACCGCGCCGCCACCGCCCGCGATGGCGCCGTAGATGCCGAACGCCTTGGCGCGCTCCTTGGCGTCCGTGAACATCACGGCCAGCAGGGACAGCGCGGCGGGCGCGAGCAGCGCGCCGAAGACGCCCTGAAGGGCACGGGCGCCGAACATCATCGGGCCCGAGACGGCGAGACCGCCGAGCGCGGAGGCCAGCGCGAAGCCGATCAGACCGGTGAGGAAGGCGCGCCGGCGGCCCCACTTGTCGGCGATCCGGCCGCCGAACAGCAGCAGACCGCCGAAGGCGAGGGCGTAGGCCGTGACGACCCACTGCCGGTTGCCGTCGGATATGCCGAGGTCCTTCTGGGCCGAGGGCAGGGCGATGTTCACGATGGTCGAGTCGAGGACGACCATCAGCTGGGCGAGCGCGATGAAGACGAGCGCTTTCCAGCGGTTGGCATCGCCGGATGGCGCGGCGATGCGGGGAGCCTTGAGGGCTTCGGACATGGGGGTACCCACTTCGGGACTTCGGGAGTTCACGAGTGCGGAGCTTCGTGACCAGGTGACGGAAAAATGACGAGAAAACGACAGTGAACGGAACGCGTCAGGAAAACGGACGACAAGAGCGAGAACGACGGAGGCGGCTGGTGTGGCGGGCGGGAGCGGTTCGGACTATGCGGCCGTACCGCACTGGCGGAGTTCCCCGACGGTGACGGCGGTGCCCGGCAGCACGGAGCGCGCGGGGGCCCGCAGGCCGTCGAGGAGAAGCTGGAGGTGGCGGTGGACGAACCGGTCGCCCTGCGGGCAACCGGTGCCGGCCGGGGGCCGGCTCAGCTGGGCCACCGCGATCATCAGGTCGCCCACCCCGACGTCGGACCGCAGCTGACCGGCCGTCACGGCCCGGCCCATGACCTCCCCCACGAGGCTCTCGACGCGCTCGCGGGAGGCCTCCAGGTCGGGGTGGTGCCGGTCGAAGGTGCTGGAGACCATCGGGCACAGCGCGCTGATCCGCTCGTCGGCGCAGGCGTGCACGAAGTGCTCCAGCGCGGCGAAGGCGTCCCCGGTCTCCGCGAGGGCCCCTTCGGCCGCCTCGGCCGTACGGTCCATCACGGAGCAGACGACCTCGCGGACGAGGGCGTCGCGGTCGGGGAAGTTGCGGTACAGCGTGGCATTGCCGACGCCGGCCCGGCGGGCGATCTCGTCCAGCGGCACGTCCGGGCCGTGCTCGGTGAACATCTCCCGGGCGGCGGTGACGATCCGCTCCCGGTTGCGCAGGGCGTCGGCGCGGGGCCGGGTCACCTTGCGCGGCGCGGGATGGGTGGCGGTCGTCACTGCGTGCTCCTCGGTCGGTTCGGTCGATGCGATGTCGGTGCGATGCCGGTGGGCCCTGATGATCCGGGGACCGGGTCCCCGTTTCGGGCGGACACAGTTCCAAACGGGGAGAGGGTCCCCACTTATTTCCCGTCCGCGGAAGAAGAACCTGTGAGCTGAGCCACATGCGCCGGGGACCCGAATTCACCCTCCCGCCCCCGCACTTCCCACGTTCGGGCCCGCCC
>NZ_MUNF01000498.1 GCF_002154555.1 Streptomyces murinus
CCCACGCCCTGACCGCCGACCCGGTCGCCCTCAGGGCCCCCGCCGACCGTGGCGGTGCTGCCGACGGCGCGGGCGTCGATCCCGTGGGCGCCCAGTTCGGCGGCGAGCCGGTCGGCGCGGGCCCTGAGGGCGACCGGGTCGGCGGTCAGGGCGTGGGCGGTGGGGGTGGGCGGTCCGGTGAGGGTGGCCTCCAGGGCGGCCAGGGTCAGCTTGTCGACGCGCAGGGCGCGGGCCAGCGGATGCCGGGCGAGGGCGCGCACCAGGTCGCCGTCGCCGAGCAGCAGTCCGCACTGGGGCCCGCCGAGCAGCTTGTCGCCGCTCGCGGTGACCAGGGCGGCGCCCGCGCGCAGCTGGGTGTCGGCGTCGGGTTCCTCGGGCAGGCCCGGGTGCGGGGCGAGCAGTCCGGAGCCGATGTCCACGACGACCGGGACGCCCAGCGAGGCGAGTTCCCCGGCCTGGGCCGCGCGGGTGAAGCCGGTGACGCGGAAGTTGGACGGGTGCACCTTGAGCACGAACCCGGTCTGCGGGCCGATCACCTCGGCGTAGTCGGCGGCGGTCGTACGGTTCGTGGTGCCCACCTCGCGCAGCCGCGCGCCGGTGGAGACGAGCAGGTCGGGCAGCCGGAAGCCGTCGCCGATCTCCACCATCTCGCCCCGGCTGACGACGATCTCCTTGCCGGCCGCGAGCGCGGTGGCGGCGAGGACGAGGGCGGCGGCGCCGTTGTTGACGACATGGGCGTCCCCGGCGGCGGGCACCCGGGCGCGCAGCGCGGCGAGGGCGGAGCGGCCCCGGCGGGCCCGGGCGCCGGTCGCCAGGTCCAGTTCCACGTCGGTGGGTCCCGCGGCCTCGGTCACGGCCCGCCGGGCGGCGTCCGACAGCGGGGCGCGGCCGAGGTTGGTGTGGAGCAGCACCCCGGTGGCGTTGAGCACCGGGCGCAGTCCGCTCGCGGTGTCGGGCAGCAGGCCGAGGACCGTGTCCGGCACGTGTTCGGGCGCGAGCTCCCCGTCCCTGGCCCGCTGCTGCGCCTCCCGTACGGCACCTTTGACGACCGCGGCTCCGAGCCGGCCTGTGGCCTCGGCCAATCGGGGGTCGCGCAGGAGGTCGTCGGTACGAGGGACACGGCGGCGGGGGTCCGGGGTGCCGGGCTCGCGGCCGGCGGGCGGCGTCGTACCCGCCGTACCGGTCGCGCGCGCCGTGCCGGTCGTGTCGTCCGCCGGGGCCGCCTCATGTCCCGCACCGGCGGCGCCGTCCTCCGTGTCCGCGGCCCGCGCGGTCACCCGCTGTTCCATTCCGCCCTTGCCGCCCTTCCCTCCGGTCCGGTCCGCGCCGCCCCTGGCGGGGTCCGTCCATCGTCTCCCAGTGCCCCGGGGCGGCCGTCCGACACGCCGGGAGGGACGTTGCAGTGGCCGGGGTGGGGGTACTCGGCGCCGTATGAACGCACGTGATGACCAGCGTCAGAGCCGACAGGAACAGCGGGACGCGAACCGTCGCAACGAGGCGGAGCGTCGGCACGCCGCAGAATCGTCCGGCAACTCGCCGACGCCCACACCCACGCCCCGCGACATCGCCGAACGCAGCTCCCGGAGCAGGGACTCCGCGGAACGGGGCGGCGACCAGGAACCGCATCGGCCGCACTGAGGAGACCACCGAAGACAGCAGGGGACGGCGGCGCGCCTCATGGGGCCGGCGACGACCGGCCCCCGGTGTCGTCGCTGTCCCCCGTCCCGTCGGCGTCCGTCTGCGGCCGGGGCAGCGGAACATCGCCGGCGGTCAGGTGTTCGAGGACCTGCACCAGTTCCTGGCAGGCCCGCTCCACCGAACGGCGTGTGTTGCGCTGCTCGGTGATCAGGGCGGACATCAGGAGCGCGGTGAGCGCCATGGTCCCGTTGAACGCCTGGAGCTTGGCCATGATCTCGACCGGGCTCAGCCCCTGGAACGCACCGCTGCCGTCCGTGGCGGCGATGGTGGCCATCACGGAGGTGAACAGCGCGCACAGCACGGCGCCCGCGAGCTGGAAGCGCAGGGCGGCCCAGATGATCAGCGGGTAGACCAGGAAGAGCAGGCTGATCGAGCTGTAGGTGGCCAGCGGGACCAGCACACAGGCGATGACGGTGAGCGCGGTCGCCTCCCGCCATCGGCCCAGGGGCAGCGGCCGGCGCAGCCCGCTCAGCATCAGCAGCAGCGGGGTGACCAGCAGGACGCCCATCGCGTCGCCGACCCACCAGGCGAGCCACACCGGCCAGAAGGAGTCCGCGGCCAGCTTGTCCGTGAGCACGAGCATTCCCACGCCGACGGTCGCGCTGATCGTCATGGCGGCCAGCGCGCCGAGGAACACCAGGGCGAGGCCGTCGCGGAACCGGCTGAGGTCGGGGCGGAAGCGCGCCCAGTGCAGCAGGATCGCCGCGCAGACGGGGGCGGCGGTGTTGCCGAAGAGGATGCCGACCAGATCGGGGCCGGGCGGTGAGATGGTCAGGATGAGGACGAGGGCGCCGAGGGTGATGCCGGGCCAGCAGCCGATGCCGAAGATCAGCAGGGCGGCGACGGAGACGCCGGTCGGCGGATAGATCGGGGTGAAGACGGCGTTCCCCACGGACAGCTCGCGCAGCAGGCCGAGGCGGGCGGAACCGTAGTAGAGGGCCGCGACGGCCAGCACCTGGACGACATAGCCGCCCGGCCGGCGCAGTTCCGAGTTACCCACCACAGCAGCCATCTCACACCGCCCGGCGCGGCTCGGCGAGGCGAGAGCGCCCGGGGTCCGGCCCTCTGGCTGAAATGAGGGACGCTACGGCCGTGCGGGCCCGTCGAGGCCGACGACGAGTACGGCGGCGTCGTCCTCGTGTCCGACGCTCTCCGCGCCCTTGATCACGGCGGCGGCCAGGGCATGGCTCTCCAGACCCGCGACGGCGGCGATGCCCGCGAGCCGTGTCACCTGCTCAAGGCCGTCCTCCACGGCCAGCGAGGGCCCCTCCACCACACCGTCGGTGAGCAGCACGAACAGCCCGCCGGTGGTCAGCCGGTGCCGGGTCACCGGGTATTCGATGCCCCGCTGGATGCCGAGCGGCGGCCCGCCCTCGTCGTCGACGACGCCGGACTTGCCGTCGGCCGTGGCCCAGACGAAGGGGATGTGGCCGGCGCGGGCGCTCTCCATCGCGCCGGTCGCCGGGTCGAGGCGCATGAAGGTGCAGGTGGCGAAGAGTTCGCTGCCGAGGGAGAGGAGCAGGTCATTGGTGCGGGCGAGCAGTTCGCCGGGCTCGCCGGTGGCGAAGGCGAGGGCGCGCAGTCCGGCGCGGACCTGGCCCATGAAGGCGGCGGCCTCGATGTTGTGCCCCTGTACGTCCCCGATGGCAAGGCCGATCCGGCCATCGGGCAGCGGGAAGGCGTCATACCAGTCGCCGCCCACGTTCAGGCCGTAGCAGGCGGGCGCGTAGCGGACCGCCAGATGCAGTCCGGGGGCGGTGGGCAGGTCCCGGGGCAGCATGCCGCGTTGCAGGGCGATGGCCAGCTCGACCTGGGTGCGCTGGAGTTCCGCGCGCTCGCGCGCCTGCGCGGTGAGCGAACCGAGTCTGGCCAGCAGTTCGTCGCCGTCGTCGGTGGAGCGCTTGCGGGGCATCGGTTCACTTCCGGCGGAGGGTGCCCTCGGAGACGGCCGCCTTGAAGGAGCACGGCTGCCTGAATCATTGGCAAACGCCTAGATTTTACCTAACTTGACCGAACTCGGCGCGGCCCGCCGGGCGGGCCGCTCAGCCGGTGTCCGTGTCGGTTCAGCAGGTGTCCGCGCCGGTTCAGCCCGCGTCGGAGTCGATCCCGGTGATCACGGCGGGCCCCAGCGGCGCGCTGCGTTCGTCCAGGCCGGCGCCGCGCAGCGCGGAGTCCGCGAGCCTGCGGGCCGCCTCCTCGGCGTGCGGACCGGTGTCGGCCTCGACGGTCAGACGCAGGGTGAACGTGTTGTCGTCGTTGACGTTGAGCACATCCAGGTCCTCGCTGCTGCCCATCCGGGTACCGTGCGGGTCCACGGGGCGCAGCGCCCGGGTCAGCCGGGTCCGGGTGTCCGCGCCGACCCCGGCGGTGAAGGTGCCGGGGACGCTGATCAGGTAGGTCGTCATGACGGTCCTTTCCTCGGGCGTCCCCTCGACTACCCCGTTTCCCGGCCTTCGCACGGGGCGCCCCGGGTGATCGGCTTCTTACGGACTCCTCACCGGGGTCGCGCGCTCACAGCGGGGAGTGGGCCACCGCCATGACGTAGGCGCCGAAGAACAGGGACACCAGGGTGAGCGCGCCGTAGACGAGGACCGCCTGGCCGGGCCGTACCCGCCAGGTCCGGGCGAGGGCGCGGGCCATGGGGATGAGCAGGGGGAAGGCCGGGAGCAGGAAGCGGGGCTTGGAGGAGAAGGATCCCGAGCCGCCGAGCACGAGCAGGATCAGCACCCCGGAGAAGACGACCAGGACCAGCGGGGGGCGGTCCAGGCACAGCAGCGCGAACAGCAGCACTCCGGTGGCCACGACCAGCAGCGCGACCGTGTAGACGACGCCACCGCCGTGCAGCAGCAGCGCCTTGACGAAGCGGGCGGCGCCGACGCCGAAGTCGAAGCGGGAGTCCCAGGCGCTCTGCACCTTGAAGTAGCCGCCGAACAGATCGCCGACCTGGGTGCCGACCCACAGCACATAGCCGAGGAAGCCCAGCGGGGCGAGGACGGCGCCGGCCCACAGCCGCCAGGAGACCCGGCCGCGTCCGCGCCACGCGTCGTACCCGGCCGCGAGGGCGACGGCGCCGGCCACCGCGAAGCCGCTGGGCCGGGCGAGGCCCGCGAACGCGGCCAGCGCCCCGGCCCACAGCCAGCGGCCCTTGAGCACGCAGTACAGGGCCCAGATGGCGAGCGCGGCGAACAGCGACTCGGTGTAGGCGATGGTCAGCTCCACGGCGTGCGGCATGACCGCCCACAGGCCGACCAGCGCGGTGGCCACACCCCGGCCGTACAGCAGATGTCCGATGACGTAGACGCCGTACGCGGCCACGCCCGCCGCGAGCCAGGCGATGAGCAGCGCGGCCTGGCCCGGGGTGAGCGGCAGCACCGTGGTGAGCGCTCGGATGAGCGCCGGGTAGAGGGGGAAGAACGCCCAGTCGGTCTGTACGGCGCCCTGCGGGGTGATCCACATCTTGTGGCCGTAGCCCTGGGCGGCGATGTGCAGATACCAGCGGGAGTCCCAGGAGTGGGCGAGGGTCCGGACGAGCGGGTGGCCGCGCAGGGCGTTGGCCAGGATCACCGCGAGTATCCCGGCGAGCCGGACGCCCGCGAACAACGCGAGGGCCGGCACCGCCCCTTCGGGGATTCCGCGGCGGACGATCCGGGGCAGATCGAAGCGGCCTGCGGGGCGGGACGGGGCGGCCGGTTCGGGCCGGGGAACGGAGGATGTGCTCACGCTGTTGACCTTGGGCACGCCGGGTAAGACGTGCAATCCACGACTCGGGTTTCTTACGTACTTCCACCCTGAATCAGGAATTGGTCAAGAAATGGGTGTAAGTCCCTTACGGTCCCCTGCTCAACAGGTCGAACTCCTCTTCGATCACCCGCCTCCGGGCACCCCCCTGCGGGCCCCCGAAAGGACCCACGTAGGGTGTGGTTATCATATGAGCGCTGCCTAGCTCGAAAGATGGACCGGACCTGTGACTGTCAACGACGACTCGTTCACCAACTGGAAGAACCGCGAGGAGATCGCGGAGTCCATGATCCCGCTCATCGGGAAGCTGCACCGCGAGCGGGACGTGACCGTCCTGCTGCACAGCCGCTCCCTGGTGAACAAGTCGGTGGTCAGCATCCTCAAGACGCACCGCTTCGCCCGGCAGATCGCCGGCCAGGAGCTGTCCGTCACCGAGACGATGCCCTTCCTGAAGGCCCTGACCGCCCTGGACCTCGGCCCCTCCCAGATCGACCTGGGCATGCTCGCCACCCGCTACCAGGCCGACGAACGCGGCCTGAGCATCGAGGAGTTCACCGCCGAGGCGGTCGCCGGTGCCACCGGCGCCAACAAGATCGACCGGCGTGAGCCGCGCGATGTCGTGCTGTACGGCTTCGGCCGCATCGGCCGCCTCGTGGCCCGTCTGCTGATCGAGAAGGCCGGCTCCGGCAACGGTCTGCGCCTGCGGGCCATCGTGGTGCGCGGCGGCGGCGCCCAGGACATCGTCAAGCGCGCCTCGCTGCTGCGGCGCGACTCGATCCACGGCCAGTTCCAGGGCACCATCACGGTGGACGAGGAGAACAGCACGATCATCGCCAACGGCAATGCCGTCAAGGTGATCTACGCCGACGACCCGTCCCAGGTGGACTACACCGAGTACGGCATCCGCGACGCCATCCTCATCGACAACACCGGCAAGTGGCGTGACCGCGCGGGCCTTTCCGAGCACCTGCGCCCCGGCATCGAGAAGGTCGTACTGACCGCGCCGGGCAAGGGCGACGTCCCGAACATCGTGCACGGCGTCAACCACGACACCATCAAGCCGGACGAGCAGATCCTGTCCTGCGCCTCCTGCACCACCAACGCGATCGTCCCGCCGCTGAAGGCCATGGACGACGAGTACGGCGTGCTGCGCGGCCATGTGGAGACGGTCCACTCGTTCACCAACGACCAGAATCTGCTGGACAATTACCACAAGGCCGAGCGCCGCGGCCGGTCCGCGCCGCTGAACATGGTGATCACCGAGACCGGTGCCGCCTCGGCCGTGGCGAAGGCGCTGCCCGACCTCAAGGCGCCGATCTCCGGCAGCTCGATCCGCGTCCCGGTGCCGGACGTCTCGATCGCGATCCTCAACCTCCAGCTGGCCCGTGAGACCACCCGCGAGGAGGTCCACGACTACCTGCGCGACGTCTCGCTGACCTCGCCGCTCAAGCGCCAGATCGACTTCACCACGGCGCCCGACGCGGTCTCCAGCGACTTCATCGGCTCGCGCCACGCCTCGATCGTGGACGCCGGCGCGCTGAAGGTCGACGGCGACAACGCGATCCTCTACCTCTGGTACGACAACGAGTTCGGCTACTCGTGCCAGGTCGTCCGGGTCGTGCAGTACGTGTCGGGCGTGGAGTACCCGACGTACCCGGCGACGGCGGTCTGACGCCCCAGCCCCCAGCCCCTGGCGCCTCGCGGCCGCCGACCGGAGTCTCCGGTCGGCGGCCGTTCGCGTTCCCTGGCGACTCACATGACCCTCCACTCCTTAGCGGTTTGCCTAAAGCCTTTAGGAAGTTGCATAATCCTTATCGGCAAGAAGGAGGAAGCTGATGGTGCGTGCGGGACTGACCACCGAGCGGCTGGTCCGCGCGGGCGCGGAGCTGGCCGACGAGGTGGGCTTTGAACAGGTGACCGTGTCGGCGCTGGCGCGGCGGTTCGACGTCAAGGTCGCGAGCCTGTACTCGCATCTGAAGAACTCCCAGGACCTCAAGACGCGGATCGCGCTGCTCGCCCTCGCGGAGCTGGCCGACCGCGCCGCCGAGGCGCTCGCCGGACGCTCCGGCAAGGACGCGCTCGGCGCCTTCGCGGACGTCTACCGCGACTACGCCCTCGCCCACCCCGGCCGCTACACGGCGGCCCGGTATCCGCTGGACCCCGAGACCGCCGCCGCGAGCGCGGGTCCCCGGCACGCCCAGCTGACCCGGGCGATCCTGCGCGGCTACGACCTGCCCGAACCCGACCAGACCCATGCCGTGCGCCTCCTCGGGAGCGTCTTCCACGGTTACGTCAGCCTGGAGACGGCCGGCGGTTTCACGCACAGCGCCCCCGACTCCCAGGAGTCCTGGACGCGGATCGTGGACGCCCTGGACTCCCTGCTGCGCAACTGGCCCACCCGCTGAGCCGACGTCCGCGTACGAACACTGAGCCGACGTCTCCATACGAAACACAGGCCGACATCATGCACACCACCGCGCTCACCGCCGACCTCGTCCGCGGCGCCCTCGATCTCGAACCCACCGAGCGGGGACTGCTGCCGCACCGGCTGCCCGCCCGGGCCCGCGCCCAGTGCGCCGACCCGCAGCTCGCCCTGGCCGAGTCCCAGCCCGCCGGGGTACGGCTGGTGTTCCGCACCCGGGCCACCACCGTGGAGCTGGACACCCTGCCGACCAAGCGGGTCTACACCGGTGTTCCGCCGCGCCCCGACGGGGTGTACGACCTGCTGGTGGACGGACGCCCGGCGGGCAGCGCCACCGCGGCCGGGGGCGACGTCCTCACCATCGACATGGCCACCGGGAGCACGGAGCACACGCCGGGTCCGGTCGCCACCGTACGGTTCACCGGGCTGCCGGACACGGCCAAGGACGTGGAGATCTGGCTGCCGCACAACGAGCGGACCGAGCTGGTCGCGCTGCGCACCGACGCACCGGTGACGGCCGTACCGGACCGGGGCCGCAAGATATGGCTGCACCACGGCAGTTCCATCAGTCACGGCTCCGACGCCGCGAGCCCCACCACCACATGGCCGGCGCTGGCCGCCGCGCTCGGCGGGGCCGAGCTGATCAATCTGGGCCTCGGCGGCAGCGCGCTGCTCGACCCGTTCACCGCCCGCGCGCTGCGGGACACCCCGGCCGATCTGATCAGCCTCAAGCTCGGCATCAACCTCGTGAACGGCGATCTGATGCGGCTGCGCGCCTTCGGGCCCGCGGTGCACGGCTTCCTGGACACCGTCCGCGAGGGGCATCCGGACACCCCGCTGCTCGTCGTCTCCCCGGTGCTGTGCCCGATGCACGAGGACACGCCGGGGCCCACCGCCTGGGACCTCACCGCGCTCGCCGAGGGCCGGCTCGCCTTCCGGGCCTCCGGCGACCCCGCGGAGACGGCGGCCGGCAAGCTCACGCTGGGCGTCGTCCGGGAGGAGCTGGCACGGATCGTGCGCGAGCGGTCGGCCGAGGACGACCAGCTGTTCTACCTCGACGGGCGCGAGCTGTACGGCGAGGCCGACTTCGCGGAACTTCCGCTGCCGGACGGGCTCCACCCGGATGCCGCCGCGCATCGCAGGATCGGCGAGCGGTTCGCGGCGGTGGCCTTCGGCGGGGGCGGTGCGTTCTCGCCTCGGCGCTGACGGGGTGTGCGCCGTTGAGCTGCGGGTGCGTCGACACCTGCGGCTCCGTCGTGGCCGATCGCGCAGTTCCCCGCGCCCCTGGGGAACTGCCGGACCGTCGGCTGCGAAGTTCCGTCGGCCGGTCCCTCGACATCTGCGGGCACGTCGTGGCAGGTCGCGCAGTTCCCCGCGCCCCCAGGGAACTGCCCGGCCGTCCGCTGCGAAGTTCCGTCGGCCGCGGTCCGTCGAGACCTGCGGGCACGTCGGGGCCGGTCGCGCAGTTCCCCGCGCCCCCAGGGGGCCGAAGCAGTGCCCGTGGGGGTGATGGGAGGATGGCGGCATGGTGGCGGAGCGGCCGTGGGCGGGGGTTCACGGGGACCTGTTGGTGGCGAAGGCGTCGGTGTACGAGCCGGGTGGTTTCGTCTGTTCGCTGCCGGTGCCGGAGCCGGAGAGTGCCGAGTACGCGGCGTGTGCGTTCACCGTCGATGACCGCTCGGTCCGGTTCCGCGTGGGCAGGACCACGCCGACGAAGGTGGGCCAGTTCGTCACCGTGTGGCAGCGGTCCGAAGCGGGGCCGATCCGGCCCTTCGACGCCGGCGACGCAGTGGACCTCTTCGTCATCAGCAGCCGTGACGGCGACGGCTTTGGACAGTTCGTGTTCCCGCGCGAGGTGTTGTGCGAGCGCGGCATCGTCTCCCGCGACGGCGTCGGCGGGAAGCGCGGATTCCGCGTCTACCCGCCATGGGTGACCACGACCAGCCGGCAGGCCCGCGGCACCCAGGCATGGCAGGTGCGCTACTTCTTCGACCTCGGCCAGGACGGGCTCGCCGACCTGACGCTCGCCCGCGCCCTCTACCACCCCTAGGGCCTGTCTGACAATTCCCGTCGTCGCCCGGAGGGCGGCCGCGCGGCGTCAGGTGCGTGCTCTCGGGGTGCCGGGCGTAGGCCCTCGTACTGGACGTACTTGGGCCTGCGCCCGGNNTGTCAGACAGGCCCTAGGTGCCCGCCGGGCCGTCGGCCGCGACGTTCCGCGCGGGTCACACGAGATGGGCGAAGACCACCAGGTTGTCGGTGTAGTCCTTGGCCGTGTGGTCGTAGTCCCCCGCGCAGGTGATGAGCCGTACCTCGGGGCGGGGTGCGTCGGCGTAGACGCGGTCGCTCGGGAAGTCGTCCTTCGCGAAGGTCTCGGCACTGTCGACCACGAAGTTCGCGGTCCGTCCGTCGGCGCGCTCCACGGAGAACCGGTCACCGGTGTCCAGTTGGTCGAGGTTGACGAAGACGGCCGCGGAGACCTTGGTGTCCACGTGCCCGGCGATGATGGCGGTGCCCTTCTCACCGGGCGCCGCCCCCTTGGCGTACCAGCCGACGAGATTGGTGTTCGCCGCGGGCGGCGGCTGGAGCGCTCCCGCGGGGTCCAGGGTCAGCTGGGTGAAGGGGGCGTCGACGCCGATCTCCGGGATGACCAGCCGGGTCGGCTCCGACCGGGGCAGCCCGGCGCCCACCGGGGACCGCCCGGTGGAGCTGGCCCCGGAGGCCGGGGTCGCCCGCGGCGCCGGGAACGATCCGTGATGCCCCCCGAACACGCTGACGGCGAGGAAGAGGATCGCCACCCCCCAGAGCACCATCCGCCCGCCACGAGCGGCACCTGACGCGTCCGGCTCCGGTTCGGGGGGCTGCGCGGAGGACGGATCCGCTGCCATCGGACATCACCTCACTGGAACACGGCGGTACGGGGATGGGTGTTGACGGCGGGGGTTCCGCCCGCCCCGCGAGGGGCACGCGCCGCCGGCGCTGTCAGCGCGCCGGCGGCGTCCGTGGCCCCGGTCAGGACGCCGGCTGCGCGGCCTTCTTGCGGCGCAGCGCGTACAGGCCGGCCGCGCCCACGCCGAGGACCGCGAGGCCGCCCGTGGTGACACCGGGGTCGGCGAGCGCGCCGCCACCGGTGTGCATGCCGCCGCGCGGCTTGCCGCCGCCGCTGTCCGAGCCGCCGCCCCAGTCGCTGCCGCTGTCGTCGCCGCCCTTGCCGCGACCGCCGCCACCGCTGTCGTCGTCACCGCCCTTGCCCCGGCCGCCGCTGCCGCCGCCCTCGTCGCTGCCGCCCTTGCCCCCGCCGTCCTCCTTGTAGGACTCGGGGTCGAACCGGATGTCGCCGCTGCTGTCGGTGCGCAGCACGGTGGCGAGCGCTCCGCCACCCGTGTGCATTCCGCCGCGGGGCCGGTCGTGTCCGCGGTCGTTGTCGCCTCCGCTGCCGTTGTCTTGGTCCCGGTCGGAGCCCTTGTCGCGGTCACCGCCGGAGTCACTGCTGTGCGAGGAGTCCCCACGGCCCGAGTCGTGCCCGGCCGGGACCGCGAACGCGGCGCCGGGCGTGGCGAAGGCCAGGGCGGCCGCGGCGGCTGCCGTGGCCAGGAGGGTACGGGCAGAACGCATCGTGTAGTCCTTCCGCCGTGACCGGGCAGCGGACGCCTCATCAGCTGGATGGACCCGGTCTCGACATGAACCACCGTCAGTGAGGCCCCCGGCTCCCACCATCCGGGCCGCCCAGCCGTGTCAACGGCCCACCCGTCTGCCCCAGTGCGCCCGGCTCCGGGCCCCTCGTCCGGTCCAATCCGGGCCCCCGCCGGACTCCGCCGCGTCCCGCCGGGGAGAAGTTCGTCACCCGCCCTTGTTATGACAGTGGTCATAGCGCAGTCTTGTGCCGGACGGTACGACGGGACACGGCCGGAGTCGGCCGGGGCGGTGGGAGGCGGCAGTGGCGGACGGGATGGCGCGGGCCCTGTGGGAGCGCTACGAACCGGTGCACGACCTCGTGTACTTCGCACCGCAGGCGCACCGCGCCGCGGAGGCGCTCGGGCTGCGCGGCTACTGGATGGGCTACTTCGCGCTGCGGGCCGCCCCGCTCGGGCCGGTCTCCCCCGCCGTCGTGACGAGCGGCTTCTACGTCTTCCACCCCGCCCGGGTGGCCAGGGCGCTGCCGGACGCCTGGGGGTACGCGGCTCCCGCGCGGGTCCTCGCGGCCCGCGAGGAGGCCATGGACGCGGCGATGACCTGGTTGTACGGCCCGGAGGTCACCGGCTCCGCCGAGTTCACCGAGGCCGCCGATCTCGCCTGGGAGGCCGCGGCGGCCGCGGACACCACGGGCCGGGTGCTGGCCGCAGCCAACCAGGCGCTGGAGCGGCCTTCGCGGCCCACGGCCCGGCTGTGGCAGGCGGTGACGACCCTGCGCGAGCACCGGGGCGACGGGCATGTCGCGGTGCTGGTGGGCCAGGGGATCGGGCCGGTCGAGGCCATGGTGCTCAAGGCGGCCGCCGGCGAGTCGGACGCGGAGTTCCTGCGGGAGATCCGCAAGTGGGAGCCGGGCGACTGGACGGCGGCCGGGGCCCGGCTGCGGGAGCGCGGGCTGCTCGCCGAGGACGGCTCGCTCACCGAGTCCGGGGTGGCGGCGCGCGCGGAGGTCGAGGCGCGGACCGACGCGGCGGCCGAGAGCCCCTGGCGCGCCCTCGGCCCGGACCGCTCCGCCCGGCTGGCCGCGCTGCTGGATCCGCTGGCCCGCGCGGTGGCGGACTCGGATCTGCTGCCGCCCGGCAACCCGGTGGGCCTGCCGCCGCGTTCCACCCCGGTCGGCGACTGACGGTACGGCGGGCGCCTCGTGTGGCCACTTCGCGCACTCACGCCGCCCGCGCGGCGCGGACCCGCGCGGGAGGTTCCGCCGAACGGCCGAAAAGCGTCGTATTAACGGTCGAAGTAGCCTCTCCTGACCTGGTGTTGTCCGCCGTACTCTGAAGCCGTGGTCACGCGAGACGAGGATCCTGGACAGGCGGCGGCCCGGCTCACCGGGCGCCGCCCGGTCGATACGGCGCGGGGGATGTCCGGGTCTCCCGTGGAGGTGCTGCTGGACGACGGCACCCCGGTGATGGTCAAGCGCGCCGACGCCCCCGGGGCGGTCCGCGCGGAGGTGGCCGGGCTGCGCTGGCTGGCCGCGGCGGGCGCCGTACGGTTGCCGGCGGTACGAGGGCACGACGAGCGCTGGATGGTCACCGAGCGGGTGGCGACCGGGGGTCCCGACGCGAAGGCCGCGCTCCGTTTCGGTCAGGCCCTGGCGGCCCTGCACGCGTCCGGCGCGCCCCGCTTCGGGTCGGCGCCGCCCGGCGGGCCGCGGGAGGCGTACATCGGCCTCGCGCCCATGCGCAACACCGAGGGCGCCGACTGGCCCGGCTGGTACGCCGAGCACCGGGTGCTGCCGTATGTGCGCGGCGCGGTCGAGCGCGGGACGCTGCGGCCGGGCGAGGCGGCGCTCTTCGAGCGGGTCTGCGCGCGGCTGCCGGAACTGGCGGGGCCCGCGGAGCCGCCCGCGCGGCTGCACGGCGACCTGTGGAACGGCAATGTGCTGTGGGGCGCCGACGGCGAGGTGCGGCTCATCGACCCGGCCGCGCACGGCGGGCACCGGGAGACCGATCTGGCGATGCTTCAGCTGTTCGGCTGCCCCCACCTCGACCGTGTCCTCGCGGGGTACCGGGAGTCGGCGCCGCTCGCCGACGGCTGGCGCGAGCGCGTCGGCGTCCACCAGCTCTTCCCGCTGCTCGTGCACGCGGTGCTGTTCGGACGCGGATACGCGGAGCAGGCACTGTCCGTGGCGCGCGGGGCACTCGCTGTGTGAGCGGGGAGTCCAACGCCGCGGCGGAACGTACCCGTCCGCGCCATGGTCACGCAGCGTAAGGAAACCAATCACCCGTTCGAATCGTATAAGGACGTGAAAGCCGAACCAGGGAGAGACCATGCAACCGTTCACGCTCAACTACGCGCGCCCGGCTGTGCAGTTGGAAGTAACCGTTCCGTATGCGTACGACTCCGGAATGCAGTTGAACATCCTCCCGGACGGGCGGATCGCCGCGACGGACCACGCGACTCTGCGCGCGCTGGGGACCACGACCTCGACCGCCGGTTCCAAGACGCACTTCGACGACTGAGCCACGGACCCACAGACGATGACCGTGCTCATCCTGACCAGTGAAGAAGACGTGACGGCGGACATGGTGGTCCTCCGCCTCCGCGAGGCCCAGGTGCCCGTCGTCCGGCTCGACCCCGCCGATCTGACCGACGGGGTCGCGCTGTCGGGCGAGTACGCGCACGGCGCCTGCCACGGGCAACTGTCCGTCGGCGGGCGCCTGGTGGACCTGGACGGCCTGCGCTCCATCTGGGTGCGCAGGCCCGGGGCGGCGGCCGCGCGCGCCGCCCAGCCGTCCGCCTGGCTGACCGAGGAGTCCGCGCAGGCGCTGTACGGCATGCTCCGCGGCACCGGCGCACGCTGGATGAACCATCCGGACGCCGCCCTCCGCGCCCGGTACAAGCCCTGGCAGCTGGGCCACGCCCAGCGCAGCGGACTGACCGTGCCGGCCACCCTGATCACCACCTTCCCGCAGGCGGCGCGGGAGTTCGCACAGCGCCACCCGGACCTGGTGGTCAAGCCGGTCTCCGGGGCGCATCCGCAGGAGCCGCCGCGGGCGGTGCCGACCAGCAGGGTCGCGCCGGACGCGGATTTCACGGCGGTGGCCTTCGGGCCGACACTGCTCCAGCAACGGGTGGTGAAGCAGGCCGACATCCGGCTCACCGCCGTCGGCGACACCCTGCTGGCGGCACGCAAGCCGGTGGATCCGGACGCCCATCCCGACGACGTGGACGTCCGGTTCGCCCCGTCCGTGTCGCCGTGGCTGCCGGTGGCGGTGCCCGCATGGGTCGCCGAGGGGGTCCTGCGCTATCTCCGGGGGGCCGAACTGGCGTACGGTGCCTTCGACTTCGCGGAGGACGCGGACGGTGTCTGGTGGTTCCTGGAGTGCAACCAGTCCGGCCAGTTCGGGTTCGTGGAGATGGACACCGGGCAGCCGATCGCCGCCACCATCGCCGAATGGCTCGCGGGGGACGGGTTTTCGGCGGACGGCTGTACGAACGCGGCCACCGGCGCAGGCTGTTGAGGACGCGGGGACCCGCTCGGAGAGAGGAACGTCACATGCGCATCGGACTGCTGGGAACGGGACCCTGGGCCCGGTCGGTCTACGCCCCTGCCCTCGCCGGGCACCCCGGCCTGGAGTTCGCCGGGGTGTGGGGCCGCCGCCCCGAGGCCGCCGCCGAACTCGCACAGCGGTACGACGGCACGCCGTACGCCGATGTGGACGCGCTGCTGGCCGATGTGGACGCGGTCGCCGTCGCCCTGCCGCCGGCCGTGCAGGCCCCGTTGGCGGTGCGGGCGGCGCGGGCCGGGCGGCATCTGCTCCTCGACAAGCCGCTCGCGCTGTCGGTCGCCGACGCGCGTGCGGTGGCCGAGGAGGCGGAGCGGGCCCAGGTGGCGTCGGTGGTGTTCTTCACCGCGCGTTTCCAGCAGGAGCCGCAGGCGTGGATCGAGGAACAGGCCGCGCTCCCGGGCTGGTTCACGGCGCGGGCGCAGTGGCTGGGGGCGGTGTTCACGACCGACAGCCCCTTCGCGGCCTCTCCGTGGCGCCAGGAGAAGGGCCCGCTGTGGGACCTGGGCCCGCACGCGCTGTCCGTGCTGATGCCGATCCTCGGTGATGTCACCCGGGTGGTGACGGCGGGCCGCGGCCCGGGAGACACCGTGCACCTGATCCTCGACCACGCCGCCGGGGCCTCCAGCACGGTCACCCTCAGCCAGACGGTTCCGCCGGCGGCCGCGGGCACCGCGTACGAACTGCGCGGCGCGTCCGGCGTCACCGTCATGCCCGCCGCCTCCGAGGACGCCGTCGTCGCCCTCACCCGAGCCGCCGACGCCCTCCTGGCCTGCGCCGAGTCCGGCCGCCCGCACCCCTGCGACGCGTCCTTCGGCCTGCGGGTCACGGAGATTCTGGCGGCGGCGGAGGCCCGGCTGTCGGCGGACACGGAGTGACGCCGGGCGCCATGGTCCGCACTCCGCTCGCGGTCGCCCCGTCCCTCGGTGCCGCCGCGAAGATCCAGCGGTTGGCGGCCAGGGCGTCGTTCGGCTCCGGGAGGGGGCCGCGGCCATGGCGGCGGGTGAAGTCGTAGGGGGTGCGGACCGTCACCGTCCAGCCCAGGGAGGCGAGTTCGGCGGCCGAGTCGGGGCGGGGCTCGCCGTCGAAGAGGGCGAGCAGGTCGATGCCGATGCGCCGCCGGGTGGTGGTGTAGACGGGGCTGGAGCGCACCTGCGGGGACTCGACGAGGTCCTTGATCTCGTACGCCAGGGTGCTGTCCGCCGCGCTGAGCCGGTCGATCGTGGCCACGAGGCGCCGTTCGGCCGCCGCCGGCAGATACAGCAGCAGCCCCTCGGCCAGCCACGCCGTGGGCTCGGCCGGGTCGAAGCCCGCGGACAGCAGGACATCGGCCCAGTCGTCGCGCAGGTCGGCCGCGAGCACCCGGCGCTCGGCCGCGGGGGCGGCCCGGAGCCGGTCGAGGACCGTCTGCTTGAAGGCCAGCACCTCCGCCGTGTCCACCTCGTACACGGCGCACCCCGGCGGCCAGTCCAGCCGGTACGCCCGGCAGTCCAGACCCGCGCCGAGGAGCACCACCTGGCGCACGCCCAGATGTGCCGAGCGCAGCAGATGGTCGTCCAGGACGCGGGTGCGCAGCGCAAAGTACCGGCCGAGCCTGCCCCACAGCGGATCGGCGTCCCCGTCGGGCACTTGAGCCGGGCGTACCGGCCAGCTCGCGGAGGCCGCTGCCGCGCGCACGAAGTGCTCGGCGAACGGGTCCCGGGCCAGCGCGTCGGGGCGATGCGTCTCGATCGCGCGGGCCGCGGCCACCAGCAGGGCGGTGCGGCCCACGCCCCGGGCCACCCCGGCGGTCAGGCCCTGGGCCGTATGCACGGCACCTCCTCGGGCCCGAGGGCAGGCGCGGTCCAGGCCGCCGGGTCGGACGCGGTGGTCGTCCGGGCGCCGTAGACCACGCGCATGAACCGCAGCACCTCGTCGTACGGCAGATGCAGGGCCGTGGTGCAGTCGGTCAGGACGGTCACATGGAAGCCCTTCTGGAACGCCGTGCGGGCGGTGGTGTCCACGCACACGTCGGCGTACACCCCGGCGAAGACCAGGTGGCCGACGCCGCGCGCGCCCAGGTGCTCCTCGAAGCCCTCGCCGAGGAAGGCGTCGAAGCGGGCGCGCTTGGTGAAGACGCGCTCGCCCGGGGCCGGGGCGACCCGGTGGAACTCGGCGCCCCAGGAACCCTCCAGGCACTTCGGCCGCTTGCCGAGGGCGTGGTCCCGCGACCGCCAGGCGGCGCCCTGGTGTTCGGGATCGCCGGTGAACCGTACGAAGACCACCTCCACGTCGCGCGCGCGGGCGGCGGCCACCGCCCGGACGGTGCCGGTGACGGCCGCGTCCAGGACGGTGGGGTCGCCGCCGAAGCGGGCCAGGGCGGTCGGGCCGGTGCAGAAGTCGTTCTGCACGTCCACGACGACCAAGGCCGTGCGCTCGCCCGTCGGGCCGGTCATGAGCCGCCGACCAGGGCGGCGTCCGCGGGTGTTCCGGCCCCGGGTGTGTCGAGGGCGTCGAGCAGGGCGTCGGCCACGGCGGTGGTGCAGTGCCGCCCGCCGAGGTCGGGGGTTGATATGCCCCGTTCCTCAAGGATCCGCAGTGCCTTCTCGACGGCCTCCACCGCACCGGTGCGTCCGGCGTGCCCCTCGGCGACGCGCGCGGCCGCGCGGATGGTCGCCACCGGGTTGACGAGGCCCCGTCCCGCGATGTCGTCGGCGGAGCCGTGCACCGTCTGGTACTCGGTGAGTCCGGCGAGCGCGGGGTCGAGGAAGACGTTCTCGGTGCAACGATTCTCCTGCCGGTCGGAGCCGAACCGGTCGAGGAGCATGACATGCATGATGTCGGCCCATTCGTTCCCGGCGATCAGCAGCGTCCGGTCGGGCAGGCCGTGCGTGATGAGGTTGCGGTTGACCGTGTCCGGCTGGAACAGGCCGATCTCCACGCCGAGTTCCTCCGCGAGTTCGCTCACCCAGGCGTCCAGCGCGCCGTCCAGGAGATGGAACTTGTACGCCATGACGATGCGGCCGATCCGCCCGTCCGGCCACTCCTGCCGGGCCCGGCGCAGGGCGTAGCGGACCACGCTCTTGGTGATCTCCCGGCCGAAGGTCATGGTGCGGGTGAGCTCACCGGGCGTGTGCGCGTTCTCCCCGGTGTAGAACCCCTGTGCCTGGTCGCGCACCAGCAGCAGGGAGTGGCCGTCGGCGCCGAGGAGGTCCACCTTGACGGCGCGCAGCCGCTCGCGGACGAGGTACAGGGACTGGGCGTTGACGGCGGTCCGGAAGATCGCCGTGGTGCCTCGCTCGGCGCGGGTGCGGCAGAACCGTTCGTAGTGGTCGGCGTCCGCGGCGGTCAGCTCGCGGATCCGGGCGATGTCGGGCTCGCCGCGCAGCGAGTGGTAGGAGTGGTAGAGCCGCGGGGAGCGCTCGATCGTCACGGTGCCCGGGTGCCCGGCGGTCAGCGCGCCGAGCACCCTCTCGAAGACATCCGCGAGTTCGGGTCCGGTGCCCCGGCCCACGGCCAGCCCGATGACGGGGGCGCTGGGGTCGTGGGTCACTGGACGGTGCTCGTGGTGAGGTGGTCGCCGGGGATGCCGGACTTCTCGGGGCGGTAGTAGTCACGGATGCCGTCCGCCCAGGTGACCACGGGGACGCGGTCGCCGTGGACCGGCTCGAAGGCGTCGAAGAGGGCCTCGATGTTGGGGCGTTGGAAGCCGATGGCGGTCATCAGGGCGACGAAGTGGGGGCGTTCGACATAGCCGTCCCCGTCCGGGTCGCCCATCGCGGCCAGGGCCTCGGCGAACTCGTTGACGGTGACGTCGAATCGCTGGGGGTCGAGCACGATGGCGTTGAACTCCTCGGGGCTGACCTGTCCGTCGCCGTCGGCGTCCAGCTCGGTGCGCAGGGTGTCCCAGTAGCCCTGGAAGGCCTTGAGCATCCGGTGCTTCGCGCCGTCCTCGGCCTCGGGCACGGCCTCGACCACCCGCCTGCCCATCAGCTCGAAGTCCCCGGGGTCCAGGACGCCGTTGCCATTGGCGTCGAACAGTGAGAAGACGAGTTCGACCCGGTTGTTCGCCTCGGTGGTGGCCATGCTGTTTTCCCCTCCGGTCATACGGTGCTCAAGAACGACCGCCGGTCCCCGTGGGCCCGGCAGCGGCTCCACTATCGGCTCACCGACGGCCCCCGGTGAGAAAAAGACGCCCAAGTGCCCCCGAAGGAAGGAATTTCCCCGCCGGGGGCATGAACTCCCCGATCTTGGAAAGCGCCACGTCCACAGCCGCCTCAACCCATCTCAACCGCCGCCCGCCCGGCCCCGCCGTCCTCCTCGAACGGCTCGTCGCTCCACCGGAACCACGCCCGGTCCCCCTCGATGTGCAGCAGGAACTCGGCGACCGGCCCCTCCGGGGAGGTGAGGGTGATCCGGCGCCGTATCTCCTCGTACACGAGATCGGCTCCTTCCCAGTCCTCCTCGTCCATCAGGACGAGCTCCCTGGCGAACAGGTCACGTACGGCGGCGAACCCGGAGGCGGGGGTGAACGCGCCGTGCAGCCAAGGGAATCCGGCCTCGTCGAGCACGATCTCGCCGACCGGCTCCGCGCCCGACCGCACGCGCCACACCTGGCCCTCGAACCCCATGGCCCCTCCTCCGTCTCGCCGCCGGTCACCGCACGGTCAGCATGTCACCCGGCACTGACAGCGCCCTCGGCCCAGAAGTTCACCCGCTCTCGTACGACCGGATAACCCGCCTTGGTGAAGTGCGCGGCCATCGGGAAGTTGGACCGGTCGGTGGCGGCGGCGATGAACTCGGCGCCCTCCTCGGCCAGGAAGCGGGTGCACTCGACGAGGAGGTCGTAGGCGTAGCCGTGACCGCGATGCTCAGGGACGACGCCGATGAAGCCGACACAGGGGCCCGAGGGGTTGCGGGCGGGGATGTGGATGCCGACCGGGTCGCCGGCGCCGGTGCGGGCGATCTGCCACCAGGAGCGCGGAGAGGGCATCCAGTGGAAGATGTCCAGCTCCTCCTGGGCGGCCTGTTCGACGCCGCCCTGTGCGATGGCCCGGCGGGCGTGTGCGTCGAGGGTGACGGAGTGGATGCGGCGCAGCAGGTCGAGGAAGACGGCGTCGTCCGGTTCCGGGGTGAAGACCAGACGGCCGGGGCGCTCGGGCAGGGCGCAGTCCGGGGTCCAGCGGTAGAGGAAGCGCTCCACCAGGGGCGCGTATCCGGCCAGGCGCGCGGCCGCGACGCGGGTCTCGGCGGCGGCCCGCAGCCGGGCGTCGTCGCGCCAGCCGGCGGGCAGGTCGAGGTCGATCTCGTCGGGGCGCCAGGGCGCGGTCCGCAGCAGTTCGGCGCCGGCCGCCTCCTCGCCCTCGGCCACGTCCAGCCAGTTGATCAGCAGCGGTTCGGTGTCCTCGGCGCGCCCCCACCAGGCGGCGCGGGCCACCGTGCGGCCGTCGCGCAGGGCGATGCGCTGCCACTCGGGACGGAAGGTGGTCCGCCGGTGCTTCTCGGCGAGGGCCAGCGGGTCGGGCATGGTGTGGAACAGGTGCGCACTGTTCGCGTCGAGTGTGCGCATGACCAGATCGGTCAAGGATTCCTCCGGGATACGTGCCGCGAGGGACCTCGCGGCGGGAACGCGCTCCCGGTCAGACCTTGCACACCCGGGCGACGGGGAGGGGGGAGCGCATGATGACTGCGGCCATGACACTCGCCTCCTTCGTCCGTCTCGGATGTGCGCTCGTACGCTAACCGGACCGCCCGGCCGGCGTCCATCGGTTTTCCCTACCGCCTCCCGTGAGCGTCACCGGCGCGGGGGAAGCGACCGACGGGCCCTCCTGACGGGGGCGGCGTAGCGTGGGCTTGTGCGATCGGTGCGCGAAGGGGCCTCGCGTGGGAGCCAGGAGGATCGCGGCTGGTTGCGGGGTGCGCCACCGCCGTGGTGGATCCGGCTGCTGCCGGTACTGCTGCTGGTCGCGGTGACCCTCGCCTCGACCGTCACCCCCCACGCCAGCGACCTGGGTTTCCTCCTCGGCGCGATCCCGCCGCTGGCTGTCCTGTCGTACGGCCCGCTGGTCACCGCCCTGCTCGGCGTCCTGGTGGTCGTGGCCCTGAATGTGCCCGAGACCCATCTGAACCGGCCCGGCAACACCGATCTGCTCACCATCGTCTTCGTCGCCCTGCTCAGCGTGTTCGTGTCGTTCGTGCGCAGCCGCCGCGACGCCCAGCTCCAGGTGGAGCGCGCGATCGGCGAGGCCGTGCAGCGGGCGGTGATGCCGCCGCTGCCCGGGCGGGTCGGACGCGTCGGCTGCGCGGGCTTCTACCGGGCGGCGGAGAACGGCACGCTGGTGGGCGGGGACTTCTTCGACGTGCGCGAAGGTCCGTACGGCGTGCGGGCGGTGATGGGCGATGTGCGCGGGCACGGGCTGGTGGCGGTCTCGACCGTGGTGTCCCTGCTGGGCGCGTTCCGGGAGGCGGTCCTTGACCAGCAGGACCTGGAGTCGGTGGCGGCCCGGATGGACCGCCGGCTGGCGACGGACGCGGCGGGCACGCCGGACGGGGAGCTGTTCGCGACGGCGGTGCTGCTGGAGTTCCCGGCCTGCGCGCGCACGATGCGGGTGGTGGCCTGCGGTCATCCGGCGCCGGTCCTGCTGCGCGAGGGCGACGCGCGGGAGATCACCGTGACGCCGGGCACCCCGCTGGGGATCGGCCTGGTGGGGGCCGATCCGCCGAAGGAGGTCACGGTGCCGCTGGAGCCGGGCGACAGGCTGCTGCTGGCCTCCGACGGCGTCTGGGAGGCACGGGACCGCTCCGGGGTCTTCTACCCGCTGCCGGACCGGCTGGCCGCCCTCGCGGACACCCGTGACGGCGAACTGCCCACCGCCGTGTGGGCCGATCTCGCGCGGCTGCGCTACGAGGTCCGCGACGACGCCACGATGCTGGTCCTGGCC
>NZ_MUNF01000499.1 GCF_002154555.1 Streptomyces murinus
GGCGTTCACCACCGGTACGGCTTGTACACCTCCATGCAGCCGCCCTTGTCCGCGCCGTTGATGGCGTCGGCGTTGGACGGGACGTCGCCCGCCTTCGGCTTGGACTGCTTCGGGAAGGTCGTACCGGTGCGCCAGTCGGCGCCGAGCAGCAGGGTGACGCCGGAGACCGACGTGGTCTGCTTCACCGCGGACGCCGGCAGACCCAGTGCCTTGGCCACGCCCTGGGCGTCGCCCTGGAGATCGGCGCTGGGGTACTCGACGACCGTCTTGTCCTGCGGCGGCGGGGGCGCGGTGTCGGCCGTCGCCCTGCCGTAGCCCTCGCTCACGAGCGTCTCGGCGATGGTGCGGGCCCGACCGGGGACCGCCGCCTGGGAGGAGGAGCCGGTGCCGTTCTGGACGAGGACGCCGAGCCTGGCCGGATCGGTGGAGGGCGACTTCGCCGGCTGGGGCTTGTCCGCCTGCTTGGCGTCCGAGGCCCCGCCGTTCTTGTCGAGCGGGATGTCGTCCCGGAGCATCTCCCAGAGCTTGCTCGCGTCGGCCGTGTTCGGGACGACGTGGTTGTCGGGGTCCTGCGGATCCGGGAGGTTGGGCATCGTCACGCTCGTGATGCGGTCCGACGGCACGGACTTCATCTCCATGCCGAGGTCGTAGAGCTTCTTGACCGTGCCGATCTCCTCGGAGACCTTGAGGGAGTTGACGGCCGAGTCGGCCAGGTCCATCAGGCGCCCGGTGTCGGTGAACACGTTCTGCGACTTGAGCGTGCGGAGCATGGAGTTGAGGTACATGTGCTGGGCGCGGGCCCGCAACGGGTCGCTGCCCCAGGCGTGCCGGGTGCGCAGCCACTGGAGCGCCTGCACGCCCTTGATCTTGTGCGTACCGGCCGTCAGCTTCAGCCCGGAGCCGCCGCGCTGGGCCGCGGTCGGGCGGTCCCAGACGTTCTGCTTCACACAGACGTCGACGCCGCCGACGGCGTCCGCCATCTTCACCACGCCCGCGAAGTCGATCGTCATCCAGTGGTCGATGTAGACCCCGGTGAGGTTCTCCCAGGTGGCCAGCGTGCAGCCGGCGCCGCCCCGGCCGAGGGTGGTGTTGATGATGTCGTTGGTCGCCGGATAGACCTTGCCGGTGTCCGGATCCGTGCACTTGGGGATGTCGACGCGCGTGTCGCGGGGGATGCTCACCATCGCGGCGCTCTTGCGGTCGGCGGATATGTGGATGAGCATCTGCACGTCCCCGAGCGGGGGATCGCCGACGCTGCTCTTGCTGCCGCCGAGCTTCAGGTTCTCCGCCGAGTTACGGCTGTCCGAGCCGATCAGCAGGATGTTCAGCGGGGTCTGTCCGGCCGCGTTCGGGGCGGTCTTCTGCGCCTTGGCGTCACCGCTGCTGCGCTCGCCCTTGCGTATGCTGGCGTTCAGATGCTGGTAATAGAGGTAACCGGCGCCAGCCGTGCCGAGTATGACCACCGCGAGGATCGTCGCCGACCAGCGCAGCACGCGCCGCCGGCGCCGCCGACCGGTCGTGGAACCTCCGGAACCGCCCGAGCTCCTTGAGCCCGAGCCCCCCTTGCGCCGCCCGCCGCCGTGCCGTCCGGCCCCGGCCTCCGGGTCCGTCGTCCGCGGGTTGAGCGCCATCGTGTCATCCACGCCGGCAGCGTCACCCCGCACTTCGCTCTGCGCCACTCTCCCTGCCCTCCCCGCCCTTTTGCGCCATGCGACGGGCCCGTCCCGCGCCGAGTAGTTAGACGCACGACGGGCCCGCAGGGTTACCTATGAGGCGCACTTAACCTCGTTGGCCGTTGACTTGTCGACCTTCGGCGCCGTGTCCGGGGCGGCGATCGGCGTGCCCGCGCCCTTGAAGTCCTTGCCCAGGGTCAGCGTCATCGCGGGCAGCCCCTGGGAGTTGACGACGCTCGAACCCGGCTTGAGCGCCGAGCCGGGCAGCCCCATCAGGGCGGCCAGCTCCCGGGCCTGCGCCGCCTGGTCGGGCGCGTACTCCAGAGTCGTCTTCTGGAGCCCGGCCTGCGCGTTGCCCGCGTTCTCCGACTTCAGCACGCCCTCGGTGTTCTGGAGCCAGTCGAGGACCGCCTGCGCGCTGCCCGGTGCCGCCTCGCTGTTGAGGATGCGCACGCGTACCTCGCCGGGCGCGGACCTGCTGCCCTTGAGCCGGGCGGCCTGCGCGTCCTTGGCGGCCTTCTGCTTGCGCTTGACGTCGGTGAAGGAGACGTCGTGCTGTATCGCCTGGAAGACCGAGGGCGCCGCCGACTGGTTGAGGACGACCGTCGCGTGGACCTTCTCGGCGGGGTTGTCCACCACCGGCACCGTGGTGAAGGTGATGTTCTTCGGCGGCACCTTCTTGAGCTCAAGCGCCATGTCCTTCAGCGTGTTGATGCTCTTTATGCCGGTGTCGACGGTCAGCGCCTTGGTGGCCGCCTCCGCGAGGTCCATCAGCTTCGAGGGGTTGCTCAGGGTGTCGCCGGAGGACATCTTGCGCATCAGCGACCCCAGGAACTGCTGCTGCACCTTGATGCGGTCCAGGTCGCCCTGATTGCCGAAGCTGTGCCGGGTGCGCACGAAGGCGAGGGCCTGCTCGCCCTCCACCACCGACTTGCCCGCAGGCAGCTTGAGGTGGGACTCCTTGTCGTCCACCGGGTGCGCGACACACACCTCGACCCCGCCGACCGCGCTGGTCAGCGTCTTCACCGCGTTGAAGTCGGCCATCATGAAGTGGTCGACGTGTATGCCGGTGACCTCTTCGACGGTGCGCATGGTGCAGCCCGGGTCGCGGCCGTCCTGGCCGAGGCTGGTGTTGAAGCGCACATTGTCGGTGCCCTGGACGACCTTGGTCGAGCCGTCCGGCTGCTTGGTCGGGCAGTCCGGCACATTCACGATCAGGTCGCGCGGGATGCTCAGCGCGGTCGCGTTGGTCCGGTCCTTGGAGACGTGCAGCAGGATGTTGGTGTCCGCGTGCCCGACGCTGCCGGAGTCGCCGTAGCCCTCGTTGCCCTTGCCGGTGCGCTTGTCGGTACCGATGATCAGCAGGTTGAAGGCCTCGTCCTTGCTGAAGCCCTTGGAGCCCGCGTCCCCGACATCGGTGGAACTGATGTTGCCCTCAAGGTGCTTGAGGTACAGATACCCGGCGGCGCCGACCGCGACCAGCGCGAAGGCCGTACCGCCGGCGGTCCACGCCAGCACCTTCTTCGCCTTCGACTTCTTCTTCACCGGCCGGCGGCCCCGCCGTCCCGGCGCGCCCTCGGGCTCGGTGGTACGACGCCGGGAGGTCCGCGGCGGCGGCACGTCCCCGGCGCGCGCCTTGTCCCCGGCGCGGGAGCCGTCCCGGGTACGGCCCCCCTCCTGGGTGCGCGTGCCGCCCCCCTCGGGCCCGCCGTCCTGCGCGGGCACCTTGCTCATCTCACGGGTCTCACCGGGCGCCATGTCGTTGCGCCGGCGGCGCCGGGCGCCCTCGCCGTCCTGGGCGGACGGCTTGCGCGGACCGGGAACCGATTGCGTTCCGGAAGGAGGCAGTCGCAGTTCGTATTCGCCGGTGTTCGGATTGAGCACCCACTGGTCTGCGGGATCGATGTTGTCCGCCCGCCCACGGCCTTGCGCGTCCACGGTTGTCCGAATCCTCCGTCGGGGCCACGCGGCGCCTTCCCCCTCAAAGGCGCTCGGGTCTCGGTGAAACAGTGCACGACCCCAGGTCGGACCTCGTGGCCGGGTGCACCGGAGCGCTCACACTATCCGCCCAGTTCAGCGTCTAGGGACGCCGGTGACAAATCCGTCGTCCCTACAACTGGGCAATCCGCCTCATTTTCTGAACGGAAGTCGGCGGCCTTGGCGAACGCCTTACGCGCAATCGTGTTCGGCGGCCGTGTTCCCGGTGTAGGTGGGCGCGGGAGAAGGGCTGCCGTTTGTGCCCTTTTGCGGCGCCGGCGGCTTCTCGGGCGCCTGTCCTTCCACCACCACCGGCTGGTCCGCGCGCAACCGCTTGAAGAGCTTCTCGGCCTCGGGCTCCACGAGTTGATCGCGGTTGGCGTCGTAGACGTACTGCTCTCTCGGCACCGTCAGGAATTGCATATGCCGGGTGGGAATGTCGTGCAGCGTTCGCACCAATCGGTACAGATCACCCAGATTCGCCAGTCCGGGATCAGTGGTGAGGGAGGACGTCGCCGCGTCCAGTACGGCATACAGCCGCAAGGGGTTCAGCAGTACGTCATTGCCGCGCACCCTGGTGACCAGCGCGCCGAGGAATCGCTGCTGGCGCCGCATCCGCTCGGTGTCGCTGCCGTCGCCCAGCGACTCGCGGGCCCGTACGTAGCCGAGGGCCTGCTCCCCGTCGAGCGTGACCTCGCCCGCGGGCAGTCTGAGCTTCGCCGCCTTGTCGTCGACGGGCTCCTTCAGACAGACCCGCACCCCGTCGACGGCGTCCACCATGTCCTTGAACCCGCTGAAGTCCACGACCATGTGGTGGTCGACGCGGATGTCCGTCAGCTTCTCGACGGTACGGACCGTGCACGCCGAACCGCCCAGCTCGAAGGCGTGGTTGAACATCGCGAACACCGGCCGGCCCCGGGTGCCGTCGCCCTGGAGGCAGCCGGGGACGTCCACCATCAGGTCCCGGGGGACGGACACGGCGGTGGCGCTGCGCCGGTCCGCCGCCAGATGCAGCAGGATCGTCGTGTCCGAGCGCTGGCTGCCCAGGTCCCGCCCGTAGCGGGCGTTGCCGCTCCCGGCCCGGCTGTCGGACCCGATCAGCAGGATGTTCCGGGCCCCGGGCGCCAGGACCGCGGGCCGCTCGCGCGCGTACCGGTCGAGCTCGGCGGCCGCCGCGTCATCGGGCCGGATATTGGCACTGAGCCGGGCGTACGCCGTCCACCCCGCCCCGACGGCCACCGCCACCAGGACCAC
>NZ_MUNF01000005.1 GCF_002154555.1 Streptomyces murinus
GGCCAGTTCGGCGCGGCCCGCGTCCGTGATGGCGTACACCTTGCGGCCGCCCTCGGTGGTGTGGGTGACCAGGCCCTCGGCCTCCAGCTTGGCCAGCCGGGGGTAGACGGTGCCCGCCGAGGGCGCGTACAGCCCCTGGAAGCGCTCCTCCAGGAGGCGGATCACCTCGTAGCCATGGCGGGGGGCTTCGTCCAGCAGCTTGAGCAGGTACAGGCGCAGGCGTCCGTGCGCGAAGACGGGGGGCATGTCAGAGCACCTTCTTGTCGGTCGGGCCGTCGGTCGGGGCGGCGGCGGTGCCGTCGGTCGTGCCGTCGGCCGCCCGGTCGGGACGCCGGAGCAGGGCGATCGCGCCGGAGACCGTGGTGGCCCGGAGTCGTCCCGTGCCCGCGCCCAGCCGGCCGGTGATCTTGTGGGCGCCCCACTGGCCGTGCACCCGCAGCCCCTCGAAGGCGTTGG
The DNA here is from genome assembly GCF_002154555.1 of Streptomyces murinus. Taxonomy (GTDB): domain Bacteria; phylum Actinomycetota; class Actinomycetes; order Streptomycetales; family Streptomycetaceae; genus Streptomyces; species Streptomyces murinus. The sequence continues at coordinate 457 of NZ_MUNF01000005.1, forward strand.
AGATCCGGCCGCTCGCCGTGTTCGCCTCCACCTCCGCGTCCGCCGGGTGCGGCAGCCGGATGGCGATCTCGCCCGAGACGCTGGTGAGATGGACGTCCGTCGGCCCCTCCGGGTCCAGGTCCACGATCATCGAGCCGCTGACCGAGTCGGCCCGCACGACGGGGCCCGAGCCCTCGACCACGGTCAGGTCCCCGGAGACCGAGGTGAAGCGCAGCTCGCCGGTGACCGCCTGCGCCTCCAGGTTCCCCGAGACGGTGTTCGCCTGGACCGGTCCGGAGAGGCCGACCAGGGCGGTGTCGCCGGTGACGCCCCGGACCACCGCCGGGCCCCGGACGCCGGATATCACCGCACCGGCGCCGACCGTGCCCACCTCCACCTTGGCGTCCGCGGGGACCGCGAGGGAGACGACCGCGCTGCGGCGCCAGCTCTTGCGGTCCAGGAGCTTGGTGAAGCCCTGCCAGGTCAGGTCCTCGTACCCCACCGACAGGGTGCCGTTCTCGTGCGTCACCAGCAGCCGGGGACCTTCGATGTCCGAGACCTCCAGGCGGGCGGGGCCCTCCTCGACCCCCATCACATTCACCGTGCCGCCCGCGATGCGCACCTGGAGGGTGCTCACCGGGGCGTCGAACGTCAGCTTCTGTGGCTCGGCGACGGACCACTCGGACATGGGGGACCTCCTCGGCCGTACACGATCGCGACGCGCCATATCGCGTCCGTCCAGAAACACGATATATCGTGGCCTCGCGAAGTCAAGACACTCTTTCGGGAACACCGCCCCGCGCATTGCTTAGGCTGGTGACGACGCCGACGCCTGTCCCATCGGCCCGGGCGCATACGCACACCAGGAGACGCAACCCCATGTACTTCACCGACCGCGGCATCGAGGAGCTGGAGAAGCGGCGCGGCGAGGAGGAGGTCACCTTCGAGTGGCTCGCCGAGCAGCTGCGCACCTTCGTGGACCTCAACCCCGACTTCGAGGTGCCCGTGGAGCGCCTGGCCACCTGGCTCGCCCGCCTCGACGACGAGGACGACGACGAGTAAGCAGGGGCGGAAGAAACGCTGAAGGGCCCGGTTCCGTACGGAACCGGGCCCTTCAGCGTTGTCGTCGTGCCGGAGGCTTACGCCTCGAACACCTCACGCACCAGCTGCTCCTGCTCGGCCTGGTGGCGCTTGGCGGAGCCCACCGCCGGGGACGAGCCGTGCGGGCGCGAGATGCGCCGCAGCCGCTCGCCGGCCGGGATGTCCGCGCCGACCGCCAGATCGAGGTGGTCGATCAGGTTGAGCGCGATGAACGGCCAGGCACCCTGGTTCGCCGGCTCCTCCTGGACCCACAGGTACTTCTCGGCGTTCGGGTACTTGTTGACCTCCGCCTGGAGCTCGGCACCAGGCAGCGGGTACAGGCGCTCGATGCGGATGATCGCCGTGTCCGTGGCGCCGCGCTTCTTACGCTCGGCCTCCAGGTCGTAGTAGACCTTGCCGGAGCAGAAGACGACCTTGCGGACCGCGGCCGCCTCGGCGGTCGCGTCGCCGATGACCGGCTGGAAGCCACCGGTCGTGAACTCCTCCGCCTTGGAGGCGGCGGCCTTCAGACGCAGCATCGACTTCGGGGTGAAGACGACCAGCGGCTTGTGGGCCGGGTTGTGCACCTGCCAGCGCAGCAGGTGGAAGTAGTTCGACGGCGAGGTGGGCATGGCCACCGTCATGTTGTTCTGGGCGCACAGCTGGAGGAACCGCTCCGGGCGCGCGGACGAGTGGTCCGGGCCCTGGCCCTCGTAGCCGTGCGGCAGCAGCAGGACGACGCCGGAGGTCTGGCCCCACTTCTGCTCGGCCGAGGAGATGAACTCGTCGACGACCGTCTGGGCGCCGTTGACGAAGTCGCCGAACTGGGCCTCCCACATCACCAGCGCGTCGGGACGCGCGAGCGAGTAGCCGTACTCGAAGCCCATGGCCGCGTACTCGGACAGCAGCGAGTTGTAGACGTTCAGCCGCGCCTGGTCCTCGGCGAGGTACTGGAGCGGGGTGTACTCCTCGCCGGTCTCCCGGTCGATCAGCACCGCGTGGCGCTGGCCGAAGGTGCCGCGCTGGGAGTCCTGGCCCGCGAGGCGGACCGGGGTGCCGTCCAGCAGCAGGGAGCCGATGGCCAGGGTCTCGCCCATGCCCCAGTCGATGGTGCCGTCCTCGACCATCGCCGCACGGCGCTGGAGCTGCGGCTGGAGCCGCGGGTGCACGGTGATGTGCTCGGGGATGTTGACCTGGGACTCGGCGATCCGCTTGACGACCTCGGCGGAGACGGCGGTCGGGACCGCGGCCGGGAAGCCGTCCTGGGCCTCCTGGGGGGCACCGGCGGCCGGCTGCGCGGTGGCCTCGCGGACCTCCGTGAAGACCTTCTCCAGCTGGCCCTGGTAGTCCTGGAGGGCCTGCTCGGCCTCTTCCAGGGTGATGTCGCCACGACCGATCAGGGACTCGGTGTAGAGCTTGCGCACCGAGCGCTTCTTGTCGATCAGGTCGTACATCAGCGGCTGGGTGAAGGCCGGGTTGTCCGACTCGTTGTGACCGCGGCGGCGGTAGCAGATGAGGTCGATCACCACGTCCTTGTTGAACGCCTGGCGGAACTCGAACGCCAGCCGCGCGACCCGGACGACGGCCTCGGGGTCGTCGCCGTTCACGTGGAAGATCGGGGCCTCGATCATGCGGGCCACGTCCGTCGCGTACATGGAGGAACGCGAGGACTCGGGGGCCGCGGTGAAGCCGACCTGGTTGTTGATGACGATGTGCACGGTGCCGCCGGTGCGGTAGCCGCGCAGCTGCGACATGTTCAGGGTCTCGGCCACCACGCCCTGGCCCGCGAAGGCCGCGTCGCCGTGGATCGCCACCGGCAGGACGGTGAAGTCCGTGCCGCCCTTGTTGATGATGTCCTGCTTGGCGCGGGCGACGCCCTCCAGGATCGGGTCGACCGCCTCCAGGTGGGAGGGGTTGGCGACCAGCGAGACCTTGATCTGCTCGCCGTCCAGGCCGGTGAAGGTGCCGTTGGCGCCCAGGTGGTACTTCACGTCGCCGGAGCCGTGCATCGACTTCGGGTCGAGGTTGCCCTCGAACTCGCGGAAGATCTGCGCGTACGACTTGCCGACGATGTTGGCGAGCACGTTCAGGCGGCCGCGGTGGGCCATGCCGATGACGACCTCGTCCAGGCGGGACTCGGCGGCGGAGTCGATGACCGCGTCCAGCAGCGGGATGACGGACTCGCCGCCCTCCAGGGAGAAGCGCTTCTGGCCGACGTACTTCGTCTGCAGGAAGGTCTCGAACGCCTCGGCCGCGTTCAGCCGGCGCAGGATGCGCAGCTGCTCCTCGCGCTCCGGCTTGGCGTGGCCGCGCTCGACCCGGTCCTGGATCCACTTGCGCTGCTTGGGGTCCTGGATGTGCATGAACTCGATGCCGGTGGTGCGGCAGTACGAGTCGCGGAGCACCCCGAGGATGTCGCGCAGCTTCATCATCGACTTGCCGGCGAAACCACCGACGGCGAACTCGCGCTCCAGGTCCCACAGGGTGAGGCCGTGCTCGACGATGTCCAGGTCGGGGTGCTTGCGCTGGCGGTACTCCAGCGGGTCGGTGTCGGCCATGACGTGGCCGCGGACCCGGTAGGAGTGGATCAGCTCGAAGACGCGCGCGGCCTTGGTGACGTCGTCGTCGTGGGACGCGTCGATGTCCTTGAGCCAGCGGACCGGCTCGTAGGGGATGCGCAGCGCCTCGAAGATCTCGTCGTAGAACTTGTTCTCGCCGAGCAGCAGGTTGGCGACCTGGCGCAGGAACTCGCCGGAGGCGGCGCCCTGGATGACCCGGTGGTCGTAGGTCGACGTGAGGGTCATGACCTTGGAGACACCGAGCTTGTTCAGGGTGTCCTGGCTGGTGCCCTGGAACTCGGCCGGGTAGTCCATGGAGCCGACGCCCATGATCACGGCCTGGCCGGGCATCAGACGCGGCACGGAGTGCACGGTGCCCAGGCCGCCGGGGTTGGTCAGGGAGACCGTGACCCCGGTGAAGTCGTCCATGGTCAGCTTGCCCTCGCGGGCGCGGCGGACGATGTCCTCGTAGGCCTGCCAGAACTCGAAGAAGTTCAGCGTCTCGGCCTTCTTGATCGCCGCGACGACGAGCTGGCGGTCGCCGTTGGGCTTGACCAGGTCGATGGCGAGACCGAGGTTGACGTGGGCCGGCTTGACCAGGGTCGGCTTGCCGTCCTTGACGGTGAACGAGTGGTTCATCGCCGGCATGGCCTTGATGGCCTGCACCATCGCGTACCCGATGAGGTGCGTGAAGGAGATCTTCCCGCCGCGGGCGCGCTTGAGGTGGTTGTTGATGACGATGCGGTTGTCGAACAGCAGCTTCACCGGGACGGCGCGGACCGAGGTGGCGGTCGGCATCTCCAGCGAGGCGTCCATGTTCTTGGCGACCGCGGCGGCCGGGCCGCGCAGAGTGATCTGCTCGGGACCGGCGGGGGCCTCGGCGGCGGGAGCGGCCTTCGCCTGCGGCTGAGCGGGCGCCTGTGCGGGTTGCGCCGGCTTGGCCGGGGAGGGGGCCGTCTTCGCCGCGGGAGCCGCCGGAGCGGCCGCAGCGGGCGCCGGGGCGGCGGCGGGCTTCGGGGCCGCCGGGGCCGCGGGCGCCGGAGCGGCCTGGGGCGCCGGGGTGGGGGTCGCTGCGACCCCCGCGGCCGCAGTACCCGCCGGCGCGGGCGTGGCAGGCGCGCCCGGCTTGTAATCGGCGAAGAAGTCCCACCAGGCACGGTCTACCGAATTCGGGTCCTGGAGGTACTGCTGATAGATCTCGTCGACGAGCCACTCGTTCGCGCCGAACGCGGCCGCGGGGTTCTTCCCGGTGGCTT
>NZ_MUNF01000050.1 GCF_002154555.1 Streptomyces murinus
TGCCGGGGGCATGCGCGATACCGGGGGCATGCGAGGAGTGGGGGTCGGCCGAGGAGCCCGCGGCTGCCGAGGGGTCGGGAGACGCCGAGGTGTCGGAGTCGGCCAGCGCCGCCCAGATCGTGGCGAAGTCGTCGGCGAACGCCGCGTCGCTGTCGCGGCTGCGCCATGCCACATGCGGTGAGAGCCGTACGGTGGGCAGCGACCGCAGCGGGTGTCCGGTCGGCAGGGGTTCCGGGTCGGTGACGTCCAGGGTGGCGAACAGCCGTCCCGCCGCGCAGAGTTCGGTGAGCGCGTCCTGGTCGACGATGGCCGCGCGGGAGACGTTGACGAGGTGCAGGCCCGGACGGGCCCGGCCGAGCGCGGCCCGGTCGAACAGGTGCCGGGTGCCGGCGGTCAGGGGCAGCGCCACCACCAGATGGTCGGCGTCCAGAGCCCGGCCGAGGTCGGAGGTCTGACGGAAGGAAGAGCCCGGTTCGGGGCTGCGCCGCAGCACGGTCACCCGGGCGCCGAGCGCGTCGAGGACGGTGGCGAGGCGCTGCCCCACCGCGCCCCATCCAGCGACGGTGACCTCGGCACCCCACAGCCCGGTCCCGCCCCCTGTGCTGGCTCCCGCCGGGACCGGCGGGGCGTCCGGGGCCGGTGCCGAGCGGGTGTCCCGCTCCTGCCAGGGCGTGCCACGCCGCCACTCATGGGTGAGCACGGCATGCAGGGCGTACTCGGCGAGCGGCGCCGCGTAGCAGCGCCAGCTGCGGGTGAGCAGGGTGTCGGCGGGCCACTCGGCGAGGTCGATGAAGTCGGCGCCGGCGGAGGTGAGATGGACCCAGGACCAGCGGACGGAGCGCAGGACCTCGGCGCGCCGGGCCGCGGACAGCTCGTGCGGGGCCATCAGCAGGACCCCGTCCCGCTCCGGGGCCTCCTGCCAGGGGCGGAGTTCCACCGAGGGGCCGAATGCCGACCGGAGCCGTGGACGGGAAAGCCGTAAAAGTTCCCCGGTGAGAGCCGTGTGCACCACCGGCCCGACGGGGCTTGCAGACGTGCAGTCGCCGTCGATGATTCCCCCCAAGCCTATGGACCTGTCAAGACGCACGAGCTCCGGCCGTTATCCCCGGGAGTTAAGCATCCCCGTTCGGCCGAGGCAAGCAATTAATCCGGTGGCGATTCACGGGGTACTGCGTATTGGTTGCCGCAGGATCCCGATGACGTTTCGGGGCCATTGGTACATACCGGGGAGCGTGTGACCTGGGTCACTGCGATGTGCCGTCGGCGCCTGGCTAATATGAAGTTCTGTCGGGGGACGGTGCTCCTTTCCTCTGCGCTGGGTTTCCCTCTGTCGAGGCGAAATCTCTGATGGGTTCCTTGCAATGAACCATGTCGAGCGGAAGGGGGTGCACCTTGCCGATCACGTTCGAGGTGCGAGCCGTGCCGTCCCTGACGGAGATCGCGGCGACCGAGTGGGACGCCCTCGCCGCACCCGGGGGGCTGTACGCGTCGCACGCATGGCTCGGCTCGGTCGAGCGCGAGCCCGGAGCCGGCGTCGAGTACCTCCTCGCCCGGCGCGCCGACCACCCCGGACGACTGGCCTGCGCCCTCCCGCTGTACGACGTGGAGACCGAGTACAACCCGTACTACGCGCACCGCCGGCATCTCGATCTGCTGGGCCTGGAAGGCAGTTGGACACTCGCCGGGGCCCGCCGCGGATACCGGTACGAACTGCCCGCCGCCCCGGACACCGGCCCGGAGCTGGACGCGCTGCTCGCCGCGGCACTGGAGCGGGCCGCCGCCCGCGGCACGCGCGGGCTGCTGTTCCCCTTCGCCACCACCCGCACCGCCCGGCTGCTGTGGGAGCGCGGCGCGGCGGTCGCCCTGGACGGCGCCGACGCGGCGGTGACCACCGACGGCTCATCCTTCGACGAATACCTGCGGAAACTCAGCAGTAAACGGAGGATTGCCGTCCGTCACGAGTTCTCCACATTCCGTGCCGCCGGGTACGAACTGGGCCTGGAAAAACTGGCGGACTGTTACACGGAGGCCGCACCCTTACTTGGGCAGATCCAGCGGAAATACGGCCACGAGGCGCATGACGAGGGAATGCGGGAATATCTCGCCGGACAGGCCGAAGCGCTCGGAAAATATTCCAGAGTCTTCACCGCCCGCCGTTCCGGACGGCTCGTCGGTTTCTCACTCATGTATGAATTCGGCGACACGCTGTACGCGCGCGCGGTGGGTTTTGACTACGCGGAGACCGGAAGAGCCTTCGAGTATTACGCGCTCTGTTACTACCTGCCCGTCGAATACATGCACCGGCAGGGCCTGCGCAGACTCCACCTCGGAATGGAGACGTACGAGGCGAAGCTGGCGCGCGGTGCCCGGCTCGGTCCGCTGTGGTCGGTCGCGCTGCCCGCGCCCGGCTCGCCGCTCCCCGGGAGGGAGCCGGCGGACACCTCCGAGTGGCCGCGCCGTTTCGGGCGGCGGGCGCTGCCCGAGGAGGAGTGGCAGCAGCCGTGGGCCGCGCCCTGGGAAGGGTCCGGGACGCCGGGCGCGCGGGAGGGGGCGCGGTGACGCCGCCCGCCCTGGTCGTGGACGGCGTGGGCCGTGACTACGTCGACCGGAAGAAGGTCGTCACCGCGCTGTCCGAGGTGTCCTTCACGGTCGGCCGCGGGGAGATCGTCGGCCTGCTGGGTGTCAACGGCGCCGGGAAGACCACCCTGTTGCGCATCATCGCCACCCTGCTGACGGCGACCCGGGGCAGGGTGCTGGTCGACGGCGTGGACGTGGCGGCCGATCCGCGGGCGGTCCGCACCCGGCTGTCCGTCGTCTTCGGCGGCGACCGGGGGCTCTACCCGAGGCTGTCCGCCCTGGACAACGCCATGCTGTTCGGCTCCCTGTCGGGCCTGCCGACCAAGTCCCTCGGCCCCACGGCGCGCGACGCGCTCGCCTCGGTGGGACTGCTCGATGTGGCGGACCGCTCGGTCGGCGCGTTCAGCAAGGGCATGAAGCAGCGGCTGCATCTCGCGGTCGGCCTCATGGCCCGCCCGGCGCTGATGATGCTCGACGAGCCCACGGTGGGCCTGGACCCGCTGGAGACGGAGCGGCTGCGCTCCGTCGTCGCCAAGCTGCCCGAGGAGGGGGTGGGTGTGCTGCTCACCAGCCACAATCTCCAGGACATCGAGCGGCTGGCGTCGCGGGTGGTGATCCTGCGCGGCGGCGTTGTCAGCCACGATCTGCCGCTCGCCGCGCTGCTGGAGCAGAGCGGCGCCGCGACCACCGTCGTGGTCCTGTCCGGCTCCCCCTGCCCGGTCACGGCGGAGGGGGACGGCGGATCCGGCATCCGGACCCTGTCCAGCGAGCGCGCGAGCGAAGAGGCCCTGTGGCGCACCGAGTTCGAGGTCGCCGAGTGGACCGCGGAGTCCCTGCGCGAGCTGTCCCGGCTGTGGCCCGCGGGCGCGATCAAGGACGTACGGGTCCAACCGGTCGGTCTGGAGCAGGTGTTCAACCGGCTGGCGGGTCCCCGCACCGGGGAGGACGGATGACGTCGGGGTCCGGTCCGCGCGCCCACCTGTCCGTGCTGCGGCACACGATGGTCTTCCAGCTCCGCCAGCAGCACATCCTCAGCGCGGTGATCCCCGGCTGTGTGGTGCCGGCGGCGCTGTGCCTGGCCACCCTGCTCGCCCGCGGCCCGCACTCCCTGCTGACCGCCCGCCAGATCGAACTGGGCTGCGGCGTACTGGCGTTGTGGAGCTGCGCCATCTGGCAGACCGGTCTGATCCTGCGCGAGGAGCTGGCGCAGGGCACCCTGCCCGGCATCCTCACCCGGCGGACCGGCCTCGGCACGGTGCTGTTCGGCAAGACGCTCGGTACGGCCCTGCGCTGCGCCCTGCTGATCGCCGTGACCATCGGCTGCGTCGGCCTGCTCACCGGCGAGCCGCTGCGCATCGCCGACCCGGCCCTCTTCGTCCTGGCCGCCCTCGCCACGTTCGGCTCGGCCCTGGTCCTCGGCGCGCTGCTGAGCTGCCTGTTCCTGCTGACGCCCGCCGCCATGCGGATCGCGGAGGCACTGGTCTACCCGATGTCGCTGCTCGGCGGCATGATCGTACCGATCCGGCTGCTGCCCGGCTGGCTGCGGCATGTGCCCGATGTGATCTCGCTGCGCTGGGCCACCGAGGTGCTCACCGCCGCCGCGGAGGGCCGGGCGCAGAGCGCCGCCGCGTGGCTGTGTCTGTGTGCCACCACGGGCGGTTACGCGCTGCTGGCCCGCTGGGCGTTTGGCACGGTGCTGCACCGGGCCAGGGAGCGAGGCACCCTTGCGCTCTCCTGAACGCCTGCGCGGGCTGACGACGGTCGCCGGGGCGGCCCGCCGCGACTACCTGGCCGTGTACGGGGTGAAGACCCTGCTCGGCTCCACCGTGCCCCGGTCGGTGCTCCAGCCCCTGTTCCTCGCCTATCTCGGCTATCTCGCGGGCGGCCTCGCGGGGCGGCGGTTCGCGATCGTCGGCGCCTGTGTGCACGTCCTGTCGCTCGCGGCGGTCGTCAAGGCGGCCGACAGCATGACCGAGGACCTGGCCGCCGGCACCCTGTACCGGGTGCGGATCAGCGGGCCCGGACTGCCCCTGGTCCATCTCACCCGGTGCTGGATCTACGTCGTGGAGGCGGTGGTCTCGGCGCTGGTCGCGGTGGTCGGCGTGTGCGCCTTCTTCCAGGAGTGGCGGCTGATGGGCGCGCTGCTCCAGGGCTCCGGTCTGTTCGTGCTCACCGCGCTCAGCGCCACCGCGTTCGGCCTCGCCGTCGCCGCGGTCGCCGCCCTGCACCCCGCCTCCCCCGTCCTGACCAACCTCGCGGTGTACGCGCTGCTCGTGCTGTGCGGCATCATCGCGCCGACCGACCGGCTGATCGCGCCCGTGCGCTGGGTGTCGCAGTTGCTGCCCCTCACCCATGGCGCCCAGTCGCTGCGGGCCCTGGCCGACGGCCGGCCCTGGGCGGCGCAGGCGGCCCTGGAGGCGCTGGTCGGCGCCGCCTGGCTGATTGCCGGACTGATGCTGCTGCACCGCAACGACCGCAGGGCGCGCCGCCTCGCGACGGACGGCGGCTGACGCCCCGTCCCTCGACCGGGCCGGCTCCGCCCCACCTCACCGCTCTGGAAGGGAATGCGCATGGACGGCTCGACGGCCGAGGCCAGCGGTGCGATCCTGCGAGGGCCGGACCGGGACCGCCCGGCGCCCCACGGCGTGCCCGGGCTCGTCCGGGCCGTCTCCGCCGCCGCGCCGGACGCCGTGGCGCTCGTCGACGCGACGGGCCCGGTCACGTACGCCGAACTGGAGGCCGCCTCCGACGCGGTCGCCCGGCTCCTGGCCGGGGCCGGCGGCCGCCCGGGGGACGTCGTGGCCGTCTGTGTGCCGCGCGGGCGCGCCCTGGTGTGCGCGCTGCTCGGCGCGTTGAAGGCGGGTCTGCCCTATCTGCCGCTGGCCCCCGAGGACCCGCGCGAGCGGCGGCTCGGCATCCTGCGCCGTTCGGGGGCGCGGCTCGCACTGGTCACCGGGGAGACGGCGGACAGCCTGGACGGCGGCGAGGAGGACGCCGTACGGGTGCTGCGCCTGGACCCGGTGGGCCCGGTGCCCGCCGCGCCGCGGGTGCCGCTCCTCGATGTCGCCGACGACCACCCGGCCTACGTCCTGTTCACCTCCGGCTCCACCGGCGAGCCCAAGGGCGTCGTCGTCCCCTCCGGCGCCCTGTGCAACCGGCTGCTGTGGATGTGCGAGACGTACGGGTTTGGCCCCGGGGACCGGATTCTCCAGAAGACGCCCGCCACGTTCGACGTGTCCGGCTGGGAGCTGCTCGGCCCGCTGGTGTGCGGCGCCACCGAGGTGCTGATGCCCCCCGGCGCGCACCGCGACCCCGGCGAGGTCATGGACCAGGTGGTCCGGCACGCCGTCACCGTCTGCCACTTCGTGCCGTCGATGCTGGCGGAGTTCCTGCGCTGGCCGGGCGTGGAGCGGTGTGTCTCGCTGCGCGCGGTCGTGTGCAGCGGGGAGGCCCTGACACCCGGTCTCGTACGACGCTTCCATGCCGTGCTCGACGCCGGGCTGCACAATCTGTACGGCCCGACGGAGGCGGCCATCGACGTCACCGCGTGGCAGTGCCCGCAGGACCCGGACACCGTGCTGATCGGCGGCCCCATCGACAACTGCACGCTGGTCGTCCTGGACACGGAGCTGCGCCCGGTGCCGGAGGGCGAGGCCGGTCAACTCGCGATCGGCGGCGTCCCGTTGGCCCTCGGGTATCTGAACAGGCCCGACCTCACCGAGGCGGCGTTCGTGGCGGCGCCCGCCTGGTGCCCGGTGCCCCGGCTCTATCTGACCGGCGATCTGGTGCGCAGGCGCGGCGACGCCCTGGAGTACCTGGGCCGCATGGACCACCAGGTGAAGATCCGCGGCCAGCGGGTGGAGCTGCGGGAGACCGAGGACGTGCTGCGGGACCTCGCGCCGGTGCGGGATGCCGCGGTGGTCGCGGCGCCGGGTCCGGACGGCGCGGCGACCGTGTGCGCGTTCGTCGTGCCCGCGCCGGGGACGGAGGCGGACGAGGCGCTGTGGCGCGGGTTGCGGGACCGGGTGGCCTCCGCGCTGCCCGAGGCGTTCGTGCCGGCGCTGTTCACCGCCGTCGGGGCCGTACCGCTCACCGGCAGCGGCAAGCAGGACACCAAGGCGTTGCGGGCGCTGGCGGAGGAACGGCTGGCCGCTCCGGTCCAGGGGCGCGGTCCCGCCGACGATCTGGCCGGCTGCTGGGCGGAGGCCACCGGTTCCCCTCCCGACGACGAGGGGCGCGGCTTTCTCGACGCGGGCGGGCACAGCCTGGCCGCGGCCCGGCTCGCCGGACGGATCCTCGGCCGGTGGGGCGTACGGCTGCCGCTGTCGGTGTTCCTGCGGGACAACGTGTCGCTCGCCGGCCTGCGGGCCCGGCTGCCCGAGACGGCACCAGTGCGCGCCCGGCCCGCGCTCCCCGGGCCCGGCGGCGGTGACGGCCCGGCCGCCCCCGAGCAGCGGCGGCTGTGGCTCTGGCAGCAGGTGTTCCCGGACTGCCCGGCGTACAACGTGGTGGGGCTGCTGCGGGTGCGCGGCGCGCTCGACCCGGTGGCCCTGCGGGCGGCGTGCGGTGATCTGGTCGCCCGCCATGAGTCGTTGCGTACGGTCCTGGAGTCTTCCGGGGAGCCTCGGCGGCGCGTCCTGGCGCCGGGCGGGCCCGAGTTGTTCACCGTGCGCACGCTCGGGGCGGTCACCGACGCGGTGGTACGGGACTTCGTCGCCGAGATCGCGGACGTGCCCTTCCCGCCCGACCGGCTTCCCCGGCTCGCGGCCGGGCTGCTCCGCCAAGAGGCCGATGACACCTCGTGGTTGGTGCTCAGCGTCGACCATCTGGTCAGCGACCAGCGCTCCCTGGACGTGCTCCAGCACGATCTCGCCGAGCTGTACGCGGCGCGGGTCGAGGGGCGCGCCGCGCGGTTGCCGGATCCGGTCGGGTTCGGCGCCGCGCTGGCCTCGGCGCCGGAGGAGGCGGGAGGCACCGGGTCCGCCGAACGGCGGGCGGCCGACCGGGAGTTCTGGCGTTCCTGGCTCGACGGCGCCCCACAGCGCCTCGGGCTGCCGCACGCCCGGCCGCGCACCGGGCTCCCGGACCACCGCGGGTCGGCGGCACTGGCCGATCTCGACGCGGGGACCAGCCGCCGTCTCGACGAGGCGTGCCGGGCGGAACGGGTCACCGTCGCCACCCTCGCCCTCGCCGCCTACGCCCGGGCCCTCACCGCCTGGACGGGGCGGCGCGGTGTGCTCGTGGGCGTGCCGATGTCGGGGCGGGAGACGGACGAACAGCACGAGGCCGTCGGCTTCTTCATGCGTACCGTGCCCGTGCGCGTGGACGTGCCCGAGGGCGCCGGGACACGTGCGCTGCTCGGGCCGGTGGCCGAGGCGGTGCTCACCGCGGCCGAGCACCTGGCGGTGACGTTCGACGAGATCGTGGCGGAGGTCGGGGCGGAGCGGTCCCCGCAGGAGAACCCGTTGTTCCAGGCGTGGTTCAACGATCTGACCCAGGCGGCGCCGCCCGCCGCTCTCGGTGGCCACCCGGCCGTCGCCGAGGAACCCCCGACCCGCTGGTCCCTGTTCGACCTCGGGCTCTACCTCTCACGCCGCCCCGACGGGGGCTACCGGCTGCGACTCGTCCACGCCACGGACTTCTGGGCCGCGGACACGGCCGGGGACTTCCTCCAGGCGTGCAGGGAAGCCCTGTTGTCGGTGCTCGCCGAGTCGGAGGCGCCCGCCGCCTCGCTGACTCCGGCCCCGGAGCCCCGCCGCACCTGCTCCGACCTGGTCCGTGCCGTGCTGGCCCAGGCCGAGCGGGGGCCGGGGCGGCCCGCGCTGGTCGGGTCCGACGGCACGGTCACGTACGCGGAACTGGCCGACCGGGTGCGCCGGGTCGGCGCCCTGGTACGGGAGCGGACCGAGCCCGGCCGGACCGTCGCGGTGCTGGCCCGCCGTACCGGAGGGCTCGCCGTGGCACTGCTCGGCGCCTGGTACGCCGGGTGCCCGGTGCTGCTGGTGGACGCGGAGGCACCCGCGCCGTGGCGCCGGGAGGTGCTGGACGCGGCCGATGCCGCGCTGGTGCTGGGGACGGGCCCGGAGACGGTGCCGGGAGTGCCGTACGAGCGTGTCGACCGGCCCCTGTCGATACAACCGGCCGGCGGACAGCGGGAGTTCGCGCCGGACGCGCCCGGTCATCTCATCGTCACCTCCGGGACGTCCGGGAGCCCGGCGCCGGTGGTACTGCCCGCCGACGCGCTTCCCGAGCCGCTGGCCTGGTACGCGGCCGAGCTGGGTCTGGGCGGCGAGGATGTCTTCTGCCTGACGACACCGCCCGCCCACGACCCCGTACTGCGGACCCTGCTGCTGCCGCTGACCCTCGGCGCCCAGGTCCGGCTGCCGGGCCACGGGCAGGCGGAACGACCGGACCAGCACCTGGAGTTGCTGGCCGAGGCAGGTGCCACCGTGCTGCATCTGACGCCCTCGCAGGCCGGCATCCTCGCCGCCGTCCGCGACGGCCGCGTCCTGCCCTCGGTGCGGGCCGTGGTGTTCCACGGCGAGCCCCTGCACGACACCCGCGCCGAGGAGACCACCCGCCTCGCCCCCGAAGCCGCCCTGTTCAACCTCTACGGCACCACCGAGACCCCGCAGGCCAGCAGCCTGCACCGGTGGACCCCGCAGGACGGACCGCGCGCCACCGTGCCCATCGGACGGGGCACCCCGTACCGGCGGCTGGAGATCGTCACCGCGTCGGGGCGCCCGGCGCTCACCGGCGAGGTGGGAGAACTCATCGTGGTGGGGCGGGCGTTGTCCCCCGGCTATCTGAACGCACCCGTCCGACGGGCCGGTACGGACCTCGGGGGCGGCCTGCGCCGGTACCCGACCGGGGATCTGGCCCGCCGCGACCGGCACGGTGCCGTGACCCTGGTGGGCCGTGCCGACCGGCAGGTCTCCCTCGGCGGCCACCGGGTCGAACTGGACGCGGTGGAGGGCGCCGTGGCCCGGCTGCGCGGGGTCGAGCACTGTGCCGTGGCCATCGACCCGGACCACCCCGGGAGCCTCCTCGCCTGGGTCGCGGGCACCGCCCTCGGCGGCACCGACGAGCTGGCGGCCGAACTCGCCCGGACCCTGCCGCGCCAGCAGCACCCCGCGCACTGGATCCGGCTGCCCGCCCTCCCCCTGAACCGCAACGGCAAGGCCGATATACCGCGGCTGCTGGAGGAGTTGAAGAGCCGACGCGGCGAGAGCCCCACCGGCGCCCCCGGACATCCGGCACCCGGCGCGGCGACCGGGGACCGGCGGGACCTCGCCCGGCTGATCACCGAGCGCGCCCGGAGCCTGTGCCCGCCCGGCCGCGAACTCACCCCCGACACCGTCTACTTCGACGCGGGCATGGTGTCGATGAGCCTGCTCCAGCTGTACCACCGGCTGGTCTCGGCGGACGGGCTCGCGCTCACCCTGGCGGACGTCTTCCGCTTCCCGACACCCCGGGCCCTCGCCGCCCACCTCGGCAGGGACACCACCACCAGCACCCCACCCGTCCAGGCATCACGCCGCGAAGCGACGCCGTACTCGGCGGCCGACGAGCGCGACGCCCGCCGCGCGGTCCGCTCCGCTCTGCGCCGAGGGCGCCAGAACAAGCGCTGACCCCACGGTCACCCCTTCCCCAGCGAGAAAGGCACCGGAGCAGTGAGCACTGACGCCATCGCGGTCATCGGACTGTCCGTGCGGGCCCCCGACGCGGGTGACGCCGACGAGTTCTGGCGCAACCTCCTCGCGGGACGCAACAGCATCCACCGGCTCAGCGAAGAACAACTGCTGGCCGCGGGCGAGGACCCGGCCCTGATCAAGGACCCGCACTACATAGCCGCCCGGCCCCTGCTGGACGACGTGGGCGGCTTCGACCACACCTACTTCGGCATCTCCCCGCGCGAGAGCGAACTGCGCAACCCGCAGCACCGGCTCTTCCTCGAACTGTGCTCGACCGCGCTCCAGCACGCCGGCTACGAACCCTCCCGCTACGACGGGGAGATCGGCGTCTACGGCGGCTGCGCCAGCGACACCTACGTGGACGACCACATCCGCGCCGACCCCGAACTCCTCGCCCAGGTCGGCGACATGGTCGCGCTGGTCTCCAACAACATCGACTACCTGGCCACGTACACGTCCTACCGGCTCGGCCTCGACGGCCCCAGCCTGAATGTGCGCACCGCCTGCTCCACCTCCCTGGTCGCCACCCATCTGGCCTGCCAGGCGCTCCGGCTCGGCGACTGCGACATCGCGCTCGCGGGCGGCGTGGAGATCGAGACGCCGTACGGGCGCGGCTACCGCCATGTGGCCGGGGGCATCGACTCCGCGGACGGGTACTGCCGGCCGCTCGACTCCGAGGCGAGCGGCACGGTCTTCGGCAGCGGCGGCGGTGTGGTGGTCCTCAAGCGGCTCGCCGACGCGCTCGCCGACGGCGACCCGGTGCACGCCGTGATCAGGGGCTCCGCCGTCAACAACGACGGCGCAGCGCGCCCCGGCTTCACCGCGCCCAGCTCCGAGGGGCAGAGCCGGGTCATCGCCGAGGCACTCGCCGTCGCCGACGTGGACCCGGCCACCGTGTCGTACGTCGAACTGCACGGCACCGGAACCCAGATGGGCGACCCCGTCGAGGTGCACGGGCTGCACCAGGCCATGCTGGCGGTGGCCGACGGCGAGCTGCGGAGCGGCAGTTGCGCGATCGGCTCGGTCAAGTCGAACCTGGGCCATCTGGGTCCGGCCTCCGGCATCGTCGGCCTGATCAAGACGGTCCTTGCACTGCGCCACGAGAGCATCCCGCCCACGATCAACGTGCGTACGCCCAACCCGCAACTGCGCCTGGAGGAGACCCCGTTCAAGGTGGCCGACGCGGTGCTGCCCTGGCCGCGCACGGCCGGGGCCCCGCGCCGTGCGGGCGTCAGCTCCTTCGGTTTCGGCGGCACCAACGCCCATGTGGTCCTGGAGGAGGCCCCGAACCCCGCCCCGCCGTCCGAGCGCCCGGAACGCCCCGAACTGCTGGTGTGGAGCGGCACCGACCGGGAGGCGGAGGGCGCGGTGCGGGCCCGGCTGGCCACGTCGCTGGCCGCGCTGCCGGACGGGGCCGCGGCCGATGTGGCCCTCACCGCGCAGACGGGGCGCCGGGCGCTGCCCGTGCGCGCCGCGCTGACCTTCACCCGCCCGGCCGAGGCCGCCCGGCTGCTCGCCGACCCGGACACGGCGCCCACCGCCCTGTCGGACGGCACCCCCCGGCGCCCGGTGTTCGCCCTCCCCGGGCAGGGTTCCCAGCATCCACGGGCCGCGGCGGGCCTCGCCGCCGAGCTGCCCGACTTCGACACCCGGATGCGCGAGTGCCTGGGAATGTTCTCCGACGCCCTCGGCGCCGACCTGGTCACGATGTGGCAGCAGGAGACCGACCCCGCGGCCGTGGCCCGTACGGTGCACGCCCAACCCCTGTTGTTCAGCGTCGAGTTCGCGCTCGCGCGGAGTCTTGGTGTGCTCGGTGTGGAGCCCGCCGCGCTCGTCGGGCACAGCGTGGGCGAGGTGGTGGCCGCCACCCTTGCCGGGGTGCTGCCGCTCGCGGACGCGGTACGGTTCGTCGCCCGCCGGGCGGAGCTGATGCAGGGCATGCCGCCCGGCCGGATGCTCGCCGTGGCCGCCGGCGAGGACGTGGTGCGCGAGCTGCTCGTGCCCGGGGTCGCGGTGTCCGCCGTCAACGGCCCGGGGCAGGTGGTGGTCGGCGGCCCGGCCGAGTCCGTCGCGGCCTTCCGGGAGCTCCTCGCCGGGCGCGGGGTGCAGGGCAGGCTGCTGTCCACCTCGCACGCCTTCCACACCCCGATGATGGCGCCCGCGGTGGCGGAACTGACCGATCTGCTGGCGGGCTGCGCGTTGCGCGCCCCGGAGATCCCGGTGCTCTCCGCCGCCACCGGCCGCCCGCTCACGGACGCCCAGGCCCTCTCGCCCCGGTTCTGGGCCGAACAGCTCGTGGAACCGGTGCTGTTCGGGCACGCCCTGGACACCCTCGCGGGCGAGGAGGCGGCCCGGATCCTCGAAGTGGGCCCGGGCCAGGCCCTGTCCAGCCTGATCCGCCGCCACCCCGGACTGCGCGACGCCGGTCACCGTGCCGTCGGCTGCCTGCCCAGGCCCGCGGACGCGGCCGACGGCGACCGGGCCGCTTTCCTGACGGCGCTGGCCCACGCCTGGTGCGACGGGGCCGATGTGGAGTGGGAGGCGCTGCCGCGCCCCGAGGACGCGCACCGGGTGGTGCTGCCCGGGTATCCGTACCGGCGAAGGGAGTTCTGGCTGCCGTACGCGGCGGGCGGGCGACCGGCGGCGGCACCCTCCGCGGCAGGGGACGCGCGGGAGGCCGTACCGGAGCAGGCCCCGCGCGAGGCCGTACCGGAGGAACCGGCGCGGGAGGCCCCGGCCCCCGGGCGTCCCGTCCTCGCGCTGCCCGGCTGGCGGCCCGACCGCCATGTGCCGGCCGCCGCGCGCCGCACCCCCGGCAGCCGTGGGCACGCCCTGGTGCTCACCCCAGAAGAGCCGGACGCGGCACGGGAGTTGCTGACCGCCGTCCAACTGGCGGGCTACCGTGCCGTCCCGGTCGCCGAGGGCGATGCGTACGAGGCCGCCGACTACCGGGGAACGCTACGGCGCGGACACCCCGAGGACGTCACCGCCTATCTGGACCACCTGGCCCAACACTTTGTAGACGTACGCCTGTTGGTGCACGGCCGCGCCTTCGCCGAGCCGCACCCGGACAAGTCGGGCCCGGTGGGCGGGACATCCCAGACGGCGTTGGACGCGTCCCTGTGGTCCCTCGTCGAACTGTTCCAGGCGGCCGCCGGGCGCCGGGACGCGGACAACCGTCCGCTGCCCCTCGCGGTCCTCACCCGGTCCGCCGTGGACGTGACCGGCGCCGAGCCGCTGAGCCCGGCGCGCGCCGCCGCCTGCGCGCTGGCACGGTCGGCGGCGCTGGAGACGGGCGCCGGGCAGGTGCGGCTGATCGATGTCGGCAACGTTCCCGCGGCCGTGCTCGCCGCCGAACTCGCCGCTCCCGCCACGGCCGACGCGGCCGTGGCCCTGCGCGGCGCCCGCCGCTGGCTGCCGGACCGCACGGAGTACCCGGCCGACGGACCGGTCGGCACCCTGCTGGAGGAGCGCGGCGTCTACCTCGTCACCGGCGGGCTCGGCGCCCTCGGGCTCGCGGTGGCCCGGGCGCTGGCCCACACCGGGCTGCGTCCGCGCCTCGCCCTGCTGGGCCGGGGCGCCGACCGGCCCGCGCGGCGGGAGCGGATCGCCCCGGTGGTCGCCGCGCTGGAGGCGGCCGGCGCCGAGGTCACGCTGCACGCGGCCGACGTCTGCGACGCGGCGGCCATGCGCGGCGTCTTCGACGCACTGCGCGCCCGGTACGGCGCCGTGCACGGTGTGCTGCACACCGCGGGCGTCGCGGGCGGCGGGCTGCTGCGCACCCGTTCCCGGGCGGACATGGAGGCGGTCCTCGCCGCCAAGGTGACCGGCACCCTGGTGCTGCGCAAGCTGGTCGCCGCCACGCCCGGCGTCCGGTTCCTGACCCTGTTCTCCAGCCGGGCGGCCCTCAACGGCCTGCTGGGCAGCGCCGATTACGCGGCGGCGAACGCCTTCATGGACGCGGTCGCCATCGGCACCCCGCCCGGCGCCCCGGTCACCGTGAGCGTCAACTGGCCCGCCTGGCACGGCATCGGAATGGCCGGCACCACCCCGGACCACCCGGCACCGGACGGCGGAACCCACTGGCGCACCGTCCTCGCGCCCGACGACTGGCTGGTGGCCGAACACCGCCTCCAGGGAAGGGCGTTGCTGCCCGGCGCCGCGTACTTCGACCTCCTCGTGCGAGCCGTACGGGAGGCGGGCGGCGCCGACGACCTCGACCCCGTCGTCATCGAGGACCTGATGCTGTCCGAGCCGCTGTTCGTCACGGAGCCGACCGACGTCACCGTCGCCCTGACGGAGTCCGCCGAGGGCGCCTGGCACGCGACGGTCCTGGCCGCGACCGGCGGGTCACCGCCGACCACACACGCGCGGGCCCGGGTCCGCGTGGACCGCGCCCTGACCGCCGACCGGCCGGGCACCGACCCGGCCACGCTCGGCGCGGGCTGGCCGGCCGTCACCCCCGGCGCGCCCGAGGGCGCGGCCACGGAGTTCGTGTTCGGGGAGCGGTTCGGCTGCGTCCGCGCCGCCCACCGGGAGACCGAGGTGACGGTGGGCCGCCTGGAACTGGCCGCCGAGCACCTCGCCGACCTCGACACCCACCCCGTCCACCCGGTCCTCCTCGACCGCTCCCTGGCCCTGAGCCTGCCGGTCGGCGACTTCGTGCCGTTCACCTGCCGCAGGGCGGTCGTCTACGGCGAGCTGCCGGGACGCCTCACGGCCCGTATGGTGCGCCGCCCGGAGCGGACCGGCCGCTCCACCGTGGACGCCGAGCTGTACGACGACCTGGGCCGGGCGGTGGTCGTGGTCAGCGGCTACACCAAGATCGCGCTCACCGGGGAGACACCCGCACCGGCCGTCCGGGGCGTGCCGTCCCCCGAGGCGCCGCCGATCGGACTGACCTCGGGCATCACCCTGGACGAGGGCATCGACGCGCTGATGCGGCTGCTGACCGAGCACGTGCCGGCGCAGGTGGCGGTGGTGCCCGCGGAGGAGTGGACACCGGTCGCACCGGATGACCGGGGAGCCCTGGCCG
This sequence comes from Streptomyces murinus, assembly GCF_002154555.1. Classification (GTDB taxonomy): domain Bacteria; phylum Actinomycetota; class Actinomycetes; order Streptomycetales; family Streptomycetaceae; genus Streptomyces; species Streptomyces murinus. The sequence continues at coordinate 15,307 of NZ_MUNF01000050.1, forward strand.
AAGAGGCCCACGGAATCAGGGCGGCGGCGCCCGAACCAGTCGTCGTACGACCGGAGTCGGCCGGCGAAGCGGAGCCTGCGCCGCTGCCCCCCGCGTCCGATCCCGACGACGCCGTCTCCGCCGTCGTACGCCTGCTCGGCGAGACGCTCGGCGCGGGTGAGATCAAACCCGACGACGACTTCTTCGCCCTCGGCGGCGACTCGCTCACCGCGGTGCAGCTGGCGTCCCGGCTCCAGGACCGGTTCGGGGTGGCCGTGAGCGTCGCCGACCTCTTCGACGCCCCCACCCCGGCGGCGCTCGCCGAAGTCGTCGTGGCCCGGCGGCAGGAGGCGGGAGCATGAGCGCAAGCACAAGTACGAACACGAACACGAACACGAGCACGATGACGGCGTACGACGAGCGCGCGCGGGCCCTGGGCGCCGGTTCGGCCTGGCGGGCCTCGCTCGGGCAGGAGCGGCACTGGGCGTACCAGGCGCGGTTCCCTCAGTCGGCGGCGTTCAATGTGCCGATCGCGGTGCTGCTGCGCGGCCCGGTGGACCTGGACACGCTGGAGCGGGCGCTGCGGGCGGTGGTGACGGGGCACGAGTCGCTGCGGGCGTCCTTCGGGGAGTCGGCGGGACGGCTCAGCGCCCTGCTGCACGACCCCGGTGACATCCCCGTGCTCCGCCATGATCTGCGCCCGCTGCCCGAGGCCGAACGGCTGCGGCGGCTGCGGGAGATCGGGACGGTGGAGGCCGCGCGCCCCTTCGAGCTGCGGGCCGAGCCCACCACCCGGGCCCATCTGGTGCGTCTGGCGGCGGAGGAGACGGTGGTGGTCGTCAACTTCCACCACATCGCCTTCGACGGCTGGTCCTCCCCGGTCTTCTTCGAGGACCTGGCGGACCGGTACGACGCGCTGTCGTCGGGGTCGTCCGGCCGTCCGGCGCCCGCGCACCGGTACGTGGACTTCGCGGTGTGGCAGCGCCGCCGGATCGCCCGGGGCCTGCACGACACCCAACTCGACTACTGGCGCGAGCTGTTGGCCGACCCGACCCCACCCCTGCCCTGGCCGCAGGACGGCCGGGACCCCGAATCCCCTTGGTGGGCCGGGGACATGGCGTGGCTGGGGCTGCCGCAGAGTCTGGTCCAGGACGCCCAGCAGGCGGCGCGGGCGTGCGGTACGTCCTTCTTCGTCCTGGGGCTCGCCGTCTACCAGTTGGCGCTGCGGCGGCTGACCGGATGCGACCGGCTCGCCGTCGGGACGCCCTTCGCGGGCCGCACCGATCCGCGCTGGGCGGACGTGGTCGGCTTCTTCGTGAACACGCTGGTGATGCCGTACACGTTCCGGCCCGAGGTGCCGGTGGGCCGGCTGGTGGAGGACACGCACCGCCTGGTCATGGCGGCCCACGAGAACCAGGACCTCCCCTACGGTGTGCTGCTCGACGAGCTGGCGCCGCCGGTGGAGCCGGAGCGCACGCCCTGCTTCCAGACCATGTTCATCCTCCAGAACACCCCGTCCCCCACCCGGAGTTTCGGGTCCGGGACGCTCGCCACGAACAAGCTGGTGACCGGCTCGGCACGCTACGACGTCACGTTCTCGCTGGGCCGGCGGCACGGCGAGCTGGCCCTGGAGCTGGAGAACAGGCCGCGGCTCGTCGGACAGGAGACGGCGATCGAGCTGGCGCGTACCTTCTTCGGCCTGCTGGCGGCCACGACGGCGGACCTCACCACGCCGGTCGGCGCGCTGGAGCCCACGCCGGTGCCGCTCTCGGTGCGGCGCCGGGGCGAGCTGGAGCCGGGCGTGGACGGGCTGTTCCGCGGCATGATCGGGGACTGGAGGACGCCGGTATGACCGAGCGGTTCACGGGGCGGGTCGCCCTCGTCACCGGAGGCGGCTCGGGGATCGGCCGGGCCACGGCGGTGGAGTTCGCCCGCCGGGGCGCGGCGGTCGTGGTGGCCGGTCGTACCGCCGAGAGCCTGGAGCGTACGGTGGCGGCGATCCGGGCGGCGGGCGGCGAGGCGACCGCCGTGCCCTGCGATGTGCGCTCCGAGGACGAGGTGCGCGCTCTGGTCGCCGCCACCGTGGCCGCGTACGGCGCGCTGGACATCGCCTTCAACAACGCGGGCGTCTCCCTGGTCGGCTCGCTCACCGAGTTCTCCGCCGCCGAGTGGGACGAGGTGATCTCGACCAATCTCACCGGCACGTTCCTGCTGATGAAGCACGAGATCATCCAGATGCGGCGGGCCGGTGGGGGCGTCATCGTCAACAACGCCTCGAACGCCGCCCATATGACGGTCCCGCCGCTCGCCGCCTACTCCGCGTCCAAGGCCGCCGTCCTTTCCCTCACCCGGGCCGCGGCGCGGGAGTTCCTCCCCGAGGGCGTCCGGATCAACGCGATCTCGCCCGGCCCGGTGGACACCCCCATGTGGGCGACCCGGCCGGGCGAGACCCCGGAGGACCGGCACCGGCGGATGGCGGCGGAGAGTCCGGCCGGGGTGGTGGGTTCCGCCGAGGAGATCGCACGGACCGTACTGTGGCTGGCCTCGCCGGAGGCGGGGTATGTGGCGGGGCACGATCTGGTGGTGGACGGGGCGATGAGCAGCTGATCGTTTGGATGATGGGCGGATGATGATTGGGGTGATGAGCGGCTGATCTTGTGAACGGGGGCTGCCCGGCGTGCTGGGGGCCGTCCGGCGCAATCCGTGCTGCGGGCGCCGGTCCCCCGTGGCACGGTGCTGCCAGACGAGCGGGAAGGCGCGGGGATGGGTGACCTCTTTCTCGTCCGGCACGGTGAGACCGAGTGGTCGCGGTCCGGACGGCACACCGGCTGGACCGACGTACCGCTGACCGAACACGGCCGTCAGGAGGCGCGCCGGCTGGCGCCGCTGATCCGCTCGCACCACATCGGCGCCGCCTTCGTCAGCCCCCTGCGCCGGGCCCGGGAGACCGCCGAGCTGATCGGCGTCCCCGACGCGCGGGTCGACGCCGACCTGCGCGAATGGGACTACGGCGGCTACGAGGGCGTCACCACGCCGGAGATCCAGCGCACCCGCCCCGACTGGTTCCTGTTCACCGACGGCGTCGCGCCGGGCCCGCCCGAGCATCCCGGCGAGAGCCCGGAACAGGTCGGCGAGCGCGCCGACCGCATGCTGGCCAAGGTCGACGCCGCCCTGTGCGACACCGAGGGCGTCGTACTGCTCGTCGCCCACGGCCACTTCCTGCGCGTCCTGACCGCCCGCCACCTCGGCCTCCCCGCCGAACATGGCGCCCTGTTCCAACTGGCCACGGGCACGTTGTGCCGGCTCGGCACGGAGCACGGGCGGCCGGTGGTGGCGGGGTGGAACATCCGGCCACCGAGTTGACCGCGACCAGCGCGTGATGCCCTCCTCCGAGTCGGCCGTCCTCGCGCCCCCGTTGTCAGACCCTCGTCCTACGCTTCCCTTCGAGTCGCCGAACCGGCGGCCGTACCCGGCGACGCCCGGAGGGGAGCGCACCGTGAGCCGAGAGCCGACCGCCGCCCAGCGGCGGGTGATCGAGGCGGCCGACCCGGTCACCGGCCGGTTGCGCGGTACGCAGGCGCAGCTCACGGCGCTGGTCCGGCGGGGCCTCGCCTTCCGGCACCCGCGCCCGCCGCACGACCACTTCCTGACCCCGGCGGGCCATCGCACACGGGAGGGCTCACCCGAGGCACCGCAGCAGGAGCAGGAGCAGGAGCAACCGGCACCCTCCACTGGTGTCTTCGCGGCACGCGTCGGCGGGGCGCGCGAGGCGGCGCCGCCCTCGGAGGCCAGGCGGCTGCGGGAGGTGCGCGGTGCGTGGCAGGGCCTGCTGGAGCTGCGCCGGATGACCAACCCGGACGGCTCGACGGACCGCCCGTGCGGCTGGGAACGCGGCCATCTGGTGCGGGCCGCCGCCCTCGCCCTGGAAGCGGCCGGACACCAGCCGGAGACGGCGTCCACCCCCGGCTACCGGGTGCGTACCACCCCGCAGCCGGAGGCGGTCGCCGTGTACGCGCCGGACGCGACGGCCCTGTCGGCCTGCGCGGACACACTGGAGCGGGCGGGGTGGCAGCCGGGCGAGTACACCGAGCCGCGGACCCGCGCGCGCTACCTGCTGGCGTCCCCGCGCCGCACCTGACCCGGGGACGCCGCTTTCGCCACGCGTGGAAGGATCACCGGGTGGGCGGCGCCGCCGTACCGGAGCGGCCGCCGCACCGGAGCAAGAGGGGAAAGCCGTGAGCGAACCGTATTCCGTCCGCGTCACCGTCCGCGGGTACGAGACCGATGTGCAGGGCCATCTGAATCAGGCCGTGTACCTCCAGTACGCCGAACACGCCCGCTGGTCGCTGCTCCAGGCCGCCGGCATCGGCCAGACCGCTCTGGTGCGCACCGGTGTCGGCCCGGTGGTCCTGGAGACGACCATCCGCTATCGGCGGGAACTCCTCGCCGGTGACGAGGTGGACGTGACCTGCGTCTTCGAGTGGACCTCCGGCAAGACCTTCAAGATCCACCAGGAGATGCGCAAGGCCGACGGCACCCTGGCGCTGAGGTCACCGGGGTCGGCGGCCTGCTGGACCTGAAGGAGCGCAAGCTGGTCGCCGACCCGGCCAAGGTCTTCAAGGAACTCGCCGCCGACCCGGCCCTGTTCGGCCTGTAGCCACGAGGACGGATCGGGGGCGGGCACCTCGGTCAGGCGGCGCGGAACGCCCCCTTGTGGTCCTCGGCCCACTGCCGGAAGGACCGTGCGGGGCGGCCCAGCACCCGGGGGACGTCCTCGGTGACCAGCGCGTTGCCGCCGTCACGGACGTACCGCATCCCGGCGAGCGCGTCGTCCGCCCGGGTGTCGTCGAAGCCCCAGACCGTGCGCAGGAACGTCCGGGCCTCGTCCGGTGTCAGATCCCGTGTGCCCACCGGGCGTTCGAGGACCGAGGCGAGGACGGCGGCCTGGCCCGGGACGCTGATCGCCTCGGGACCGGTCAGCGTGTACGTCCGGCCGCCGTGCCCGGGGTCGAGCAGCGCCGCGACGGCCACCTCCGCGATGTCGTGCGGGTCGATGACGCCCGAGGCCCCGTCACCGGTGAGGTTGGGCACCGGCTCCCCGGCGCGGACCGCCGCCGCCCAGCCGAGGGAGTTGGCGGCGAAGGAGGACGGCCGCAGCACGGTCCACGCGGCGCCGCTCTCCCGTACGGCCCGCTCCCCTTCCTCGTGCCAGCCGCCGAACCGGCCGACCTCGGGATCACCGGTGCCGATGGCGGAGAGCTTCACCAGCCGCCGGGCGCCTGCCGCACGGGCCGCCGTCACGAGCGCCGTGTCGTACCGGGCCGCGGCGGGGCCGGGCGGCGTCACCAGGAACACCGCGCGCACCCCGGCCGTCGCGGCGGTCAGGGAACCCGGGTCGGCGTAGTCCCCGCGCACCACCTCCACACCGGAGGGCAGGTCGGCCCGCGCCGGGTCCCGGGTGAGCGCCCGCGTCCTCTCCCCACGCGCCGCGAGCTGTCGTACGACCGCGCCGCCGATGGTGCCCGTAGCACCCGTCACAAGAATCATGCCGTCCACGATGGGCCGGGCGGGATGCCGTTCTCTTGGAGATTCCGGCACGGTTCGACGGCCCGGCCGGGCCGTCGGCGCGCTTACCGTGGAGGGGTGCCGAACACCATCGCCGGTCGGGCGCCGCCCGCGCCCGAGCCCCTGCGCCCCTGGTTCACCGGGGTGCGCGCGTTCTCCCCCGCCGGGCGGCCCGAGGAGACCCTCGTCCATCTGCCCGCCGCCGCCACCAAGGTGGTGCTGCGGATGCGCGCGGACGGCCGGCGCGATGTGCTCGCCGTGGGACCGCGCGTGCGGGCCTCGTACCACGCGGGCAAACAGGGCGTCTCCTGCGTCGAGTTGTGGCTCGCGCCGGGCGCGGTCCGGCCGCTGCTGGGCATCGCGGCCACCGAACTGGTGGGCCGTGCGATCGCCTTGTCCGCGCTCCCCGGAGCGGCCGCGTCCCGGCTCGCGGCCGCGCTGCACCGCCTGGAGCCGCGCGACCCCCTGCCGGAACTCACCGGGACACTGCCCGCGTCGCTGCCCGCCGTGGACGCGGCCCGTACGGCGCTGCTGCGGGCCGGGGTCGACGCGCTGTCCGTGCACCCGGACCGGGCGCCCGCCCGGGTCCGCGAGGTGGCCGGTGAACTGGCCGTCAGCGAACGCCAGTTGCGCAATCTCTTCGCCGACGGCGTCGGTGTCTCCCCCAAGCACTACGCCCGCATCGACCGCGTCCGCACGATCATCACCCGCGCCCCCACCACCCCCTGGGCCCAACTCGCCGCCACCACCGGCTACTACGACCAGTCCCACATGACCACCGACTTCCGCGCCCTGATGGGCGTCCCGCCCCGCGCCTACTTCACCGACCGCCTCCCGGCACGCTCCCCCTGCGGGGCGCGCCTCGGCTGAGACGCCACCCTGGCGCGCCGGGCCCGTCGTACCGCACGCCACACGGACACACTCGTCCGGAGCACGAAGACGATCTCCGCCCCGTGCTGGTCGATGAACTGAACGATGTGCATCGTCCGTTCCTCCCTCTCTCCACCGAAACCCGCTGCTCGGGGCCGCTGTCCGGCCCCGTGACTCCGGTCTACGGGGCGTCCCCGTCCGGCCTGGAGCTCGTTCGGACAGCGCTCGGACAAGGTGGCCGTGACCTGCGGACGGCGGGCGCCGTCCGGGTGTCCGAGGTGTCCGCGTGCGGACATGCGCGGTCGTCGGGCGGACGTGTGCGCCGACCACGTAGGCTCGGTCGACAGGCACGACGGGGTGGAGGGGCGGTATGACGACGAGCCGGGAGCGGAGGCCGTCGACGGGGGGACTCGCGCTGAAGCCCCTCGATCCGCAGGCTCCGGAGCCGATACGGACGTTGGCTCAGCGGCTGCGGGATCTGCTGGCCGAGGCGGGGTTCACGGGTGTCCGGGACATCGCGGCCACCTGCGGTCTGGGCCGGAGCACCGTCTCGGACGCGCTGTCGGGCTCGCGCGCGCCGACCTGGACCACCGTGGCGGCGCTGCTCAGGGTGGGCGGGGCGGCTGCCAGTACCCGGTGGCGGCGCGCCGTGGAGGCGGCGAAGGAGAGCGAGCGGGAGTGGAAGAGCGCCCGGCGGGGCCGCTCGGACGGCACCGGGGCGGCGGCCCCCGGGATCACGGCGGCCGCGCGCGAGACGGCCGGTACCGGGCCCGGAACCTTCTCGGTCCGCGCGCCCTACGGTGAACTGCCGGGCCGGGTCCGCGGGCGCGACGAGCTGCTGGCCGCGCTCGAAAGGGACCTGGCCGAGGGCTCCGACCGGATCCAGGTGCTGTACGGGCTGGGCGGCTGCGGCAAGACCACCGTGGCCCTGCGGCTGGCACGGTTCGCGCACGGCCTGGGCCACCATGTCTTCTGGATCTCCGGCGCCTCCCGGGACCGGCTCAGCACCGGGATGCGTCAGGTCGCCCGCGAGCTGGGTGTGTCCGAGCACGAGATCGACGCCGCGTGGTCCGGCCGGTCGAGCGCGACCGACCTGGTGTGGCGCGCCCTCGACGGTGCGGAGCGGCCGTGGCTGCTGGTGGTCGACAATCTGGACGAGCAGTCGGTGGCCTCGACCGAGGACGGCATGGTGGGGGACGGCGCGGGATGGATCCGGGCCGGCAACGGCGGTCTCACCGTGGTCACGTCACGGATCGGCAATCCGGCGCTGTGGGGCGGCGCAGCGGCCTGCCGGCCGGTGGACACCCTGGCGGCGGAGGACGGTGCGGCCGTCCTGATCGACCTCGCGGGCGCGGCGGGCAGCGAGGCGGATGCCCGGCGGCTCGCGGAACAACTCGGGGGCTTGCCACTGGCGTTGCGGCTGGCCGGTTCGTTCCTCGCCCGGGCACGGCGGGGAATCGGGCTGCTCACCGCGGGAGGCGACCACGGCCCGGTGCGGGACTTCGCCGGATATATGCGGGAGTTGGAGCGGCTGGGTGCCGAACTGCTCGATCGCGGCGAGCGTTCGGACGGCCTCGCGGACGAGCGCCGGCTGCGACGCCTGGTCGGCCGCACCTGGGAGATGAGCCTCGACCTGCTGGCCGGGCAGGGCATACCCGAGGCCCGGCCGCTGATGCGGCTGCTCTCCTGCTTCGGGCGCGCGCCCTTCCCGATGGACCTGTTGCGCACCGCTCTGGCGAAGGATCCCGAGCTGCTGCCCGGCGACGCGGCACGCTGCGAGGCCGCCATCGAGGCCCTGGTGGACCTGAGCCTGCTGGGCGTGGAGGACATACCGCTGGCCTTCGACCACGGGACGGAGTCGGTGGCCGTCCTGACCTGTCTGACGGCCCACCCCCTGGTCCTGGAGACGAACGCCCTCCAGATCCGCAACGCCCCGGAGCGTACCCGGACCCGCCTGTGGCGGTCGGCCTCGGTGATCGCCACCGTGCTGGCCCTGTTCGGGACCGGCCCGGAGACATGGAAGATCTGGCAGCTGCTGATTCCGCATGTGCGGGCGGGCCTGCGCCAGGTGCCCGACGCACCCGAGGAGGCGCTCGTCGCCTTCCTGCGCGCGGGCATGGCGGCGCGCAATTACGCGGCCGGGTCCAACAATCACGCGCTCATGCGGGAATTGGCCTCGGCACTGAGCGAGCGAGCCCCGGCCCTGCCCGAGGGGCATCCGACCCGGCTGGCCGCCCGCCGCGTCAGCTATGACCACTGGGACGACAGCGACCGCTCCGCCGAGGCGAAGCAGGTGTACGAGGCATACATCCGGCACTACGGCGCCGCCGACGAACGCACGGTGTCCGCCCGGCGGGCGTGGGCGACGGCGCTGCGCCGGGCCGGCCGGATGGTTGAGGCCGAACGGGAACTGCGCGCGATGGCCGAGGCCGCGCGGCAACTGTCCCGGCCCAAGCCGGTGCTGGTCATCGCCGATCTCGTGCAGGTCCTGGTGAAGCAGGGCAGGACGGACGAAGCGGCTGAACGGGCACGTGAGTTGCTGGCCGGGCCCGACGGGCCGGAAGCGACGCTCGACATCCCCCTCGCCCACCAGGCCGCCCACGCCCTGGATGCCGCGGGTCTGCTCACCGGGGCGGAGACGTACTACCGCGGAATCCTCGTGCGGCTGGCGGAAGCCGCCGAGGAGGGCTCGCCGCTCTACCGCGACATGATCCGGCACCTGGCGGACAACCTCGCCCGGCAGGACCGCGCGGACGAGGCGGTGGACCTGCTCGACGGGCTGCTGGACTGGTACCGGGCGAACACCGCCACCGCCACCAACCGCGTCAACACCCTGGTGCGGTTCGCCGAGAAGCGGTCGCGCCTCCAGGTCGTATCGGACCAGCCGGAGCGGGCGGAGGCCGGGCTGCGGGACCTTTTGACCGAGGAGTTCGCGGAATTCGACCCCGCCGACGCGAGCGTGATGCGCCTCCGCTTCCTGCTGGTGGACGTCCTGCTCGTCCAGAAGCGGTGCGCGGAGGCCGAGCGGATGCTGGACGAGGCCGAGAGAGACCTGGCCGAGGCCGGCGGCAATCCGGCGGTACCGCGATGGACCCTGCCCCTGTGGCGGGCCCGCTGCCGCTGTGCGCAGGGCAGATGCGACCAGGCCGTGGTGATCTACGACGAGATCCTCGCGGCCGTCGCCGGCCATGAGGAACTCACCGCGACCATCGCGGCGGAGGCCGGTGAATGCCGACAGGCCCTGGCGGATCCGGACCCGGACCCGCCGCCCGCCCCCACCCTC
>NZ_MUNF01000500.1 GCF_002154555.1 Streptomyces murinus
GGGCCGAGGCGGGGGGACGGCGGGCGTGCGGCACCGCGTCGGCGACGGTGTCGGACGCGGTGTCGGACAGGGCGTCGGGCGCGGCCGAGGACACGGCGTCGGCCATGACCGGCTCCCGGCGTGCCGGTTCGGGCGCGGTGTCCTCCTCGGACACCTCCGCCTGGCGGGCGTCCAGCCGTTCGCTCATCTCGGTGAGACTCGCGCCCAGCTTGCCGAGCCACCCTGGCACTCGCGACATCATCCGTCCTCTTCCCCCGCGTGGAGTCGTGCGCCTACGACCGTACAGTGCGAAAGCCCCTTCCCAGAGGACGGGAAGGGGCTGCGCGGGGTTGAGCGTGGCGTGGCCGGAACTAGTAGTTGCCGTTGGCCTGCCAGTAGGTCCAGGCGTCACAGGGGCTGCCGTAACGCTGGTTCATGTAGTTGAGGCCCCACTTGATCTGCGTGGCCGGGTTGGTCTGCCAGTCGGCACCCGCGGAGGCCATCTTGCCGCCGGGCAGGGCCTGGACGAGGCCGTAGGCACCCGAGGAGGCGTTGACCGCACGGTAGTTCCAGCTGGACTCGTGGTTCACGATGTTGCTGAAACACTGGTACTGGCCGGACGGCACGATCTGCCGCGCCATCGCCTGGATCTGGGCGACCGTGTACGAGGTCTGCACGGGGAAGCTGGCGTTGGCGTCGCCACGGCTGGCGGCGGCCTTGGTCTCCGCGCGCTGCTTGGCCTCCTCGGCCGCCTTCTGGGCGGCCTCCTTCTTCGCGATCGCGGTCTCGGCGGCGGCCTTGCGGGCTGCTGCCTCGGCGTCCTTCTTGGCACTCGCGTCCGCGGCGATGGCCTGGGAGTCGGCCTGCTGCGTCAGGGTCGCGGACTGGACCTGGGCCTGCTGACCCGTCGGTATGTCCGCGAGGAGCGTGGTGTCGGCGGCGGCCGTCGGCTCGGCGTCGTTGTTCTGCGCGACGCTGCCCGAGGCAACTCCGACGACGCTTCCGACGGCGGTGACCGCGGTGGCCGAGGCCACTGCGAATCCCCGGACCGAAATCCGGCTCACACGGTTTCCTTCCAGCATCGCCCGCTTCGGTGACCCTGGCGGACGCAATCGTGCCCCTGAACACTGGCCTCCCAACTGCGGGGTCACGGGAGGCACGGGCCCGGTGGGCAACTCCCCCTGCGGGAAGCGCCGCGTGGTGCGCGGGCGGCATACGACGAACGCTATGGAGTTGGTGCTTCCTGGTGTTCCGCACCGCTGGGGGTGCAGTTGTGTCGTATGCGGGGCCTGACAGGACTGAGACTCTGCCGTAACCGGACGCCGGGAGGCAATTCCGAGTTGAGTGTGAAAGCTCACATCCCGTTTGGCCCAAGGGATTTCCGGAATCACCCACACGCGAAGGCGCCGCCCGGCTAGGCTCTGATGCCTTTGCCGGACGGCGCCAACTGGGCTGGATCGGCTCAGATATGGCCGTCTTCGAGCATTTCGGTCACAAGGGCGGCGATCTGGGACCTCTCGGACCGGGTCAGGGTGACATGCGCGAACAGCGGATGCCCCTTCAGCTTCTCCACCACGGCGACCACACCGTCGTACCGCCCGACGCGCAGATTGTCCCGCTGTGCCACGTCATGGGTCAGTACCACCCGGGAGTTGGCGCCGATCCGGGACAGCACCGTCAGCAGCACATTGCGCTCCAGCGACTGCGCCTCGTCCACGATCACGAACGCGTCGTGCAGCGAGCGGCCGCGGATATGGGTGAGCGGCAGGACCTCCAGCATGCCGCGCGCGGTGACCTCCTCGATGACCTCCCGGCTGGTGACCGCCGACAGCGTGTCGAACACGGCCTGCGCCCAGGGGCTCATCTTCTCCGCCTCGGAGCCCGGCAGATAGCCCAACTCCTGCCCGCCGACCGCGTACAGCGGCCGGAACACCATGACCTTCTGGTGCTGGCGGCGCTCCAGGACCGCCTCCAGGCCCGCGCAGAGCGCCAGCGCCGACTTGCCGGTGCCGGCCCGGCCGCCCATCGAGACGATCCCGACGTCCGGGTCGAGCAGCAGATCGAGGGCGATGCGCTGCTCGGCGCTGCGGCCCTTGATGCCGAACGCCTCCCGATCGCCGCGCACCAGCCGGACATTGCCCTCCGCGGTGACCCGGCCGAGCGCCTTGCCGCGCTCCGACTGGATGGTCAGACCGGTGTGCACCGGGAGTTCGGACGCCTCCGGTACATAGAGGTGTCCGGCCTCGAAGAGGACGTCCACCTGCTCGCCGGGGAGCGTCAGTTCGGTCATCCCGGTCCACCCGGAGTTCTCCGTGATGGCCAGCTCCGCCCGGTACTCCTCGGCGAGGAGCCCGACGGACGAGGCCTTGATGCGCAGCGGCAGGTCCTTCGACACGACGGTGACGTCGAACCCCTCGGCCTGAAGGTTCCGGGCCACCGCGAGGATGCGGGAGTCGTTGTCCCCCAGGCGGTAGCCGGTGGGCAGCACGCTGGGGTCCGAGTGGTTGAGCTCGACACGCACGGTCCCGCCCAGTTCCCCGATCGGGATGGGGGAGTCGAGACGGCCGTACCGGACCCGGTAGTCGTCCAGCAGACGTAGGGCCTGGCGGGCGAAGTACCCCAGTTCGGGATGGTGCCGCTTGGCCTCCAGTTCCGTGACCACCACGATGGGGAGCACTACCTCGTGCTCCTCGAAGCGGGTCAGGGCGTTCGGGTCGGCCAGCAGGACGCTGGTGTCGAGAACATAGGTGCGCCGGTCGGGCTTGCGGCGCTTTGTGCTGGTCACCACGGAAGGACGTACCCCCTCGGATGAGGTCGGGGAGCGACGAAGTGGAAGCCGGGCCGGGAGGGCGGGACGGACCGGGCCGGCCGGCGGCCCCTGCACACGGCGGGCCGGGGGCCGGACCTCCGCGGCGCTGTCGCACGGTCGTGCTGGTGCAAAGGACCTCCCGGGCGGACGGCCCCTGCCGCCCGCTGAGATCCGACGCCCGGGGTTCGGGCGTCGACCTGCTTGCCTTATGCCCTCGAACGAGCGCCGCCATGCAAAAGCGGCCATCGCAGCGGCGGTGAACTCCTGGTGACGACAGTTCGAACGGGGATGCGCGAGGGCCCCGCCGGTGATTTAACCGACGGGGCCCTCGGGCGCATCTCAGCCGCCGAACCGCCGATGACGTGCGGCGTAGTCGCGCAGCGCACGCAGGAAGTCGACCTTGCGGAAGGCCGGCCAGTAGACGTCGCAGAAGTAGTACTCGGAGTGGGCGGTCTGCCACAGCATGAATCCGGACAGCCGCTGCTCACCGCTGGTGCGGATGACGAGGTCCGGGTCGGGCTGGTCGCTGGTGTAGAGGTGACGGCCGATCATGTCGATGTCGACGGACTCGGCGAGGTCCGTCATCGCGACGCCCTTGTCCTGGGCCTCGTACAGCATGGAGCGCACGGCGTCGGCGATCTCCTGCCGGCCGCCGTACCCGATGGCCACGTTGACCACTATCCCCTTGGTGTGGGCGGTGGCCTCCTCGGCCTCCTTGAGGGTGGCCTGCATGCCCGCGGGGAGCAGGTCCATGGCGCCCACGTGGTGCACCCGCCAGCGGCCGTCGGCGGCGAGGGTGCGGACGACGTCCTCGATGATGCCCAGCAGGGGGGCCAGTTCCGCCTGCGCGCGGTCGAAGTTGTCGGTGGACAGCAGCCACAGGGTGACGACCTCGACATCGGTCTCGCTGCACCAGCCGAGGAACTCCTCGATCTTGTCCGCGCCGGCCCGGTGGCCGTGGACGGTGGTGGAGCCGGACGCCTTGGCCCAGCGGCGGTTGCCGTCCACGATGACGCCGATGTGCTTGGGCACCTGGGCGTGGTCGAGGTGGCCCTCCACCCGGCGTGCGTAGAGCCTGACCAGCAGGCCGCGCAGTTTGTCGCGCAGGTTCACGTGGCCCTCCGGGGGTTTGGCGCGGGGTACGTTGCCGGGCCCGTCGAGCCTACCGCTGCCCGGGCCCTGGTCCGGCCCTGCTACGGCGGGGGCGAGGGGGGCGGGGCGGGATCGGGACTCCGGTCCTCGCTGTAGGGACGCGCGCCGGGTGGTGCGCGGTTCCCGGTCGGGACCTCTCGCGTGGCCAAGAAAAAACGGGCCGGTCCGTGGGGGGGAGACGGACCGGCCCGAGGGGGGGTTCCACCATAACCCTTCGTAAGGGCGGATGGGGGCATCGGCGCCCCACAACTACTCTCCGAAGTCACCCGGGAACGCCCTGGTGGATGCGGAACGATGGATTCAGGGGGTCTTTCCGGTCGATTCACCGGGGAATCCCAGGCAAACCTGGTCGGAGGCGGTGAATTCCGAAGGAATTCGGAGACTTGCCGCCATCCGGGGTCGCGTCGGCGTGTTGCCCCCGAATCCCCCCGACGGACTACCCGCACGGCGAACGGTGACGCGCCGGCCGCCGCGCGCCCCCACGGGGCGATCTCCCCGTTTCACGGCACCGCGCAGCCCCCTCCACTGCGCGGTACCACCCGCGCTGCTTTGCTGGCGCGAATTGCGTTGGTCTGAACTTACGTGACGGGTGGGGCTGGTGTGAACCGTGTCCGATAACGATGTGGACACTGCGGGCCCCCCGAGGGGTCGGACAGGCCCTAGGTGTATTGACCACGAGCGTTGT
>NZ_MUNF01000501.1 GCF_002154555.1 Streptomyces murinus
GCGCCGACAGCAACGCCGCCCTGGGCGGCGTTGCTGTCGGCGCGGGTGCTGTGGGTCTTGATGCCCTGGGCGACGAGGGAGGCGGGGGAGCTGATGACGGCGGCGGCCTTGCCCTCGGCGCCCTGCATGATGCGGTTGTTGCGGCCGGCCGCGATCTCGTCGCCGAAGCCGGGGACGAAGCGGTAGATCGCGGCGCTGGCGAAGATGGCGAGCAGGATGATCGCGAGGCCGGAGACGACGGCGGAGAACGCGTCGGGGCCGTTGCCGGAGGAGAGGGCGCCGGCGAGGCCGAGGACGATCACGATCACCGGTTTGACCAGGATGACGGCGATCATGATGCCGGCCCAGCGCCTTACGTGGCCCCACATGTTCTTGTCGACGAGGCCCGCGTAGACGACGGTGCCGAGGAGGGCGCCGACGTAGAGGAGGGCGGCGCGGATGACCAGCTCCAGCCAGAGGACGCCGGCGGCGAGGATGCTCACCAGGGAGACGACGATCAGCATGATGGGGCCGCCGCCGATGTCGGTGCCCTTGCTCAGCGCGCCGGAGAACGTGCCGAAGAACGTGTCCGCCTGATCGCCGGTGGCCTTCGCCAGCACGTCGGTGACGCTGTCCGTCGCGGAGACGACGGTGTACAGGATCAGCGGCGTGAACGCCGAGGCCATCACCGTCAGCCACAGGAACCCGACGGCCTCGGAGATCGCGGTCGTCAACGGCACGCCGCGCACCGCGCGCTTGGCGACGGCGAGGAGCCAGAGCAGCAGCGTGAGGATGGTCGAGGCGGCGAAGACGATGGCGTACTGCTGAAGGAACTTCTGATTGGTGAAGTCGACATTGGCGGTGTCTTTGACGGCCGAACTGAGCTTCCCGATCGTCCAGGAAGCCGCCTTGGCACAACCTTGAGCAAGGGAGGAGAGGGGGTCGAGGGTGTCGGTGAGGGGGTTGGAACCGGAACCGGTGCCGCCCTTGGAGCCGTTGTTGCCCTGCTCGCAGTACTGCTTGGCGGGGCCGCGCACCAGGTCGCAGTGATCGCTGCTTGTGGTGGGTGACGGGGACGGTGCGGCAAAGGCGTGCGTGGCCAGAAGCACCGTGGCCGTCTGCAGAGTGCCGAGCACGGCAGTGATCTTGAGGAAGCGGTGGTTAGCGCGCATACGTGAACCCTCCGTACTCCTCGACGGCCTTCGTCATGTCCGTGGCGGTGGAGGCCTGCTGATCGCGGCCCACGGGAACGGGGCCGTCCTTCTGCTGGAAGTCGCTGACCTTCCAGTCGTTGTCGACCCACTTCAGCTCGTAGGTCGTGGTGAACCAGCTCTCGGTCACCGGGTTGGTCGAGGCATCCCCCGAGAGACCGAACAGCGAGGTGTACCAGACCGCGACCGTGGCGGTGTCCTCCGAGAAGGCAGTGGTCTTGGTCCCGACGGGAACGACCCGGGAGACGAAGGTCTCGCCCTTCGGGGCGGTGCCGTCCTTCGTCAGGCCGATGTTGGAGAGGAACTTCGTGCTTGTGTAGGCACTGTCCAGTGCCGATTGTCTGTCCGCGGCGGCATCAGGGGTGTACAGCCTCTCGACGAGAGCGTGCCGCGCTGCGGTGTTGAACATGTCGGCGGATCCCAACGCCACCGAATAGTTCGCGGCCGCACTCTCCGCCCCCTGCTGTGTCCGGGCGAAGCCCGAGGGAATACCGGCCGTTTTGGTGTTCACGGGGTGGGTGCCGGTGGGAGAGGTGGAGGCGGCTTGGGGACGTGTCCCCTTGGGCGCCGAGGTGTTCGCCGATGAGTGGTCACCGCGGTTGGCGAAGGCGATTGCCGCGATCAGCAGGACGACGACGCCGACGACCGTGATGAGTCCGCGGGACGGTGAGCGGCCGGGGCGGCGGGGCGCGCCGCCGTAGGGGTCGTGGTCGGGCAGGCGCGTACGGGTGTGGCCCGTGTCGTCGCCGTAGTCGGAGTAGCCCTGCTCGTCTCCGTGACTCATGCCGTGTACGCCCCCTCCACCTCGTAGACATACGACGGTAGCCGTGCTGGTTCCCGCGCGGGCGCGGTGTGGTGACTCGACATCAGGGAGACGCAACCTCTAAGGGGAGGGGAACACGGGTGCGCTAGACCGCCATGCCGTAGACGATGGTGAACAGCGTGCCCAGGGAACCGATGATGAAGACCCCGGTGAGCCCGGCGATGATGAGGCCCTTGCCCTGTTCCGCGCTGAAGGTGTCGCGCAGTGCCGTCGCCCCGATGCGCTGTTTGGCCGCACCCCAGACCGCGATGCCGAGGCACAGCAGGATGGCCACCGCCATCACCACCTCGATCATCACCTTGGCCTCGTTGCCCAGGCTGCCGAAGGGCCCCCAGTCCGGAGCGATCCCGCCGATGATGGTGTTGATGTCTCCCTTGTCGGCCGCAAAGAGCATGTAAGTCACCGCCCCTGATGGGTAGTTCCGCGAGCCCTCTGCGGTGTGCAGAGGTCAGGCCTCATTGTCGCCGACAACGTCGCCGTCGTATGTCGACTTGACGTCATTGACTGGCGGGTTTCGTACGAATACCTCGTATGGTCACTCTGTGTATCACGGCAGGTCACCCCGGGCAATGAGGTCCGACCGGAACCTGGCCCGTGGTTCCGTCGTTGACCTCCTTTACGCCCTGGCCCGGTTTTTGACGGCCGGTCGGGTGCGGAGCCGCTTCGATGGTCTCACGCGCGGGCGCCGAAAAACGGCCGAGGGCCCCGGCGGCGGACGCCACCGGGGCCTGCGGACGCGCGGGTTGACGAGCGGTCAGCCGGTGAAGGCCGAGACGCCCTCGGGGGTGCCCACGCCGGTCGGGCCGTCGTACCCCGAACGGGCGGTGCACAGGTAGCTGCCGCCGCACGAGCCGTTGCTGCCGCTGGTGACGTCGTTCAGCGCGGACGTGCCGGCCTTGGCGTACGGGAACTTGGCCGGGTACGAGCCGCTGCTCGGGGTGCCCCCCAGGGCGTAGACGCCGGCGATGATCGGCGAGCTGGCGCTGGTGCCGCCGAAGGTGTAGAAGCCGGCGGTGACGCCGTAGGAGTCGTAGACGGAGACGCCGGTCGCGGGGTCGGCCACGGCGGAGACGTCGGCGATGGTGCGCTTGGCGCAGCCGGTGTCGGTCTGCCAGGACGGCTTGGCGTCGTAGGCGGAGCAGCCGGAGCCGGTGCCCTCGGTGCTGGAGGTGTTCCAGACCGACTCGGACCAGCCGCGGGTGGTGGAGGATGCCTTGGACAGGGCGGTGCCGCCGACGGCGGTCACGTACTGGGAGGCGGCGGGGTACTCGGCGCCGTACCCCTCGTCGCCCGCGGAGACGGTGATGGCGACGCCCGGGTGCTTGAAGTACGAGGTGTCGTAGCTGGTGTCGGAGGAGGACTCCGAGCCGCCGTAGCTGTTGGAGACGTACTTGGCGCCCAGCGTCACGGCCTCGTTGACGGCGGTGCCGAGGTTGGCCATGGTCGCCGACTTGGCCTCGACGAGGAGGATGTTGCAGTTCGGGCAGATCGCGGAGGCCATGTCGAGGTCGAGGGATATCTCCTCGGACCAGCCGGCGTCGCTGCTGGGCAGCGAGGTGGTGGAGCCGGTCTGGCTGACCTGCTTGAAGCAGCCGCTGGCCTTGGTGCAGGCGGAGAGGCCGTAGTACGAGCGGTACTTGGCGAGGTCGGCCTCGGCGTTCGGGTCGTTGTAGGCGTCCACGATCGCGATGGTCTCGCCGGCGCCCTTGGACGCGGCGGCGGAGGTCAGGCCGTACGCCGACTGGAGGTCGGAGGGGCCGTAGCCGGAGGGCGTCGAGGCCTTGGGCGTGATGCCGTCGGCGGCCTGCTGCTTCTGGAAGGCGGTGAGCCCGCCGGTCACCCGCAGCGAATTGCAGGCGAGTTCGCCCTTGTGCTTGGGGGTGGCACAGGGGGTCTTGGCCCAGGTCGCCTTGGCCGGTGCGGCGGTGGCGGCGTCGGCCTGGACGGCGGTGCCGAACCCGGCGAGGGCCAGCGCGGCGGCGGCCGCGAAGGCGGCGCCGATCCGGCGTCTGCGGCCGGTGGCCGTGGTTCCGGCGGTGGGGGACGTACGCATGTGTGCAGCCTCCAGGTGTTCCGGACATGGGGGGAACAGGGACGTTGCTGGTGCGTGCGGCGGTACGACGAAGACGATGACTTGTTGAGTACGCGACAACAAGAG
>NZ_MUNF01000502.1 GCF_002154555.1 Streptomyces murinus
AGACCGGTCCGTCCCCCAGCCACCGATGGATGGCGACCGCGGTGGTGCGAGCGTGCTCCTCCAGCATGGTGAAGTGGTCCCCCGGCACGGTGATCTCGGCGTGCGGCAGGCTCCAGGGCGGGGCGGGCTCGGCGCCGGGCAGGGGGTCCTGGGCCCGTACGTACAGGGTGGGGCAGGCGAGCGGCGCGGGCTTCCAGCCGTCGAAGAGCTCGAAGTATCCGGCCATCGCGGTCAGCCGGTCGGAGCTGGCGGAGGCGAATTCCGCCGCCCGGCGCAGCATGTCCGACGTCATCCCGGAGAGCGCCCGATCCCGGTCGCCGTGTCCCGGGGGATAGGTGTCCAGCAGGACCACGGCGGCCGGGCCGGTGCCCTCGGACTCCAGACGTTCGGCCACGGCATGGGCCACCCAGCCACCGGCCGACCGGCCCAGCAGTACCAGGGGGCCGTCGGCCGCGGCGGCGCGAACGGCCCTGGCCTGGGCGGTGACCAGAGCGTCCAGCGTGGCGGGCAGCGCCTCTCGGGGCTCGAACCCGGGATGCCGTACGGCGGAGACCGGCCGTAGCCCGCGCAGACCGGCGCCGAGACGCGCGTACTCCTGCGGCCCCGACACCGCGCTGAGCGCGGGGGAGCAGACCAGCCGGGCCCCCGTACCGCCCGCCGTGAGCATGACGGGTTCATGCGCCGCATCGTGCGCACCGGCCCTGTCGAACACCGGGCGCAGGCGCGCGGCGACGGTGAGGAGCACCATGCCGTCCCAGGTCCGTCCCCGGGCACATGCGGTACGGAAGAGAGCGCCCAGGGAATCCGGAGCCTCATCGGCGTTCGGCGCGTCGGCGGCCTGCGGCCCGGAGGGATCGAACTCACCCTGAATGCCGTCTACTTGAGGCGGGAAACCGGGAGTATCGACGGTCTCGGGCCCTGCCGGACCATCCGATGTGACGCCCGCCGAAGGCGCCTCGGCGGCATACCGTCGCGCCAGCTCGGTGGCGAGCGCGCGTGGCGTCGGGAAGTCGAACAGCAGTGTGGTCGGCAGCGCCAGCCCCGTTCTCGCCGCGAGCTCGTTGCGCAGCTCGACCGCGGCCAGGGAGTCCAGCCCCAGGTCCGCCAGCAGCGCGTCCTCCTCGATCTCGCTCACCCCGTCCGCGTGACCCAGGACGCGGGCCGCCAGGAAACGGACCTCGGTGAGCAGCACGCCGGCCTGCTCGCCCGGGAAAGCGGCGGCCGATGCAGCGCCGAGTCGGCCCCCACCCCCGCCCTCGCCCCTGCCTTCGTCGGCGGCACGGGTTCGGATCCGGTTCGGCGTGGAGCCGGCGCCACGGAGGGCGGCCGGGGCGAGGCGGGCCGCCACCACCACGGGTTCGTCACCGGTCACGGCGGCGTCGAAGAGGGCCAGGCCCTCCGCCGGACCGAGCGGGGCGAAACCGGCGCGGGCCATCCGCCGCAGGCCCGTGTCGTCCAGGCGCGCCATCATGCCGTCGTCCTGCCGCCAGGGACCCCAGGCGATCGACGTACC
Source organism: Streptomyces murinus (assembly GCF_002154555.1). Lineage (GTDB taxonomy): Bacteria > Actinomycetota > Actinomycetes > Streptomycetales > Streptomycetaceae > Streptomyces > Streptomyces murinus. The sequence goes on from NZ_MUNF01000502.1 coordinate 1,514, forward strand.
GGACAGTCCAGCCGGACGCGGTGCCGTGCCAGGGCGTCCAACACACAGTTGGCGGCGGCGTAGTTGGCCTGTCCTGCGGAGCCGAAGGTGCCCGCCACCGAGGAGAACAGCGCGAACAGGGCCAGGTCGCGGTCGCGGGTCAGCTCGTGCAGTGCGAGCGCGGCGTCCGCCTTGGGGCGCAGCACTCGCCTGAGCCGGTCGGTGGTGAGCGCCGTGACGACGCCGTCGTCCAGTACCCCCGCGGTGTGTACGACGCCGGTCAGCGGGTGGGCCGCCGGTACCGTGTCGAGCAGGGCGGCGAGCGCGGCACGGTCCGCCGCATCGCAGGCCTGCACGGTCACTTGGGCGCCCGCTGCGCTCAACTCCGCGACGAGTTCCCGGGCTCCAGGGGCGTCCGGCCCGCGTCGGCCGACGAGCAGCAGATGACGAACGCCGTGAACGGCGACCAAGTGCCGTGCCACCAGCATGCCGAGGGAACCGGTGCCACCGGTGACCAGGACGGTGCCCGCCGGATCGAGCGGCGGTCGCTTCGACGACTCCGGTACCGCCTCGGCCAGTCGCAGCAGCTTCGGTACGTACACCGTCCCCCGGCGTACGGCTGCCTCCGGCACCGAGGTGGTCAGCAGGGCGGGCAACACGCCCCAGGAGTCGGGGTGTTCGTCCACGTCGATCAGGGCGAAGCGGCCCGGGTTCTCGCGCAGGGCCGAGCGGATCAGCCCCCACACCGGCGTGTGCGACGGTACGGCCGCCGCCTCACCGGACCGGCCGTCGCTCTCGTGACCGGCGGTGGCGTCCGCGAGGCGACCGTCGTCGGGCAGCGCGACGGCACCGGACGTCACGAGGACGAGCCGCGCGCGGGACAGGTGCGGTTGCGCGAGCCACTCCTTGACGAGCTTGAGCGCCCGGTCCGCTGTCCGCAGCAACTCGGCGGCCAGGTCCCGCGCGTCGCCGTTCGTGCCGGGCGGCGGGCACGGTGCCACGACGATGTCCGACGACGCGTCGCACGCCGCCGGGCCCGGGTACACGGGGACACCGGAACCCGACGGTGCGAGGGCGTCCACCAGCCGCGTACCCGCCGTACCCAGAACCCCCCAGCGGGGCATCGCCCCAGGCGCGGGCGGTTCGGTCAGCGGTACCCAGTCCGTACGGTGGAGAGCGCCGGTGAGCACGTCCGTCGTCGCGGAGTCGGCACGCGGCAGGGGCCGGAGCGTCAGCGAACGGATCGTCGCCACCGGTGAGTTCGTCTCATCGGTCAGCTCCACCTGGGTCCCCCCGTCGGGTCCCGGGGTGACCCGTACCCGCAGGCGCCGTACTCCGGTGGCGTGCACGCGCACCCCGCCGAAGGCGAACGGCAGGGCCAGCCCGTCGGTTGCCGGAGTGTCTTCCCCGGAGCCGTCCGGGAGGAGGCGGTCCAGGGCCCGGACGTGCAGCGCCGCGTCGAGCAGCGCGGGGTGCAGGACGAACTCCGGGCCACACGCCTCCGGTCGCGGCGTCCGGGCCGCTTCCGGCAACTCGACGTCGGCGTACAGCTCCTCCCCGCGCCGCCAGGCGGCGCGCAGGCCCCGGAAGGCGGGGCCGTAGCGCAGCCCGTCGGCGGCCAGTCGGTCGTACGAGCCGGTGCCCGGACCGTCGGCCCCGAGGGGTACCGCTCCTTCCGGCGGCCAGGGCGCGCTCTCGATCCCGGTCGCCGTGGGCGGCAGCGCCGGGGAGAGCGTCCCCATGGCGTTCCGGACCCAGGGCTCGTCACCTGCCGCGGTGTGCGGCCGGGAGTGGAAGGAGACGGCCCGTCGTCCCGCGCCGTCCGGACCCGCCACCTTCACCTGCAAAGCGACCGCGCCGTGCGACGGCAACGGCAGCGGCGCGGCCAGGACCAGTTCCTCCAGGACGGCCGTGCCCGCCAACTCACCGGCGTGCAGGGCCATATCGACGAACGCGGTCGCCGGGAGCAGGATCTCCCCGGCCACCACATGGTCGGCAAGCCATGGCTGGTCGCGCACCGAGAGCACTGCGCTCAGCAGCAGCCCGTCGTCGTCGGCGCTGCGGGTGTACGACCGCAGGAGGGGGTGAGTGGCGTCGGCCGCCGGGAGGGCGGGCGCGGGCCCGGTGGCGGTGGCCTCCAGCCAGTACCGGCGACGTTGGAAGGCGTACGTGGGCAGTGCGACGCGCCGTCCGCCGCGCCCGGCGAAGACCGCCGGCCAGTCGACGGGTACGCCGTGCGCGTGCAGGGCGGCCAGCGTGCCGAGCAGGGCGTCCGCTTCCGGGCGCGAGGTGCGCAGAGTCGGCAGGACCAGCGGTGGTTCCGGGCTCCGCCCGCCAAGGCCCGCTGTCGGGTCGGCCGGGGACGTTCCGGTCGCGGCGAGGCACTCCCGCACCAGACCGGTGAGCACCCCGTCCGGCCCCAACTCGACGTACTGCGTCGCCCCTTGCTCACCCAGATACGCCACGGAATCGGCGAAGCGGACCGGACGGCGGACATGGTCCACCCAGAACTCCGGTGTGCACAGCTCCTCGTCGGTGGCCGCCCGGTCCGCGACCGCGGTGAGCAGCGGCAACTGCGGTGCGGTGAAGGACAGCTGGCGTACCACGTTCGCGAAGTCGGCCAGTACGGGCTCCATTCGAGCGGAGTGGAACGCATGGCCGACCCGCAGCGCGGTCACCGCACGGCCCCGCGCCCGGAAGTGCTCGGCAACCTCCCGCACCGCGTCCTCGTCGCCGGACACGACCACCGAGGCGGGCCCGTTGACCGCGGCGATCTCCGCCGCACAGCCGGTCTCGGCGAGGTGCGCGGCCACCTCGTCCGCGCCGGCGGCCACCGCCGCCATCCCGCCGCCCGCGGGCAGCGCGTCCATCAGCCTGCCGCGGGCCGCCACCAGGGTGCACGCGTCCGCGAGGGACAACACCCCGGCGACATGGGCCGCCGTCACTTCGCCCACCGAGTGCCCGGCCACGAGACCGGGGCGTACACCCCAGGCCTCGAACTGCCGGAACAGGGCCGTCTCCAGGGCGAAGAGCGCCGGCTGCGCGAACCGGGTCGTCCGCAGCAGCTCCTCGGCCTCCGTACCGGGCGCGGCGAACATGACGTCCCGCAGGGGTGCCGGCAGCAACGGGTCGAGCAGGGCACAGCACTCGTCCAACGAGCGGGCGAAGGCGGGGTGCGGATCGGGCGCCTCGTACAACTCGCGTCCCATGCCCGCGCGTTGGCTGCCCTGGCCGGAGAACAGCAGGGCGAGCCGGCCCTGGTCGCGGGACGTGCCCCTGTGCACTCCGGGCCGATCGTCGTCCGTCGCCAACGCCCGCAGGGAGTCGAGCAGTTCGGAACGGACCCGGGCCACCACGACGGCCCGGTGCTCGAAGACGGCCCGCGTGGTGGCGAGCGAGTGTCCGAGGTCCGCCAGGGACGCGTCGGGGGCGGTGACCACATGGTCGTACAGCCGTTGTGCCTGGGCCCGCAGCGCCGGCACGTTCCTGGCCGACACCGGAAAGGCCACCGCGGGCCGCGCGGAAGGCGTCGTACGCTCCGGTCCGGTGGGTGCCGTACCCTCCCGCTCGGCCCGTGTCGCGCCTTCCCGCACCTCTCGGCGCCCGCCCCGGTCACCCGCGGTCCCGCTCGCCCCACCCGCCTGAGGCTCTTCGAGCACCACATGGGCGTTGGT
>NZ_MUNF01000503.1 GCF_002154555.1 Streptomyces murinus
GTCCTCGGGATGCTGGGCGCCGAGGTGATCCGGATCGAGCCCCCGGGCGGCGACCCGATGCGCTGGCTGCCCCCGCTGGCCGGGGACACCTCGGCCCGGTTCACCGCCCTCAACGCGGGCAAGCGGGTCGTCGAGGCGGACCTGACGACCGCGCGGGGCCGGGAGACGGTACGCGCGCTGGCCGCCGAGGCCGACGCCTTCGTGCACAACTGGGCCCCCGGCAAGGCCGCCCGGCTCGGCCTGGACGCCGCCGACCTGCTGTCCGACCGCCCCGCCCTGGTGTACGCCTGGGCCTCCGGCTTCGGCGACACCCTCGGCGACCGGCCACCCCTCGGCACCGACTACCTCGCCCAGGTGCACAGCGGACTCGCCGCCGCCGTACGCCCGGCAGACGAACCCCCGGCCCCCTCCCTGATGACCCTCACCGACGTCCTCGGCGGGCTGGTGTGCGCCCAGGGCGTGCTGGCCGCGCTGGCGCACCGGACACGGACCGGGCGGGGCGGCCGCGTCGACTCCAGCCTGGTCTCCGCCGCCGCCCTGATCCCGCGCCCCGCGCACCGGGTGCGCTGGACGGCACCGGACCGCCCCGTGCGCACCGCGGACGGTCATCTGTACCTCGGCCCAAAGGCCCGCGCAAATCCCGAGGCGGTGCACCGGCTGCTGGACCGCGCCGAGGAGTCGGCCCTCACCACCGACGAGTGGACGCACCGCCTGGCCGAAGCGGGCCTGACCGCCACCCCCGTCCACACCGACCTGGCCGCCCTGGCCGACGACCCCGCCTTCAAGGCGGCCGTCGCCCCACCGGACCCGCTCATCGGCCACGCCCGACCGC
>NZ_MUNF01000504.1 GCF_002154555.1 Streptomyces murinus
CCGCCGAGCTGGCTGGGCTCGGCGGCGGGCCGGTAGACCGCGGCGGCGGTGAAGGGGCGCAGATCGGGCAGGGTGGGCAGGAGCAGGCGCTGGAACTGCTCGGCGCCCTCGCGGACCCGTTCGAAGAGGCGGACGTTCTCGATGGCGATGCCGGCGGCGCCGGCCAGGGCGATGACCACGCTCTCGTCGTCGGCGTCGAAGAGCTCTCCGTCCTGGCGCTCGGAGAGATAGAGGTCGCCGTAGATCTCGCCGCGGACGCTGATGGCGACGCCGAGCAGGGTGCCCATGTACGGATGGTTGGGCGGGAAGCCCACGGAGGACGGATGGGCGGCGATGTCGTCGACCCGCAGCGGCTCGGGGTGGTGGATCAGCTGGCCGAGGACGCCCCGGCCGTGGGGGAAGTCGGTTCCCGCGAGGGCGGCCCGTTCCTCCTCGGTGAGGCCGGCGGTGATGAACTGCTCCAGCTCGTCGCCGGAGGGGGCGAGCACACCGAGGGCTCCGTAGCGGGCGCCCACCAGGTCCATGGCGGTGGTCACGATGCGGTAGAGGACCGAGGGCAGCTCGTTCTCGCGGGTGATGGCGACCACCGCGTCCAGCAGCCCCTGGAGCCGGTCCATGGCGTCCAGCAGGCTGCGCATCTGCTCGTCCATGCGGCCCAGCTCGGTCCGCAGGCGGACATGCAGATCGGAGTCTTCCGGCTGCCTGGGCGACGCCCCGTTCTCGGGCCCGGCCATCAGGTGCTCCCCGCGGCGGGTCGTCCGGTCCCGGAGCGGTACATTGCGCCCGCTTGGGGTGACCCTGAGTCATCAGGGGCTGCGGCGGGGCACGGCGAAACTGGCCTTTCGGTCATCTGTCAAAAAATAGGGCAGTGTGCGCCGTCCCGCCGCTCGCCCGGGGCCCCGACACGCGGGCGGACCTCGAAACATGTGCTCGGCGGCCGTCCCGGACCGGTCTCCCCGGCTCTCGGGCGCGGCTGGATACGACCCAAGCGGAAGGGGTAACTCCCAGGTCAAACAGGTCAGTTGAGGCAGTCACGGAGCGTGTTTCGCTGTGCTAGCCTCTTGGATTCCGTCCATGACTTCGGCCCCAGGGGATGTGGGCCGTCAGAGCGTTCGAGGCGAAGCTCATGCGCAGAAGCAATCCGGGACGAAGGCTGCACGACGCCGTGGTGATCGTGCCAGGCATCATGGGCAGCGAACTCAGGGAGGCCGGGACCGGCCGGAAGTTATGGGGGGTCGGAAAGCTCCTCGCCTACACCGCGCGGGCCCACACCGAGCGGCTGCGGCAGCTCGCGGTGACCGAGGACGAACGTGCGGGCCGCACCGGACGCGTCGAGGTGACCGGGCTCCTGGAGAGCTTCGAACCGCTGCCGGGGTTCGGCTCCGCCCACCCTTACACCGCGATGGTCGCGGAGATGCGGCGCAGCGTGGTGGACCCCGCCGCCCTGCTCTCCTTCCCCTACGACTGGCGGCTGTCCGTCGAGCACAACGGCGCCCTCCTCGCCGCCGCGGCCCGCCGCCACCTGGACGCCTGGCGCGCCCACCCCGCGCACCGGAAGTACCTGGAGGCCGACCCCGGGGCGGGACCCGCCCGGCTGGTCTTCGTGGCCCACTCCATGGGCGGCCTGCTCACCCGCGAGGCCCTGCACCTGGACTGCACCCTGCGTGACGACATCCGCGTGGTGATGACCGTCGGCACCCCCTTCAACGGCTCGGTGAAGGCCGTGCTGATGCTCAACGCCGGCAAGGGTCTGCCGCTCCCCGTGCCACCGGGGATCCTGCGCCAGGTCGCCGCGACCATGCCGGGGCTGTACGACCTGCTGCCGAGCTACCGGGCCCATGAGGTGGACGGCGACATGCGGGTGCCGGGTGTCGAGGACATTGTGGCGCTCGGCGGGCGGCGCGAGCTGGCGAAGGCGGCCGTGGACTGGCGCACCAGCCGGGCGGAGACCACGCTGCCCGAGCATGTGACCGTCGTCGGCATGGGCCAGAGCACCTGGACCAGTTACCGGCTCGCCGACGGCGTCGCGCTGTTCGACCGGTACCTCTTCAAGCGCTACAACGACGGGCGGCTGCTCCCGGACGCCGAGGGCCGGCCCCAGCGCGATCCGCGTACCGGGGACGGCACGGTGTACCAGTACGCGGCCCAACTGCCGGGCACCGCACGGCCGGTGCACTTCTATCACGAGCACGGCGACCTCATCCGTACCCGCAGTGTCCTCGACATGGCCTCCGGTCTGATGCACGGGCTGCGGCACCCGGAGGAGCGGGGCGCCATGCTCGGGGACGAGGCGCGGTACGAGCTGCGCGCGCCGGAGTGGTCCGCCCTGGGTGAGCCCTTCGCCATCGAGGTCGACGGGGTCGCCCGCGGCGCCGACCTGGAGTGCCGGGTGCGCGGGGTCAACGGCCTGGACGAGCTGCTGACCCCCGCCCTGCGCCCGGCACCGGGCCGCCCCGGCGTGCTGGCGGCCTCGTGCATGCCCGGCCGGCCGGGGATGTACGAGGTGGAGGTGACCGGCGGCGAAGAGCCGAAGCGGCGCCTCGTCCCGGTCCTCGACATGGTGCACGACGGCTGACGCCATGGCGGCGGAACTGGTGTCGGTGGGGCGTGAGCCGACGGTCGTGGGGGACGGGACCAGAGCCGTGACCGGCACCGGGACCGTCGGGCCCGCGCCGCCGGGCTCGCCCGGGTCGCAGGCGTCGCCCGCGTCGCCCGTCGTGCCGCGACAGGGCGCGCAGGTCCGGGACGGCACGGTGGCGGAGGCGTTCGACGCGCAGATGGTGCCGGTCGGGCATGTCGCCGGGTATCCGAAGGCGGACACCGCGGCGGAGGCGGCCGCCGTGCTGGACGTACTGCGGCGGATCGGGGGACAGCCGGCGGTACGGTCCTGCGTCGAACCCGGCACCGTGGACTCCCTCGGCGCGGCCGACGACGAACTCGCGCGTTGGTCGGGGGAGTACGGCGAACCGGGCGGGCGCCACCCGAAGGAACGGCCCTCGGCCCTGGTCTGGCTGGGGCACGGCCGGCGGGGCACCATGGGTCCGGCCCTGCTCGTGCCCGGCTCGGCGGAGCGCGGGGACTACGCACAGCTCACCCCCGATCTGTTCGCCCACCATCTCTACGCCGAGTGGGGCAACCGCCGTGCGACGGACGGGCATTGGGCGATGGTGGTGATCGAGGCGTGCAAGTCGTCGGACTTCGCGAAGGTGGTGCGTGAGCGGTTCGACCGGTCGGCCGCGATGGACGACGCCCCCTACTCCATTCTGCTGATCGCGACGGGGAAGGACGCGGCGCAGGCGTACCTGGGGACGTTCCGGGAGACGCTGGAGGACTATCTGGACGCGCTCACCAGCCATGACGTCTTCGAACTCCATGAGCTGCGCCGGTTCTTCAAGCAGGCGGGCCACTACTGCGAGTTCGGCGGGGAGTCCTGCGCCGAGCTGAAGCTGCTGGTGCGGGACCGGGTGCCGTTGCCCGGGGTCACCACGGTGGCCGAACAGCGGCGCAGGCAGCAGGAGTTCGACGCCGAGCCCGGGCCCGCGGCCGGGGCCCGGGCGGTCGAGTCGCCGCAGGAGCGGGAGCGCGCCGGGTACCTGGAGGTCGTACCGCATTTCGCCGGGCGGGAGGGCGAGTTGGCCGAGGTGGTGCGGTGGGGCGCCGGGCCCGGACCGGGGCGGGGCCGGGAGCGCGAGCGGGTGCTGATCGTGCCCGGGGCGCCCGGCGTCGGCAAGTCCGCGTTCCTCGGACAGGCGCTACGGCGACTGCGGGAGTCGGGGGCCCGGGTCGGGGCCGTGCTGCGGCTGACCGGGAGCACCGTGGCGGAGGTCCGCGACCGGCTCGAAGGGATGGCGGTGAGCCGGGTGCCCGGAGGGGAGTGGGGAGCGGATTCCCCGGAGTCGGCCGAGCGGATCCTCGTGGTCGCCGACG
>NZ_MUNF01000505.1 GCF_002154555.1 Streptomyces murinus
GGATGCCGAGCGCCTGCCGCAGCACTACGGTTGCGGGCATGACCAGGGTGACCAGCGGAGACTACGTCGTACGAGCCATACGCCCCGCGGAATGGGAGAAGGTGAGGGGCCTGCGGCTGGACGCGCTGCGGGATCCGGCCGCGCGGTCCTGCCAGAAGAGGTCGGCCTTCGCGGCCGGTTCGGGCGAGGGGTCGGCGACGGCGCAGCAGTTCATCGCCGAGCTGCCCGACGGGTCATGGGCCGGTTCGCTGACCGTGCTGATCGAGGAGGCCGGCACCGAGGACTGGGCCGGTTTCCCGGTCGAGCGCCGTCAGGGGCATGTCGTCGGCGTGTATGTGCGGCCCGAGCACCGGGGGAACGGGCTGATCAAGGCCATGTTCGACGCGGGTGTGAGCTGGGCGTGGGGGCGTGGCGCCGAGCGGGTGCGGCTGCTGGTGCACGAGGACAACGAGCGGGCCCAGGGCGCCTATCGCAAGGCGGGGTTCCGGCCGAGCGGGGTGCGGGTGCCGTTCGTGAAGGACGCGGCGCAGAACGAGCTGGAGTTCGTCCTGGACCGCTAGATCGCTATAAGACCGCTGGGTCGTCAGCCCGTTGGCCCGCTGACCCGTCAGACCGGGAGTCCGGGCAGGCCCGGCAGTTCCTGGTGCGGCCAGCGGGCGCGGGCCTGTTCGCGGGAGCGGAAGAGGGCGAGCGTCGGCAGGCCCTGTGCGTCCCCGGTGGCCAGCAGGTCCGGGAGTTGGGGGAAGGGGGCGACGGCGGCGATGTCGTCCAGGACCAGCGTCAGTGGTGGGTCGAGCCGACCGGAGGATGACCGTGCGGCCATGTGCCGGCCGTGCTCGACCACGCTGGAGACGAGGGCCGTCAGGAGGGGCATCGCGCCGGGCGTGCTCCTCGGGTCCTCGATGGATTCACCGACTACGTAAAGCGTGCCCCCTTCATCGGCGAAGGAATCCAAGGCGAGCGCATCAGTTCGGTTTGGGGTGCATGCCTCGCGGATGTTGACCGTGGAGAGCGCGGCGAGCGCCCTGCCGGTCAACTCCTGGGCGATGTCCCGCCGTTCGGGATGCGCGGTGAGGGCGGCCTCCAGCTCACCGGCGGCTCCCGAGGCGGCCTTGGGATGGGTGCGCAGGGTGCGTACGGCGTCCTGTACCTGGGTGCCCTGGGACCAGCGGTGGACATGACGGACGGTGCGGTTCTCCAGTGCGGCGGCGTGCAGATAGCTGCGCAGGAGGGTGGTCGCCGTGTCCACCACGGCCTGGTCGATACGGGCGGTGGGCCGCACCGGAGCGAGCAGCGCGGTCGCCCGCTGGAGCGCGGTCTGCTTGTCCGCGCAGCCGGCCGTGGGGGACCAGTGGAGGCGGGCCGGGGTGTCACAGCGATGGGTCGGGTCGTAGAGGTGGGTGGGGCCCAGCTTGGCCCTGGCGTCCTTGGTATCGGCCCACAGGGACGGGTTCGAAGTGACGACGAGGGTGGGCCCCGCCGCGTCCCGTACGGCCTGTGCGGCGGCCGTACGGCGGGTGTCCGGCGGCGCGATGAGGATCTTCTCCCGCCCGCCCACCGGCCCCCCTGTCACCGGGGGCTGGGCCAACGGGGCCTCGGCGGGCGG
>NZ_MUNF01000506.1 GCF_002154555.1 Streptomyces murinus
CCTTGGTGGGCAGGCCGCCGGCATCGATCCGCGGACGGACATCACCCCCGCCGCCGACGGCATAGACACCGGGCCCGACCGGCTGGAACAGGGCGGGATCGACGCGTTCTTCTGGTCCGGCGGCCTGCCCACCAAGGGGCTGGCCACGCCGGGCGGCAAGGGCGCCTTCCGGTTCATCCCGATCGACGCCGACCTCGTCACCGAGCTGCACGCGCAGGGCGAGGAGACGCGTTACTACCGCGCCACCAACATGCCCGAGTCGGCGTACCCGGGCATCCAGCACGGCGTCGAGGTGCCGACGATCGCGGTGTCCAACCTGCTGATGACCCGCGCGGACATGGACCCCCGGCTCACCGAGTGGGTGACCCGCACCGTGATCAAGAGCCGCGACGGCATCGGCGCCCATGTCCACTCCGCCCAGCTGGTCGACCTGCGCACCGCCATCTACACCGACCCCCTCCCGCTCCAGGAGGGCGCCCGGCGCTACTACCGGTCGGTCAAGCCCTGAACCTCGGCACCGACACCGTCACCCGCAGCCCCCGCGGCTCGTGCGGGCCGTAGGCTATCGAGCCGCCGCCCGCCTCCAGGAGGGCGCGGGTGATGGACAGGCCGAGCCCGGATCCCTTGATGTTCTGATGGCGGCCGCTGCGCCAGAAACGGTCGCCCACGCGCGCGAGTTCCTCCTCGGTGAGGCCGGGCCCGGTGTCGGTGACGACGACCCTGGAGGTGTCCCCCTCGAAGGAGACGGAGACCTCGACGGCGCCTCCCTCGGGGGTGAACTTCACCGCGTTGTCGATCACCGCGTCCAGCGCGCTGGACAGCGTGATCGGGTCGGCCCAGCCGGTGGTGGCCGGGCAGTCGCCGGTCAGCCGGACCCCCTGGGCCTCGGCGGCCGGCGTCCAGGCGGCCAGCCGTTCCTCCGCGAGGGCGCCTATGTCGGTCAGGCTCAGATCGGCCTCGGCGTGCTCGGCGAGCGCCAGGTCGAGCAGGTCGTCCAGGACATGGGCGAGGCGCTTGCCCTCGGTGCGCACCGAGGCGATCTCCTCGTTGTCCTCAGGGAGTTCGAGCGCGAGGAGTTCGATGCGCAGCAGCAGCGCGGACAGCGGGTTGCGCAGCTGGTGGGAGGCGTCGGCGACGAAGGCGCGCTGCTGTTCCAGCACCTCCTGGACATGGTCCGCCATCTCGTTGAACGAGTGGGCGAGGCGCCGGAGTTCGGGCGGCCCGCCGGCGGCCGCCACCCGGGACTTCAGGCGCCCGGTGGCGATGTCGTGGGTGGTGGCGTCCAGGACCCGTACCGGCCGCAGCACCCAGCCGGTCAGCCGTAGCGCCGCGCCGACGGCGAGCAGCATGGCGGCGATCTCACCGGCCCCGATGAGCAGCCAGCCGTGCAGGATCCGCAGCCGCAGCGGCCCCGTGGGCGAGTCGGTGACGACGACCGCGATCACGTCCCCGTCCCGGATCACCGGTGAGGCGACCACCAGCCGGCTGTGCTGCCAGGGCCACGCCTGCTGGGGGTCGTGGCTGCGCCGGCTGAGCAGCGCCTCGTCGAACGCCTCCCTGACCTCCCCCGACGGCGGTACGAACCAGTCGCCGGGCGCGTTGGCCATGGCGGAGCCGTTGCGGTAGAAGACGCCGGCGCGAATGCCGTAGACGCCGTAGTAGCTGTCGAGTTCGCTGCGCAGGGTCTCCCAGCGCTCGTCCGTGCCGGTGCGCCGGGAGCCGCCGGGGCCCTCGGTGACGAACTGGGCGAGCGCGGCGAAGCGTGCCGTGTCGTCGATCCGGTCGACCACGACCCGCTGTTGCTCGGAGGCGGCCATGCTGACGGCGAGCGGGACGCCGAGGGCGAGGAGTACGGCCGCCATCAGGACGATGAGCAGCGGCAGCAGCCGTGTGCGCACCCGTCCCCGCTAGGCGGCCGGGGCGACGAGCCGGTAGCCGACGCCGCGCACGGTCTCGATGAGCGCGGGCAGGCGCAGCTTGGCGCGCAGGGAGGCGACATGCACCTCGAGGGTGCGTCCGGTGCCCTCCCAACTGGTCTGCCAGACCTCGCTGATGATCTGCTCCCGCCGGAAGACCACACCGGGGCGCTGGGCGAGCAGCGCCAGCAGGTCGAACTCCTTGCGGGTGAGCTGGACGACGGAGCCGTCCACGCTGACCTGGCGGGTCGGCAGTTCGATCCGCATCGGGCCGAGGTGCAGCAGGCCCTCGGCGGTCTGCGCGGACTCCTCGTGGGCGGTGCGCCGGCTGACGGCGTGGATCCGGGCGAGCAGTTCCCCGGTGTCGTACGGCTTCACCACGTAGTCGTCGGCGCCCAGGTTGAGCCCGTGGATGCGGGAGCGGACGTCGGAGCGGGCGGTGACCATGATCACGGGGGTGCTGGTGCGTTTGCGGATCTTGCCGCAGACCTCGTAGCCGTCCTGGTCGGGCAGGCCCAGGTCGAGCAGGACCACGCCGAAGCCGTCGCTCTCGGGGATGAGCGCGCGCAGGGCCTCCTCGCCGTTGCGCGCATGGGTGACATCGAATCCATGCCTGGTCAGCACGGCGGACAGGGCCGCGGCGACATGGTTGTCGTCCTCGACGAGCAGCAGTCTCATTCCGGCCCCCTCCGGTTCAGTGGTCGTACGGACATTGTTTATCCGCCTTGCAGATCATGTGCCCGCGCGCGGGCAC
>NZ_MUNF01000507.1 GCF_002154555.1 Streptomyces murinus
CCTTCCCCTCCGAGGCGGGCACCGTCGAGGCGGTGCGCGGCGTGGACTTCGACCTGCTGCCCGGCCGCACCCTGTGCATCGTCGGCGAGTCCGGCTCGGGCAAGTCCGCCACCGCGATGGGCATCATGGGGCTGCTGCCGCCCACCGCCGACCTGCGCGGCCAGGTGCTGCTCGGGGGACAGGACCTGATCGGCCTCGACGACCGCGCCCTGTCCAAGATCCGCGGCAACTCCATCGGCATGGTCTTCCAGGACCCGCTGTCCGCCCTCACCCCGATCTTCTCGGTGGGCCGGCTGCTCTCCGACGCCCTGCGGGTCCACCAGGACCTGACGAAACGGGACGCCTGGGAGCAAGCCGTACAACTGCTCGATCTCGTGGGCATCCCCGACCCGCGCGGCCGGGCCACCGCCTTCCCGCACGAGTTCTCCGGCGGCATGCGCCAGCGCGTGGTCATCGCCATGGCCATCGCCAACCGCCCGTCCGTGCTGGTGGCCGACGAACCCACCACCGCGCTCGACGTCACCGTGCAGGCCCAGATCCTCGACGTACTGCGGCTCGCGCAGCGGGAGACCGGCGCCGGACTCGTCCTGATCACCCACGATCTCGGGGTCGTCGCCGGCCACGCGGACGATGTCGCCGTCATGTACGCGGGCCGCTTCGTGGAACACGCCGGCGTCCAGGAACTCTTCCGCCGGCCGACGATGCCGTACACCGCGCGCCTGCTGGCCGCCGTACCGACCGTGGACGGCGGCGCCCGGCGCCCCCTGGTCCCGATCGGCGGCGAACCGCCCGCCCTGGTGGGCCTCCCGGACGGCTGCCCCTTCGCACCCCGGTGCGCCGTCGCCCTCGACGCGTGCCGCTCCGGCGAACCGGAGCTGAGCCATGTCACCGGGCACGGGGACGTGGCCTGCCTGCGCGCCGCCGAGATCGCCGACGGCTCCCTGGACCCGGCGGGCGATGCCGCGCCCGTCGACCCACCGGCGCCCGCGTATCCCGCCGGCACCGGCGAGGTGGTGCTTCGCGTCTCGGACCTCGTCAAGACGTTCCCGGTCACCAAGGGCGCCCTCCTCAAGCGCCGGGTCGGCACGCTGCGCGCCGTCAACGGGGTCGGCTTCGAACTGCGCGCCGGTGAGACGCTCGGCCTGGTGGGCGAGTCCGGCAGCGGCAAGACCACCACGCTGATGGAGATTCTGCGGCTCACCCGGCCCGAAGGCGGCCGCATCGAGATCTCCGGCGTCGACGTCGGCACGATCACCTCCGGCGCGCGGGCACGCGAGCTGCGGCAGGACGTACAGATCGTCATGCAGGACCCCCTGGGAGCGCTGGACCCCCGGCTGCCCGTCTTCCATCTGCTGGCCGAGCCCCTGCGGGCGATCGGCCGCGATCGCGAGTCGATCCGCGCACGCGTCCGCGAACTGCTGGCCCTGGTGGGCCTGGACGACGCGGTGAGCGACCGCTTCCCGGCCGCGCTCTCCGGCGGCCAGCGCCAACGGGTCGGCATCGCCCGCGCGTTGGCGACAGAGCCCAAGCTGCTCGCGCTCGACGAACCGCTGTCCGCGCTGGACGTCTCGGTACAGGCCGGGGTGATCAACCTGCTGGCGCGGCTCAAGCGGGAACTCGGCCTCGCCTACCTCGTGGTCGCCCACGATCTGGCGGTGATCCGGTACATCTCCGATCGCATCGCCGTGATGTACCTGGGGCACATCGTGGAGACCGGGGACACCGAGGCGATCTTCGCCGATCCGAAGCACCCTTACACCCGGGCGCTGCTGTCGGCGATCCCGATACCCGACCCGGAGCGCGAACGCGCCCGCGAACGCGTCGTCCTGGAGGGCGAACAGCCCAGCGCCGCGCGCCTGCCCGAGGGGTGCGCCTTCGTCGACCGCTGCCCGCTGTACCGCCTCGCCGACGAGGAACTGCGGCACCGCTGCCGTACACAACCCCCCGCCCTCATCGCGGCGTCCGGACTTCCCGGCCACCAGTACGCCTGCCACGGCGTCTGAACCCCCGGCGCCGACCTCCCCGATCTTCCTGATCTCCCCGATTTCCGAAGGAACCCTCCACCATGCGTACCAGACTGGCCCTGCCCGTCGCCCTGATCGCCGCCATCGCCGTCACCGCCACCGCGTGCCAGTCCTCGGGGAAGGACTCCGCCGGATCGGACACGAAGAACACCCCCAAGGCCGCGTCGTCCGTCGCCGACTACGACCCGACGCCGTACGACCGGATCAAGGACGGCGGCACATACACCTCGGTCGGGACCTTCGACGACCAGGGCAATCCGTTCAACGTCAATGCCACGCTGACGGCGTCCCGCGTCTGGTCCTGGTACAACGCCGACGCGATCACCTACTCGCCGACCGGCGAAGTGCAGTACAACCCGGACTACTTCAGCGATGTGAAGGTCTCCGTGGCGGGCGGCAACCAGAAGGTCACGCTCACCATCAACCCCAAGGCCGTCTTCAACGACGGCACCCCCATCGACTGGACCGCGATCGAGGCCACCTGGAAGGCCGACAACGGTTCCGACAAGGCGTACGCCGCCTCCTCCACGGACGGCTACGACCAGATCACCTCGGTCGAGAAGGGCAAGAACGCCAAGCAGGCCGTCATCACCTTCAAGGGGGTGTACCCCTCCTGGTCGAGCCTCTTCACCACCTTCCTGCACCCCAAGGCCGCGACGGTCGAGAACTTCAACAAGGCGTACGTCAAGAAGGCGCATCCGGAGTGGGGCGCCGGGCCGTACACGGTCGGCAGCTGGGACACCCACTCGGGTGACATCACCTTCGTCCGCAACCCGAAGTGGTGGGGCAAGAAGGGCAAGCTCGACAAGCGCATCTACGTCAACCTGGAGTCGACCGCCGCGGTCAACGCCTTCAAGAACGGGCAGGTCGACAACGTCTCCGCGGTCGACGCCGAGAGCCTCAAGCAGATCAAGGGACTCCCGGGCACGGAGATCCGCAGCGGCGGCAGCCCCTTCGAGTACTCGCTCTACCTGAACTCCAAGTCCCCCCTCCTCGCCGACCCCACCGTGCGCAAGGCCATCGAGGAGAGCGTCGACCGCTCCCAGATCGCGAAGATCCAGTTCCAGGGCCTGGACTACAAGGAGCCGCTGCCCGGCTCCGCCATCCTCTACAGCTTCCAGAAGGGCTACCAGGACAACGTCTCGGCCGTACTGAAGTACGCCCCGGACGACGCGAAGAAGGCACTCGACGCGGCCGGCTGGAAGCCCGGGAGCGACGGCATACGCGCCAAGGACGGCAAGAAGCTCGAAGTCGGCTACACACTCCTCGGCGACGACCCGCTGGACAAGGCGACCGCGGGCGCCTTCGCGGCGATGCTGAAGCCGGTCGGCATCCGCCTCGACATCAGGAAGGCCGACGAGTCGGACTTCTCCAAGATCCTCAGCGACCGCAAGTTCGACCTGTTCCTGTCGGGCAACCGCTCGATGGACCCGTTCGGCGCCCGCTACCTGTGCGACTTCTACTGCTCCGACCGCGACTCCAACATCACCGGCGCGGGCACGCCCGCACTGGACAAGAAGATCCGCGCCACCACCGAGATCGCCGACCTCGGCCAGCAGGCCGCGGCGGCCAACCAGGTCGAGCGCGAGGCGCTGCGGCAGTACGCCTTCCTCCCGCTGTTCAGCGGCCCCTCGACCTATGGCGTGAAGAAGGGCCTCGCCAACGTCGGCGCGACCATCTTCTACAACCCGCTCCCGGAGACGGTGGGTTGGCAGAAGTGACCACGCGCGGGACGGCGCCGTAGCGCGCGCGGGCCGCTCCGCCTTCCGGCGGAGCGGCCTTTTTCACCATCCGCTCTACGATCCGCCGCGCTCGCGGGGGATCTTCAGCCCCGCCTCGATCGCCACCGGCAGCCGGTTCTCGGCCGGCGGCAGCGGGCAGGTGGCCAGATCCGTGTACGCGCACGGCAGGTTCGCCGCGCGGTTGAAGTCCAGGAGGACCGTGCCGTCGGCGGCGGGCGGCTCCACGGTCAGCACCCGGTTGGCCGCGTAGGTGGTGACCCCGGAGGTCGCGTCGGTGAACAGCACCATCAGCCGGCCGGCCCCGTGCCCGGGGAAGGCCGTCAGGGCGAACTCACGCCCGCCCAGCTCGAACTCGATCCTGCCCGGAGCGTCGTACACATGCTCAAGGCCCTCGACGGCCGCGCCCACGGTGGTCGGCCGCGGCTCACCGAAGGGGACGTACCGGCCGGTCACGGCCCAGCGTGGGTCGGGGGAGTAGGCGGGCGTTCCGGCGAAGGCGGTGCGCAGCGGCGCGTCCGGGTGCCGGGGGCGCACGATGTCATGGCCGCCCCGCTTGGCGACCTCGATGACGGCGTCGCCCCAGACCGCGTCGACACCACCGCGCTCGGCGAGCACCCCGAAGCGGTACTCGCCCCGCACCGGCTTTCCGCCGATGACGAGTTCCTCTTTCTCATCGAGAAGTACGACTACTCCGTCCCTGTCGCTGCGCCACGCACCCGGCGCGTCGGGGAAGCGCCGCGGCCGGTCGTCGAGCCAGTGCAGGCCGGTGATGGCCAGGAACCCGTGCGGGTCGGCGAGCCTGGCCTCATGGGCGCGGTACCAGCGCCGCCAGTCGTCGGTGAAGTCCCGGGGGTCTGCCGTGGTGGTTTGAGTGGTCATGAATCTCTCCTCAGTGCACGGGTGTTACGGGTGCCTGCGCGAACGCGCAGCGTCTGTCATCCGGCTGCCCGGCTGCCCGGCTGCCCGGTCATCCGGGCTTTCATCCGGCCAGTTGGCCGAGGAGTGTCCAGGTGCGGCGGCGATCGGCGTCCCCCGCGATCTCGGTGAGGGAGAACACGACCTCGGTGGCGCCGGCGTCGCGATAGCGCCGCACCTCGGCCGCGACCGTCTTCTCGTCGCCGATCACGGCCAGGTCGACGGCCCGGCGGCCGCCGGAGAGCTCGATGGCCCGGGCATAGGACGGGAACTGCTCGTAGAACGCGAGGCTCTCGGCCAGCGTGGCCCGCACCGAGTCCACGTCGTCCGTGACGACGCCGGGCACCAGGGCCACGACCCTGGGCGCGGGGCGCCCCGCGTTCTCGGCGGCGGCGGTCACGGCGGGCACGATGTGCTCGGCCAGCGCGCGCGGCCCCGCCAGATACGGCAGGATCCCGTCCGCCAACTCGCCGCTGGCCCGCAGCGCCTGCGGCCCCATCGCGGCGACCAGCAGGGGCACACCGCCCTCGGCACCCGCGACCCGCGCCGGGACCGGAGTGGTCGCGGTGAGCAGCTCACCGTGGAAGTCGGCCGCGCCGGTCCGCGTCAACTGCCGCAGGACGGTGAGGAATTCCCGCAGCCGGGCGATGGGCCGCTCGAAGGGCAGCCCGAAGCCGGTCTCCGTCAGCAACTTGGTGCCCAGGGCCAGACCGAGGTGGTACCGGCCGTGCGTCGCGGCCTGGGCGGTCAGGGCCTGGCTGGAGACGATCAGCGGATGCCGGCCGAAGACGGGAATCGCGGAGGTGCCCACGTGCAGCCCGGGCACCTCCCGCCCGACGATCGCCGCGAGCTGCGGCGAATCCGCGCCGAAGGTCTGCCCGAACCAAGCGGACCGCAGCCCGGCATCCGCCGCCTCCCGCGCCAGCCGAACAGTGGCGTCGACCTCGTTGGGCGCGTCCTTCGCGTTGAGTGCTACTCCAACAGTCATACCAATGAAAACGAACGCCCACGGGGCGGTCATTCCGGGTCATGTGTGACAGCTTCATGTCGACTCCATCCAGCACACCGGGCACACCGCCACCCCGTCGATCACTCTGCCGAAGACGACGTTCGCGTACACCCAGCTGGTCAACCGGCTCGACAAGACCGGCGACGGCTACGCGCCCTTCGTCAAGGACCGCCTGTCCACCGTCGCCGACGAGGCCGGCGGCCAGATCGACGTCAACTACTCGGACCCGGCCTGCGACTTCGGCGCACTGCCCACTGCCGAGAGCAACACCACACGTTGCTTCCCGCAGTACACCGGCGGCAGTTCCTCGGACGATCCCGAGCTCCAGTGGTTCAACAAGTACGTGGTCACCTCCGTGACCTCGACCGACCGCACGGGCGGGGCGCCGGACCAGGTCACCGGCTACCAGTATCTGGGCGGCGCGGCCTGGCACTACGACGATGACGACGGCCTGACCAAGGAGAAGTTCAAGACCTGGTCGCAGTGGCGCGGCTACGGACAGGTCCGTGTGCGGACCGGCGGCCAGGGCGGGCCCTCGGCGATGAAGATGCAGGCGGACACGTACTTCCTGCGCGGCATGGACGGGGATCGCAAGGGCCCCTCCGGCGGCACCAGATCCGTGACCGTCGCGCTGGGCGACGGCGAAGGCGACCCGATCACCGACGAGGAGCCGGCGGCGGGCTTCGCCTACAAGACCGTCAGCTACTCGGGCCCCGACGGCAAGATCCTCGCCAAGACGGTCAAGCGGCCCTGGCACCACGAGACGGCGAAGAAGACCCGCGACTGGGGCACCGTCACCGCCAACTTCACCGGCACCGCCCGCGTCAAGAGCTGGACCTCGCTCGACGACGGCGCCGGCGTCAAGTGGCGCACCATGTCCGCCGCCAACACCTACGACACGGTCGCGGGACGCATCACACAGGCCGACGACTTCGGCGACGACAGCACTCCCGACGACGACCAGTGCACCCGCACCACCTACGCGACCGGCACCAGTGGCAGCATCCTCACCCTGACGTCCCGCGTCGAGACGGTGTCCAAGGCGTGCGACGCGCAGGTCACCCGCCCCGACGACGTGATGTCCGACGCGCGTACCGCCTACGACGGCGGCGCCTATGACACGGCCCCGACCAAGGGCGACGCCACCGCGACCGCGGAGCTCAAGGACTACGACGGCACCACCGCGGTCTACCTGGAGTCCGGCGCCACCTTCGACTCCTACGGCCGCCAACTGACCGGCACCGATCTGACCGCCGACGTGAAGGTCACCGCAGCCGGGGCGATCACGCGGACCGAACGCAAGGACGGCCGTACCACCACGACCGAGCGCACCCCCGCCACCGGACTCGTCACCACGGTGAAGGTGACCACGCCCCCGGCCAAGGCCGGCGACGCGAGCACCGCGCAGACCACGACCACGACGCAGGACGTCCTGCGGGGGCTGCCGCTGACCCAGACCGACACCAACGGCAACGCCACCAACTTCGCCTACGACGCGCTGGGCCGTTCCACCAAGGTGTGGCTGCCCGACACCCTCACCGGCCAGACACCCAACTACCAGTTCACCTACACGGTCGCCGAGAACCAGCCGGTCGTCGTGGGCACCAAGACGCTCGGCAACAACAGCGCCCAGCGCACGTCGTACACCCTCTACGACGGCTTCCTGCGCCCCCGCCAGACCCAGGACCCCGGCCCGGACGGCGGACGCCTGCTGGCCGACACCTTCTACGACGAACGCGGCCTGGTCTCCAAGGAGTTCGCGACCTACTACACGACCGACGCACCCAGCGCCGTCCTGCTGAAACCCGCCGACGCCCTGAGCGTGGAGACCCAGAACCGCTACACATACGACGGCCTGGGCCGCCAGACCGAAGCGAAGCAGACGGCGGGCAACGGCGACGGCGGCCCCGTACTGGCCACCACCACGACGAGCTACGGCGGCGACCGCACCACGGTCATCCCGCCCACCGGCGGCACCGCCACCACCACGCTCGTCGACGCCCGCGGCCGGACCACCGAGCTGCGCCAGCACCACACGCCCAGTGCGAGCAGCGCGTACGACACCACGCGGTACAAGTACACACCGCGCGGAGAGCTCAGCAGGCTCACCGACCCGGCAGGCAGCGTCTGGACGTACACGTACGACCTGCTTGGCCGGCAGAAGGAGACCACCGACCCGGACAAGGGCAAGACCACCAGTACGTACGACGACCGTGGCCAACTGACCACGACCAAGGACGCCCGGCCGGACAGCCCCGCCCTGTGGCACGGTTACGACAACCTCGGCCGCCAGACCGAACTGCGCGAGGGCTCGGCCACCGGTACGCTGCGCGCCTCCTGGACGTACGACACCATCACCAACGCCAAGGGCCGGCTGGCACAGTCCACCCGCTACGACCATGGGAACGCCTACACCACCAAGGTCGTCGCCTACGACCGCCTCTACCGCCCACTGCGCACCTCCCTCTCCATCCCCGCAGCCGAAGGGGCCCTCAAGGGCGACTATCTGACGGCGACCACGTACAACTCCTCGGGCACGGTGCAGGGCATCGGCTACCCGAAGGCAGGCTCCCTGTCCGCGGCGACCGTGAGCTACACCTACCAGGACGCCACCCTGTGGCCGGCCTCGGTGAGCAGCAGCCAGGGCATCAAGGCCACCACCAGCTACTACCTCACCGGCAAGCCGTCCCAGTACGAGCTGTCCAAGAGCGGTGGCAAGAAGGCCTGGGTCACCGACACCTACGAGTGGGGCACCCAGCGCCTGGAGTCCTCACGGATCGACCGCGAGGACGTCGCCGGAGTCGACCAGAACAGCACCTACCACTACGACGAGGCCGGCAACGTCCGGTCCGTCTCCGACGTCTCCCGCGACGGGGCCGACACCCAGTGCTTCGCCTACGACTACCTCGCCCGTCTCACCGAGGCCTGGACCCAGAACACCACCGGCTGCGCCGCGACCCCCAGCGGCAGCGTGCTCGGCGGTCCGGCCCCCTACTGGTCGTCCTACGGCTACGACCTGGTCGGCGACCGCACCACTGAGACGCTGCACGACACCACGGGAGACTCCGGCAAGGACACCGAGCGCACCTACGACTACCCCGAAGCGGGCAGCCCCCATCCGCACGCCGTGTCCTCCATCACGACCACCGGCCCCACCGGAACCGCGAAGGACAGCTACGGCTACGACGAGACCGGCAACAGCACCACCCGCACACTGAGCGGTACCACCAGGACCAACGGCTGGGACGCGGAAGGCCACCTGGCCAAGGTGACCGAACCCGGCGCGGGCGACACCGCCACCACCACCGAGTACCTCTACGACGCCGACGGCAACCGCCTCATCGCCCGCACCCCCACCGAGACCACCCTCTACCTCGGCGCCACCGAGATCACCCTCGCCAAGGGATCCACCACACCCAAGGCCACCCGCTACTACGACCTCGGCGGCGGGCAGACGGCCGTCCAGACCGACGACGGCACGGTCTCCTTCACCCTCGCCGACCACCACGGAACCGCCCAACTCGCGGTCGACTCCGCCACCCAGAAGCTCACCCAGCGCCGCACCCTGCCCTTCGGTGGCACCAGGGGCACCGAGCCGGCCACCTGGCCCGGCACCAAGGGCTTCGTGGGCGGCACCGACGACACCAAGACCACCGGACTCACCCACCTCGGCGCCCGCGAATACGACCCCACGACAGGCCGGTTCCTCAGCGTCGACCCCATCCTCGACCCCACCGACCCGCAGTCCCTCAACGGCTACAGCTACGCCAACGGAAGCCCTCTCACCTACGCCGACCCCGATGGCCTCCGACCCGTCACGTACTGCGAGACCGGTTGCAAGACAGACGGCGGCGACACCTACCAGGACTGGATGGCGCCGAAGAGCGACGGCACCTGGGTCCACAAGGAGAAGTACTCAAGCTATTCGTACGACTCCTCAGGGGATCTTCACAGCGTAGTGACAACGGGCAGCGATCTACCGGCCACCGGCAAGCTGATCGTGTACAAGCCCTACAACTTCACCCCTGAGAAAAAGATCGCCAGGATCGCAGCCTCTCTCGTCTTCGACTACGCGGCCTGGAAGGGCTGCGTCAACGACCCCGGTTTCAGCATGGACTGTGCGTCGGCGCTGGGGGACATCCCCGTGGCCAAGCCGCTCAAGCTGGCGAAACTCGGCAAGCTGAAGAAAGTGGACGAGGCGGTAGAGGACGTCTTCGGCATCAAGAAGGCCGAGAAGGCGGGCACTTCATGTCTCGTCAGTCCCAAGCACAGCTTCCTGCCCGGCACCACGGTCCTCCTCGCTGACGGAAGCACCAAGGCTATCGAGGATGTGAAAACGGACGACGTCGTCCAAGCCACCGATCCCGAAAGTGGAAAGACGGTGACGAAGAAGGTCGTCGCCACCATCACCACCGAGGACGACAAGCACTTCACCACCCTCACGATCGCCACCGAGGGCGGCGGGGAATCCACCATCACAGCCACGGACACCCACCCCTTCTGGGTCCCCGAACTCAAGGACTGGGTCGACGCCGGCACCCTCAAGCCCGGCCGGCATCTGCGCACCAGCGCCGGCACCCACGTCCAGATCACGGCGGTCGCCCACTACACCAAGCGCAAGCGGACGTATGACCTCACCGTCGACGACGTCCATACGTACTATGTGCTGGCGGGCGAGACGCCAGTGCTGGTGCACAATTCGAATGGCCTGTGTGGAACCGCAGCTCTGGAAAATGGAGACTGGCAGCACATCCTGGATCGGCACCGGCCTGGCGGCGCAAAAGTAGACGACAAGTCTGGAATTTTCACAGGTAAGGCCAAGCACGTTCGCGGGCGAATAGCGGAGACTATCAACCGAGGGACGCCAAGGCCGAACACTCCGGACCCTGAAACCGGTAGGCCGCGCGCCGGTCAGATATATGAGTGGGACTTCGGTGTTCCTGTCGGAAGGGCAGGGCCAGGGAATGGCGGGGGAGAGTTGACAGGCATCCGTGTCGTCGTGAACGACGGTAAAGTCGTGACGGCGTTCCCGTTCTAGATGAGCAACGGCGAGCTGAGGAATTCGTGATTCACTTCTCCTTCAAGGTCCCGAATGCAGGGTCGCCCTGGCGTGACACCTGGGACAGGGCCTTCCAGGTCAACCCGGCAACCATCAGCGAGATGGACCTCTGCTACAAGTATTTCGGGGTGACTGTCGACCTTGCGGTTGACGAGGTTGAGATCATCTCCAGCGAGGGGCATGTGACCCTCGTCGATCTAGCCCTGTCTCTTTGCCACGCATTGAGCCGTCTCTCGGCAGGAGAAGATACGGCGATCGGCTTCACGGAAGATGATGAAGTAATCCGCTTGCGACGCGAGACTGATCTAGTCGCAATTACGTCATCGAAGCATCAGTGGCAGGTCTCTGTGGAACAGGAAGAGCTCGTTGGTGCTTTCGTCGACTTCCTGCGAGAGGCGCATGCTCGTCTGACAGTGAATATCCCCGGGCTGGTCGATAACCCAGTAGTTCAGCGGTTCTCACCGGAATGGCTGGACTCGATGCCAGGCGAATAGAGGGTGAAATCACAGGGGCCCCGCTGGAATGTTCCAGCGGGGCCCCTGTGCCGTTTGACGGCAACGGTGACGGCAACGTCAGCGGACGACGGTTGCGGTGGGTGGGTCGAGGGTGTCGATGGCCTGGCGCTGGAGGCGGAGGCGTACGTGGGCGTAGACGCCGGCGGTGACGCCGATGTGGGCGTGGCCGAGAAGTTCCTTGATCACGACGAGATCGACGCCCTGTTCCAGGAGCAGGGTGGCGGTCGAGTGCCGGAGATCGTGGAAGCGGATGGTCCGGAGTCCTGCGCTGCGGAGGAGGCGGCGGAAGCGGCGGGTGAGGTTGGTGGGGTCGAGTGGCCTGCCCTTCGGGGTGGTGAAGACGAGGCCGTTGTCCGTCCAGCCCGTTCCGGCCGCCTGGCGCTCTTCCTGCTGCCGTTCCTGATGGGTCTTGAGAGAGCTGATGCACTCGGTGGGGAGGGCGATGCGGCGCTCGGAGGCCAGGGTCTTGGTGTTCAGGACGGTCAGACCCTGGCTTCGGGTGCGCTGGAGGGAGCGGTGGATGGTGGCGGTGCCGCGGCCGATATCGAGGTTTTCCCAGTGGAGGCCGAGGAGTTCGCCCTTGCGGAGTCCGGTGCGTAGGGCGAGTTCGTACAGGGCGTGGAGACGGTCGTCGTCGGCTGCCTGGAGGAGCAACCGGGCTTCGGCGGCGGTGAGGGGCTGGAAGCGTCTGGGGGCGGGGCGCGGCCGTCTTGACGTTCCGGGCGACGTTGCGCGGCAGTTCGTCCTCGCGGACTGCGTGCTCAAGGGCGGACTTGAGGACGGCGTGGACGTATGTCACGGTCAGCGGCGACAGCCGCTTCTCACAGCACTGCCCGATGGCGCAGCAGGACCGCCGAACAGCGTCCCGTTCCTGGGCACAGCACTGGCAGGTGGTGCGGAGTCCGTCGAGGAAGGTGCGGACGTCACGGGTGGTGAGCCGGACGAGCTTCTTCGTACCGAGGCCGGGATTGAGGTGGAGGCGGATGGAAGCGGCGTAGCGGGTGTGAGTGTTCTCCCGCAGGCAGTGAACGGCGACGCCGTCCAGCCAGTACGTGAAGTAGGCGCTCACCGTGCTGTCGGCCGCCGCGACGGGCAAACCGAGGTTGCTAGTGCTCTGACCGGGAAGGTTTACCGGGTTAGCGGGGGTCACTCCTGCTCGGAGGCAGCTGCGAGGTGGCGGCGGCAGAGGTCGGCAGCCGTGAGGTGGGGTGTATGCAGCGTGTCGCTGTAGAGCCGCATTTCACGAGCTGCCCGGTCGAGGTGCTGCCAGAAGATGAGCGGCAGGTCGAGATCGGCACCGAGATCGACGAGACAGTCGAAGGCCAGTCCCAGCTCGTTGTGCTCCAGGAACTCAAGCGTCGTCGAGAGGTCGATGTTCGCCAGGCCCGTCAGGTGGCCCCGAGCGGCGTCGAGGTGGTTACGGGTCCGGTTCCAGCTGGTCTGAAGTGCCTCGCGATCAACGGTCATGGCGTCAGTGTCGCCGGTGCCGTTGGTATGGTCACGCGGCTTTCGCTGCTCGCCCGCCCCAGCGGATGCCCTTCTCGCTGCGGATGCGGGCGCGTTCGCGTCGTTGGGCGGCCGGCACGTCGGGATGGCGGGCGTTCTTGTTGCGCCAGCGCAGGTAGGCGTGCAGGGCGCGCGTCTGCGCGGTGTGGTTGCGGTGGTCGGAGTTGGCGACGGTGAACTGCCGCAGCGGTCCGAAGTGGGCCTCGATCGGGTTCGCCCAGGAGGCGTAGGTGGGGGTGAAGCACAGCTTGACCTTGTGTCTCTTCGCCCAGCGGCGGATGTCGGCGCCTTTGTGGGCGGACAGGTTGTCCAGGATGACGTAGATCGGGGCGCCGTCCGGGCGGGCGTCGCGGATCGATTTCAGCGCGGCCAGGGTGGTCGCGGTGCCCTTCTTGCGCCGGTTGACGCCCCACAGGGTGTCGTCGCCGATCGAGTAGCAACCATGGAAGTACCGCACCCCGTGAGTGCGGTGGTAAGTCGCGGGATGCCGCTCGGGCCGACCTTGCTCGGCCCAGCACGACCCGCCGGTGGGCCGGATGCCGAGCGGCCCGAACTCGTCAAACGCAAATACACGGTCCGGGTAACGCTCCAGCACGTCCTCAATGCGGTCCAGCTTGGCGTCGCGCTCGGGGTCGGGCGACTCCTTCCATGTCTTGGTCCGCTGGAAGGTGACGCCGCGGCGGGCGAGCAGGCACCGTAACGCCTCGCGGCCGATCCGGATGACGCGGCCGTGAACGCGGCGCAGGTAGGCGGCGAGTTTACGGACGGACCAGCGGGCGAAGGGCTGGCCGAGCTTGGTCGGGCGGGTGGTGGCCGTCTGGACGACGAAATCCTCGTCGTCACGGTTGAGCAGGCGGGGACGGCCTCCCGCCCATCGAGGGTCCAGGCAGGCCAGCCCGATCTCGTTGAACCGGTGGATCACATCCCGGACGGTGTCCTCGTCGGCCTGCACCAGCTTCGCGATCACCGGGACCCGGTTGCCGCCGGCCGAGGCAAGCAACATCATCGCGCGCCGATAGCTCACCGAACTGGTGTTGCCCCGGCGCAGGATCTGCTGCAATTTCTGCCCCTCCTGGTCAGTCAGCCTGCGTACACGGACAGGCTCAGCCACCCCACACCCCCAGCAGTCGGACGGACGTCTCAGGACATCCAACCGCCGGAATCACCAACCCGGCCAACCTTCCCGGTCAGAGCACTAGCANNGGCCAGCACGTATCCGGCGGCTTCCCAACGGTCGTCCTTGCGCTGGTAGATGGTTCCGTCGCCGTTGGCGCGGGAGCGGATGCGGCGAGATGAGGCGGGGCGCGGCGTGGTCATCAGGCGGCGGCTTCCTGTTCAAGTCGAAGTCGGGGTGGTTGACGAGGTGGAGCAGGTCCCGTACGGCGGGGCTTGCCGCGCGGCGCAGGTCCAGGGTGACCATTCGGGGCATGGCGAACCAGGCCCCGGGGCGGGCGTGGATTTAGCGAGGAGATGCAGCCGGTGAGGGCCGGGGCTCCGAGCTGAGCGAGTGCGGCCGTGGCCACCGGCAGGGCGATGCCCATGCGCGTGCCCAGATGGGCGGCGGTGATCGGGGGTTCCGTGCTCGGCGCGGTGGGTGTCCGAGATGCGCCGGGCCGCGTCCAGCAAGGCGGCAGGCAGGGCCGGGCTGGAGGCGGGTCGGGCCGTCTTGGCGCCGGTGACGGGTGGAACGACGTCTGGAGCCGGAGACGATTCTTGCTTCTCGACCGGGGAGGCAGCGACAGGGGTGGGTATCGAGGGCTCGGGCGTGGGTGCTTCGTCAGGCGCAGGCGCAGGCGCAG
>NZ_MUNF01000508.1 GCF_002154555.1 Streptomyces murinus
GGACGCCGCCGAACAATTTTTCAAAAGGTCGGATCCTGAACTTCGGTTCAGGGTCCGACCTTTTTTTGTTCCGCGTAACGTGTCGTTCACCCTGTGCGCCGAGCATCCCGTACATGGGAACCTCCGCAATGCTCAGGGCGGCCGGCGTCGGAGTCGGTGACGAGGTCGTCGTACCGGCCTTCGGGAACGTCGAGGTCGCCGAGGCAGTGACCCTGGTCGGCGCGCTCCCCGTGTTCGCCGACATAGATCCCGTGACCTACTGCCTGGACCCCGGGGCAGTCGAGGCGGCCGTAACCTCCCGCACCGCGGCCGTCGTTGTCGTCCACCGCTTCGGCCGGCGGGCCGACATCGGACGGCTGCACGCCCTGGGGCAGCGGCACGAGCTGCTGGTCCTGGAGCAGGGCGAGTCCGAGGTGCCCTATGACGAGACGGCGCAACGGCGGGAGCGGGCCGCCTATTTGGACACCAAGCTGAAGGGCGTGCGGACCCCGGACGGCGGGGACGGACACACCTACCAGCAGTACGTGGTGCGGGTGCCCGGCAACGGCCGGCCGGACCGGGACGCCTTCGCACGCGCCCTGCGGGCCAAGGGAGTCGACTGCCGGGTACCGGTGAAGACGCCCGTGCACCGGCTGCCGGAGTTCCGCCGCTGCGTGTCCCTGCTGCAGACCGAACGGGCCGCCGACGAGACGCTCGCGCTGCCCGTCGACGCCTCGCTGACCAAGCGGGAGATGCAGCGCGTGGCCGCGGCTTGCAACGCGCTCGGTGGACTGCTCCAGCCCGCCTTCTGACCGGCTCCCGAACGAATTTGGGAAGACGGGCCGGTTCGGGGTACAGTTTCTTTGTCGCCGCGAGGGAAACCTCAAAAACGACAGGCCCCTATAGCTCAGTCGGTAGAGCGTCTCCATGGTAAGGAAAAGGTCAACGGTTCGATTCCGTTTGGGGGCTCAGCAATAAAGACCCCACCCTTTCGGGTGGGGTCTTTTTCATATGTCCGGGGCGGCTCCAAGCCGCCCCGGCTCAGCCCTCGTTGTGGTGGAGACCCGGGACCCGCATCGCCAGAATGGCCATGTCGTCGGACGGGGCGTCGGAGGCGAAGCGTTCCACCGCGCGCATGATGCGGGCGGCGACCGCACCCGCCGTCAGACCCGTGCAGGTGGTGAGGACATCGGCGAGGCCGTCGTCACCCAGCATGCGGGAGCCCTCGCGGCGCTCGGTGACGCCGTCCGTGACACAGAGCAGCACATCGCCGGGACCGAGGGTGACCCTCTCCTCGTACAGCTCCAGGTCCTCGATGACGCCCAGCAGGGGCTGTGGTTCGGCGGCCGGGGTGACCGTGCCGTCCTGGCGCAGGCGCAGCGGCAGCGGGTGGCCGGCGCAGACCACCTTCAGCTCGGCGCTGCCGTCCGGCTGGGGCCGCAGCTCGCCGTAAAGGAGCGTCAGGAACCGGCTGCGGTCGCCCTCGTCGAGAATGGCCGAGTTCAGCCGTTCCAGAACCGCGGGGCCGCTGAGTCCCTCGCGGGCCAGCAGGCGCAGGGCGTGCCGGGCGAGGCCGGTGACCGCGGCCGCGTTGGGACCCGTACCGCAGACGTCGCCGATGGCGAAGCCGTAGGCGCCGTTGCCGATGGGGAAGAGGTCGTAGAAGTCGCCGCCCACCTCGTTGCCCTCGCCGGCCGCGCGGTAGATGACCTCCACCTCGACGCCGTCGATGTGCGGGGTGCCGGGCGGCAGCAGGCTGCGCTGGAGGGCCTGGCTGATGGCCGTGCGCTCCGAGTACAGACGGGCGTTGTCCAGGGCGAGGGCGGCCCGGCGGGACAGGTCCTCGGCCAGTTCCAGGATCTCCTGGCGGAAGTGTTCGTCGGTGGGCTTGCCGAGGACCAGCATGCCGATGACCCGGTTGCGGGCGACGAGCGGCAGGACGACCGTTTCGCCACCGACCGCGGAGGCCGTGGCGAGGGTCGGGCCGATACCCGCGGTGATCCGGTGCGTGGGCCCGTCGGCCAGGCCCAGGGTGCGCATGGAGGTGCGCAGGGCGGCCTGGTGGGCGACCTCGCCCGGGGCCGTCCACACGCGCGCGCCGGGCGTGGGCACCGGGTCCGGCGGGGCGATCTTCGACAGCAACGACTTGATGCCGTCGATGAGTTCCTCGTCCTCGTGCAGCACGTACGACAGATACGGGTCCGAGGCCTGGTCGGCGATGGTGTAGACGGCGCACCAGGTGGCCAGGGTGGGGACCGTCATCTGGGCCATGAGGGCCAGCGTCTGGTCGCGGTCCAGGGTGCCGGCCAGCAGGTCGGACGCCTCGACCAGGAAGCTCAGGGAGCCGCGCCGCAGCCGCTCCAGCTCTCCGAGGCGCGCCGACTCCACGGCCAGGGCGATGCGGTCGGCGGCGAACTGGAGGCGCAGAGCCTCCTCGTTGGAGTATCTGCCCGACGCCTCCGCGGCGACGCCGAGGGAGCCGGTGAGGCGGCCCTCGACCTTCAGCGGGACGGTGACGACCGAGCGCATGCCGGTACCGCCGAGCAGCGGGACGGCGCCGGGGACGGCGCTGAGGTCGTCATGGACGGCGGGCATGCGCGCGGAGCCGTAGCGGCCGGGGCCGGCCTCCACGGGGACGCGGGCGAAGCGCTGACGGGCGGAGGGCAGCCCGGTGGAGGCGCGGACCTCCAGCTCGGTCTCGTCGTCGGTGGCCAGCAGCAGGAACGCGGAGTCGCCGTCGAGCATGTCGCGGGCGCGTTCCACGGTGCGCTGGAGCAGGCCGTCGAGGTCGTCGGGGGCGGGAGAGCCGATGAAGACCTCGAAGGGGTCGGTGCTCTGGCCGTCCTGCGCGGGGTTCTGGTCGCCGGCCGGGACCCGGGTGGGTGTCTGGAGGACGGCGCGTTCGTGGTCGCGCACGAGCAGGCACACGGTGGAGGGCTCGCCGCCGGTGTCGCGGACCCGCAGGTGGGAGGCGTACACCTGGACGACGCGGCCGTCGGCGCCGCGGATGCCGTAGCTGCCCTCCCAGCGGGAGAGCTGGAGGGCCTCGGCGACGCCGGTGCTGGTGCCCGGAGTGTGCGGCCAGGCGGCGAGTTCGGTCAGCGGCCTGCCGACGGCCTGGGCGGCGGGGTGGCCGAAGAGGTCCTCCGCGTCCTCGTTCCAGGAGGTGACGGTGCCCTTGCGGTCGACCTGGAGGACGGCGACGCGGACCCGGCCGTCGGCCACCGGCAGCAGGTCGGCGGGGAGGGCGGGTCCTGCGGTGCGGGTGCCGACCGGTCGTTCGGGCAGGTTGAGCTGGAACCAGACGTGCTTGTGGGTCGGCGTGTAGTCGACGCCCCAGCGGCTGGCCAGGGCCGCGCAGAGCTGGAGGCCGCGGCCGCCCTCGCGGTCGGGGCTGGCCATCGGGCTGGCGGAGTTCTGGAGTGGTACCTCACGCTCGGGGTACTGGTCGGAGACCTCGATGCGCACCCCGTCGTCGGTGCGCAGGCAGAGCACCTCCGCGTGGGTGCCGGCGTGCACGACCGCGTTGGTCACCAGTTCGCTCGTGAGGACGACGGCGTCGTCGACGATGTCGGCGAAGCCCCAGCCCTGGAGTGTGTCGCGGACGAAGGACCGGGCGGTCGCCACGGATCGTCCGACGGGCTCGAAACTGGCGGCCGCGCGCGCGGTGATCACAGAACTCCTCGGCCGGTTGTCGGCGGGCAGGGCGGACGGGCCGGCCGGGTCGAGCCGCTGCTGCGGCATCGGCGCGTCGGTCGGCCGCTGCTCCGGGGGCTGTCCCCCCGGGATCAGTCCGGTGGTCATGGTCTGCGGCCGCCCCTCCGATGCCCGCTCGTACTGGTGCCACCGCCCAGGCCGGACGGGACCGGTGCGGCTGGACAGCCGGATGCAAGGTTACTTACCTTCGCCGTCCGAGCGGGTGCCGGTCGCCGGTGTTTACCCCCCAGGGTGTGCGGACGATGTGCGAAGCTGCCGAACTGTTATGGCCTGGTTCGGGCAGGGTGAAACACTGGGCAAGCTTCTGATGAAGGTCGGGTCGCGCCGCGTGTGTTCCGTGAACGGCGGGCAGCAGCCCTTGGTGTGGCCGGATCTCATCTGGCAGAAATACGCAGCAGTAACCGGTACGCGGAAGTAACCGGTATGCCGAAGACCGGTATGCCGGACGGAAGCGTCCCGCTAGGGCAGTAAGGGTCGATCCCCCGGGAGGGACACAGTGGAGTCTGGCGCAGCGACGCGTGGCACGAAGACGCGCGCAAAGGGCGGACCGTCCCTGGGCAGGAGTGGCGGCACCACCGAGGTGGACACCGCTGCCCTGAACCGGCTGCTGGCGGCCCTTGTGTCGATGCGTGACGGGAACTTCCGCAAACGGCTGACGGTCTCCGGCGACGGCGTGATGTCGGAGATCGCGGCGGTCTTCAACGAGGTGGCCGACCGCAATCTGCATCTGACCGGCGAGCTGGCCCGGGTGCGGCGCATGGTCGGCCGTGAGGGAAAACTCACGGAGCGGCTGGAGACGGGGGCCTGCGAGGGCTCCTGGGCGACGGCGATCGACCACTCCAACGCGCTGGTGGACGATCTCGTACGACCGGTCTCCGAGGTCGGCCGGGTGCTGACCGCGGTCGCGGAGGGCGATCTGTCGCCGCGCATGGAGCTGCGGACGCAGGCGCCGGACGGCGGCACCGGGCATCCGCTGCGGGGCGAGTTCCTGAAGGTCGGCCGCACGGTCAACAATCTGGTCGACCAGTTGTCGACGTTCACCGACGAGGTCACCCGGGTGGCCAGCGAGGTCGGCACCGAGGGCAAGCTCGGCGGCCAGGCCCGGGTACGGGGCATGTCGGGTTCCTGGAAGGACCTGACGGAGTCCGTCAACACGATGGCGGACCGGCTCACCGCGCAGGTGCGGGACATCGCCCTGGTGACGACGGCGGTCGCCAAGGGTGATCTGTCGCGCAAGGTGACCGTGCATGTCGCGGGCGAGATGCTGGAGCTGAAGAACACCGTCAACACGATGGTGGACCAGCTTTCGGCCTTCTCCTCGGAGGTCACGCGAGTGGCCCGGGAGGTGGGCACCGAGGGCATCCTCGGCGGTCGCGCGCAGGTGCCCGAGGTGGCCGGCGTGTGGAAGGAACTGACCGACTCCGTCAACACGATGGCGGGCAACCTGACCGCCCAGGTGCGCGGGATCTCGCAGGTCACCACGGCGGTGGCGAACGGTGATCTGTCGCAGAAGGTGACGGTGCAGGCGCGCGGCGAGGTGGCGCAGCTCGCCGAGACGATCAACCAGATGACCGAGACGCTGCGGATCTTCGCGGACGAGGTCACGCGCGTGGCCAACGAGGTCGGCGCGGAGGGGCGGCTCGGCGGTCAGGCGAACGTGCCGGGCGCCGCCGGTACCTGGAAGGACCTGACGGATTCGGTCAACACGGTGTTCCGGAACCTGACGACCCAGGTGCGGGACATCGCCGCCGTGACGACCGCGGTGGCCAACGGCGATCTCTCGCAGAAGGTCACGGTGGACGTGGCCGGCGAGATGCTGGAGTTGAAGAACACCGTCAACGGGATGGTGGACCAGCTGTCGTCCTTCGGTGCCGAGGTGACACGGGTCGCGCGGGAGATCGGGGTCGAGGGCGAACTGGGCGGTCAGGCGCAGGTGCCGGGCGCGGCGGGGACGTGGAAGGACCTGACGGACTCCGTCAACACCGCCTTCCGAAACCTCACCGGTCAGGTGCGCAATATCGCCCAGGTGACGACGGCGGTGGCCAACGGCGATCTGTCGCAGAAAGTCACCGTGGACGTCTCCGGCGAGATGCTGAAGCTGAAGAACACCGTGAACACGATGGTGGACCAGCTGTCGAGCTTCGCCGACCAGGTCACGCGGATGGCGCGGGACGTGGGCACGGAGGGCCGGCTCGGCGGCCAGGCCCAGGTGGACGGCGTCTCGGGCACCTGGAAGGAGCTGACGGACTCCGTCAACTTCATGGCCGGAAACCTCACGTCCCAGGTGCGCAATATCGCCCAGGTGACGACGGCGGTGGCCAACGGCGATCTGTCGCAGAAGATCGACGTGGACGCGCGCGGCGAGATCCTGGAGCTCAAGGACACGATCAACACCATGGTCGATCAGCTGTCCGCCTTCGCCGACCAGGTGACCCGGGTGGCCCGGGACGTGGGTACGGAGGGCCGGCTCGGCGGTCAGGCGCAGGTGCCCGGCGTCGCCGGGGTGTGGCGGGACCTGACGGACTCGGTGAACGGCATGGCCGGGAACCTGACGGCCCAGGTGCGCAACATCGCGCAGGTCGCCACCGCGGTGGCGGGCGGTGACCTCTCCCAGAAGATCACCGTGGACGCGCGCGGGGAGATCCTGGAGCTGAAGAACACCCTGAACACGATGGTGGACCAGCTGTCGTCGTTCGCCCAGGAGGTCACCAGGGTGGCCCGCGAGGTGGGTACGGAGGGCATCCTGGGCGGTCAGGCCGAGGTGCAGGGGGTCTCCGGCACCTGGAAGGACCTCACGCAGTCGGTGAACTTCATGGCGAACAACCTGACGATCCAGGTGCGCAACATCGCCGAGGTCACGACCGCGGTCGCCAAGGGCGATCTGTCGAAGAAGATCACGGTCGACGCCAAGGGCGAGATCCTGGAGCTGGTCACGACCGTCAACACCATGGTCGTCCAGCTGTCGTCATTCGCCGAGCAGGTGACCCGGGTCGCCCGCGAGGTGGGTACCGAGGGCATGCTCGGCGGCCAGGCGCATGTGCCCGGTGTCACGGGCATCTGGAAGGACCTGAGTAACAACGTCAACCTGATGGCCAACAACCTGACCATGCAGGTGCGCAACATCTCCCAGGTGGCCTCTGCGGTCGCCAACGGCGATCTGACGCGGCAGGTGACGATCGAGGCGAGCGGTGAGGTGGCGCAGCTCGCCGACACCATCAACACGATGGTCAAGACGCTGAGTTCGTTCGCCGACCAGGTCACCAAGGTGGCCCGCGAGGTGGGCACGGACGGCATCCTGGGCGGCCAGGCGCATGTGCCGGGCGTGGCGGGCACCTGGAAGGACCTCACCGAGTCGGTGAACCAGATGGCGTCCAACCTGACCGGTCAGGTGCGCAACATCGCGATGGTCACCACGGCGATCGCCAAGGGCGATCTGACCAAGAAGATCGACATCGACGCCCGGGGCGAGATCCTGGAGCTGAAGACGACGATCAACACGATGGTCGACCAGCTGTCCAGCTTCGCCGAGGAGGTCACGCGGGTGGCCCGCGAGGTGGGCACCGAGGGCCAGCTGGGCGGTCAGGCGCGGGTGCGGGACGTGGACGGCACCTGGCGGGACCTGACGGAGTCGGTGAACGAGATGGCCGGGAACCTGACCCGGCAGGTGCGCGCCATCGCGCGGGTGGCGACCGCGGTGACCCGCGGCGACCTGAACCTGAAGATCGACGTCGACGCGTCCGGCGAGATCCAGGAACTCCAGGACTACATCAACAAGATGATCGCGAACCTGCGCGACACCACGATCGCCAACAAGGAGCAGGACTGGCTCAAGGGCAACCTGGCCCGCATCTCCGCGCTCATGCAGGGCCGCCGCGACCTCCAGGACGTGGCCTCGCTGATCATGAGCGAGCTGACGCCGGTGGTCTCCGCGCAGCACGGCGCGTTCTTCCTGGCGATGCCGCGCATGGAGGGCAAGGACGCCGGTGACGGCAAGGAGGCCTACGAGCTGCGCATGCTGGGCTCGTACGGCTACTCGATGGGCTCCATGCCGACGTCGTTCCGGCCCGGTGAGGCGCTGGTCGGCACGGCCGCCCAGGAGAGGCGCACCATTCTGGTCTCGGACGCGCCGAACGGTTATCTGAAGATCTCCTCCGGGCTTGGGGAGGCCCCGCCCGCGCAGGTGATCGTGCTGCCGGTGCTGTTCGAGGACACCGTGCTCGGGGTGATCGAACTGGCCTCCTTCACGCCGTTCACGCAGATCCAGAAGGACTTCCTGAACCAGATCGCCGAGGTGATCGCGACCAGCGTGAACACCATCTCGGTCAACACCAAGACGGAGCAGCTGCTGGAGCAGTCGCAGGAGCTGACCGAGCAACTGCGTGAGCGCTCGGCGGAGTTGGAGAACCGGCAGAAGGCGCTCCAGGACTCCAACGCCGAACTGGAGGAGAAGGCCGAGCTGCTGGCCCGGCAGAACCGGGACATCGAGGTGAAGAACACCGAGATCGAGGAGGCGCGGCAGGTCCTGGAGGAGCGCGCCGAGCAACTCGCGGTGTCCATGCGCTACAAGAGCGAGTTCCTGGCCAACATGTCGCACGAGCTGCGCACGCCGCTGAACTCGCTGCTGATCCTGGCCAAGCTGCTCGCCGACAACGCCGAGGGCAATCTGTCGCCCAAGCAGGTCGAGTTCGCCGAGACCATCCACGGCGCGGGATCCGATCTGCTCCAGCTGATCAACGACATCCTGGACCTCGCGAAGGTCGAGGCGGGCAAGATGGACGTCTCGCCGACCCGGATCGCGCTCGTCCAGCTCGTGGACTACGTGGAGGCCACCTTCCGGCCGCTGACCGCGGAGAAGGGCCTGGACCTGTCGGTGCGGGTCTCCCCGGAGCTGCCCGCGACCCTGCACACCGACGAGCAGCGGCTGCTCCAGGTGCTGCGCAATCTGCTGTCCAACGCGGTGAAGTTCACCGATTCCGGGTCGGTGGAGCTGGTCATCCGGCCTGCGGGCGCGGATGTGCCGCGGAACATCCGGGAGCAGCTGCTGGAGGCCGGGTCGCTCACCGATCCGGACGGCGAGCTGATCGCTTTCTCGGTGACGGACACCGGCATCGGGATCGCGGCCAGCAAGATGCGGGTGATCTTCGAGGCGTTCAAGCAGGCGGACGGCACCACCAGCCGCAAGTACGGCGGCACGGGCCTCGGCCTGTCGATCTCGCGGGAGATCGCGCAGCTGCTCGGCGGTGAGATCCACGCGCAGAGCGAACCGGGCCGCGGCTCCACGTTCACGCTGTACCTGCCGCTGTATCCGAGCGAGCTGCCGCCGCAGGGCTACCAGCAGTCGGTGGCCCCGCTGGAGGCCGGGGACCTCGCAGCCGCCGCGGCGGAGCAGGCCTCGCAGCTGTCCGCCCCCGAGATCGAGACGCCGGCCGAGGTCAAGTCGTACCTGGAGATGCAGAACGGGCCCGCGGCGCTCTTCCGGCGCCGCAGGCGGAGCCTTCCGCAGGGCGAGCAGCGCGCCGAGCAGTGGGCGGCGGTCCCCGAGCAGGACGGCGCGCCGCAGTCCGCGCGCGGGGTGCGTTTCGGCGGGCAGAAGGTGCTGATCGTCGACGACGACATCCGCAATGTCTTCGCGCTCACCAGCGTCCTTGAGCAGCACGGTCTTTCGGTGCTGTACGCCGAGAACGGCCGCGAGGGCATCGAGGTTCTGGAACAGCACGACGACGTGGCGGTCGTCCTGATGGACATCATGATGCCGGAGATGGACGGCTACGCGACGACCACGGCGATCCGCAGGATGCCGCAGTTCGCCGGGCTGCCGATCATCGCGCTGACCGCGAAGGCGATGAAGGGCGACCGGGAGAAGGCGATCGAGGCGGGCGCCTCCGACTACGTGACCAAGCCGGTGGACTCGGACCATCTGCTGGGCGTGCTCCAGCAGTGGATGGGGGGGAAGTGACGGGATCGGCCGACCATGGTGTGAACACCCGGGGAACCCCCGGCCGGTGCGCGGAGTTGTGCGCTTAAGGTGGCTGGGGACGTATGGGAACGTGGGGTTCCGGGAACCATCCGGGCTCCCGCCGCGTTTCCGCTGTGTGCACGGTGACATCGCGGTGACAGGGTGTGGCGACAAGCGGGGTGCGGCTACGATGACCGGCACAAGGACGGGCGGCGAAAGAGAGTCGTCCCCTGGGGCGGCGCCCGGTGTACCGCCGGGGCGAGGAGGGCGGGCCATGGTGTGCAGAAGGCCAAGATCCTCCTGGTCGATGACCGGCCGGAGAATCTGCTGGCGCTGGAGGCCATCCTCTCTGCGCTCGATCAGACGCTGGTGCGGGCATCGAGCGGGGAGGAAGCGCTCAAAGCACTGCTCACGGACGATTTCGCGGTCATTCTGCTGGACGTCCAGATGCCGGGCATGGACGGGTTCGAGACAGCGGCGCACATCAAGCGGCGCGAGCGGACCCGGGACATCCCGATCATCTTCCTCACCGCGATCAACCACGGCCCGCACCACACCTTCCGGGGTTACGCGGCCGGCGCGGTGGACTACATCTCCAAGCCGTTCGACCCCTGGGTGCTGCGCGCCAAGGTCTCGGTGTTCGTCGAGCTGTACATGAAGAACTGCCAGCTGCGTGAGCAGGCGGCGCTGCTGCGGCTCCAGTTGGAGGGCGGCGGCAAGGGCGCGGTCGGCGGCAAGGAGTCGGCCGGGCTGCTCGCCGAGCTGTCCGCGCGGCTCGCGGCCGTCGAGGAGCAGGCGGAGGCGCTGTCCAAGCAGCTGGACGACGACTCCGCGGACGCGGCCGCGGTGGCCACGGCGGCCCATCTGGAGCGCAAACTCACCGGACTGCGCCGCGCGCTCGACGCCCTGGAGCCGGGTACCGGCGCGGGCGGCCCCGCGGTGTCGCCGGCCAACTGAGCCGCGCCGAGGCTCCCGTTGCCCATGAGCCCACGTCAGTTCCGCGCCCCGGCAGGGGCGACACGAACGGGTGAAGCTGT
This sequence comes from Streptomyces murinus, assembly GCF_002154555.1. Lineage (GTDB taxonomy): Bacteria > Actinomycetota > Actinomycetes > Streptomycetales > Streptomycetaceae > Streptomyces > Streptomyces murinus. The sequence continues at coordinate 10,690 of NZ_MUNF01000508.1, forward strand.
GGGCACACGTGTCCGCCGTCGTCTCCACCGGTAACCTCAGACCCATGGCCTCACGTCCCTCCGCAGCCAAGAAGCAGCCCGCGAAGAAGGCTGCCGCTCCCGCGAAGGGTCCGGTGAAGAAGGCCGCCGCCGCGAAGAAGGCCCCGGCCAGGAAGGCGCCCGCCAAGAAGGCGCCCGCCCGCAAGACCGCGGCCAGGAAGGCGCCGCCGAAGCCGGCGCCGAGCCCCACCGGGGGCGTGTACCGCCTGGCGCGCGCCCTCTGGCTCGGGCTCGCGCACGCGGTTGGCGCCGTCTTCCGCGGCATAGGGCAGGGTGCCAAGAACCTCGACCCGGCCCATCGCAAGGACGGCGTGGCGCTGCTGCTGTTCGGCATCGCGCTGATCGTCGCCGCCGGCACCTGGGCCGACCTCAAGGGTCCCGTCGGCGACCTGGTGGAGGTCCTGGTCACCGGCGCCTTCGGCCGGCTCGACCTGCTGGTGCCGATACTGCTCGCGGTGATCGCCGTACGGCTCATCCGGCATCCGGAGAAGCCGGAGGCCAACGGGCGGATCGTGATCGGCCTGTCCGCGCTCCTGATCGGGGTGCTCGGCCAGGTCCACATCGCGTGCGGCTCGCCCGCCCGCAGCGACGGCATGCAGGCCATAAGGGACGCCGGCGGCCTCATCGGCTGGGCGGCGGCCACCCCGCTGACGTACACCATGACCGAGATGCTCGCCGTGCCGCTGCTGGTGCTGCTGACCGTCTTCGGGCTGCTCGTGGTGACCGCCACCCCCGTCAACGCCATCCCGCAGCGGCTGCGCGCCCTCGGTGTGCGCCTCGGTGTGCTGCACGAACACGAGCCGGAGGAGTTCGGCGAGGACGACGAGCGCTACGAGGAGCAGTGGCGCGAGGCGCTGCCCGCGCGCTCCCGCGGCCGCTCGGGCGGCCCCCGGGCGTACGACCCCGACGAGGCCGAGGAAGAGGCCCTCTCCAGCCGTCGCGGCCGCCCCAGGCGCTCCGCGGTGCCCCAGCCGGATCCGCGGCGCCGGATGGACGCCGTGGACGTGGCCGCCGCTGCCGCCGCCGCGCTCGACGGCGCCGTGCAGCACGGCCTGCCGCCCTCCCCGCTGGTCGCCGACCTCACCCAGGGCGTCAGCGTCGGCGACCGCGAGGAGACCACCCCGGTCCCGGGCCCCGAGGCGCCCGTCACCGCGGACCCGGAGCCGGCCGCCGCCAAGGCCGCCCCTGCGCCCGCCAAGCCGGTCCCGGCCGCCCGCCCCGAGCAGGGCAAGGGCTCCGCCGTACCCGACCTCACGAAGGCCGTCGTACCCGACCTCACGAAGAAGGCCCCCGAGGAGCCGCGCGACCTGCCCCCGCGCGCGGAGCAGTTGCAGCTGGCCGGTGACATCACCTACTCGCTGCCCGCCCTGGACCTGCTCCAGCGCGGCGGGCCCGGCAAGGTGCGCAGCGAGGCCAATGACGCCATAGTCGCCTCGCTCACCCAGGTCTTCACCGAGTTCAAGGTCGACGCGGCCGTCACCGGCTTCACCCGCGGTCCGACGGTCACCCGCTACGAGGTCGAGCTGGGCCCGGCCGTGAAGGTGGAGCGGATCACCGCGCTCACCAAGAACATCGCGTACGCCGTCGCCAGCCCGGACGTGCGGATCATCAGCCCCATCCCCGGCAAGTCCGCGGTGGGCATCGAGATCCCCAACACCGACCGGGAGATGGTCAACCTCGGTGATGTGCTGCGGCTCGCGGAGTCCGCCGAGGACGACGATCCGATGCTGGTCGCCTTCGGCAAGGACGTCGAGGGCGGCTATGTCATGCACTCGCTGGCGAAGATGCCGCACATGCTGGTCGCCGGTGCCACCGGCTCCGGCAAGTCGTCCTGCATCAACTGCCTGATCACCTCGATCATGATGCGCGCGACCCCGGAGGACGTGCGGATGATCCTGGTCGACCCCAAGCGGGTCGAGCTGACCGCCTACGAGGGCATCCCGCACCTGATCACGCCGATCATCACCAACCCCAAGCGGGCCGCCGAGGCGCTCCAGTGGGTGGTGCGCGAGATGGACCTGCGCTACGACGACCTCGCGGCCTACGGCTACCGGCACATCGACGACTTCAACCGGGCCGTGCGCGAGGGCCGGGCCAAGGCGCCGGAGGGCAGCGAGCGCGAGCTCCAGGCGTACCCGTACCTGCTGGTGATCGTGGACGAGCTGGCCGACCTGATGATGGTCGCCCCGCGCGACGTCGAGGACTCGATCGTGCGCATCACCCAGCTCGCGCGCGCCGCCGGCATCCATCTGGTGCTCGCCACCCAGCGCCCCTCGGTCGACGTGGTCACCGGTCTGATCAAGGCCAACGTGCCCTCCCGGCTCGCCTTCGCCACCTCCTCGCTGGCCGACTCCCGCGTCATCCTCGACCAGCCCGGCGCCGAGAAGCTGATCGGCAAGGGCGACGGCCTCTTCCTGCCGATGGGCGCCAACAAGCCGACCCGTATGCAGGGCGCCTTCGTGACCGAGGAGGAGGTCGCGGAGGTCGTACGGCACTGCAAGGAGCAGATGACGCCGGTCTTCCGCGAGGACGTCACGGTCGGCACCAAGCAGAAGAAGGAGATCGACGAGGACATCGGCGACGACCTGGACCTGCTCTGCCAGGCGGCCGAACTCGTCGTGTCCACCCAGTTCGGGTCCACGTCCATGCTCCAGCGCAAGCTGCGCGTCGGCTTCGCCAAGGCCGGGCGGCTGATGGACCTCATGGAGTCCCGCAACATCGTGGGGCCCAGCGAGGGATCCAAGGCACGTGACGTTCTGGTGAAACCCGACGAACTGGACGGCGTGCTCGCCGTGATTCGCGGCGAATCCGAGGGATAGTAATAAGAGCCGCCCGGTTCCGCACGACGAACGCCGGGCGGAGGTACGCCGTACTGCGTTCGTTCCGGCGTGATCCAGCCGTGCCGTCGTGCTGCGTCCCCGCCCGCCGTGATCCACCCGTTAGAGAGCGGCGGGCAACCGTTTCCCTTTGTCCTACGTCAAGTTGAGCGAGAGGACAGGTGAGCGTCCCTTCTCGGGGTATCCGCCTGTTCAGCCCTCGGAGTGTCGGGCCATTCCGATGGCGTAGAAGTTCCTACCGCCCGGTTGCCCCACCCTTTCGTACCCCCCCTAGACTGAGCTTCCAGCACAGGTGGCTACACGCTCGAAAGGCGCCCCCGTGTCCATCGGCAACTCCCCTGAAGACGAGCGTCCCTTCCCAGACGAGTCCCAGGAAGCCCGAATCTCCGTGGGCCGTGCCCTCCAGCAGGCGCGGATCGCGGCCGGGCTCACCGTGGACGACGTCAGCAGCGCCACTCGTGTCCGCCTCGCCATCGTGCACGCCATCGAGGCGGACGACTTCGGCCCCTGCGGCGGCGCCGTGTATGCGCGCGGCCACATCCGAAACCTGGCCAGGGCCGTCCATCTCGATCCCGAGCCGTTGGTCGCCCAGTACGACGCCGAGCACGGCGGCCGGCCCGCGCCCACTCCCGCGGCGCCCCTGTTCGAGGCCGAGCGGATCCGTCCTGAGCGCCGGGGCCCCAACTGGACCGCGGCGATGGTCGCCGCGATCGTCGTGGTGATCGGTTTCGTCGGCTTCACCGCGGTCAAGGGCGGCGACGGCGGCAGCGACTCCAAGTCGCAGCTCGCCGAGGGCTCCACACCCGCCGCCAGCAAGGCCGCCTCGCCCGCGCCCACCAAGGACAAGCCCACCGACCCGGCCCCGGAGCCCACCGACAGCGCCATCGCGGCCGCCCCGCAGGACAAGGTCACCGTCCAGGTCAGCGCGCCCAACGGCCGCAGCTGGATCTCGGCCAAGGACCACAACGGGCGGATGCTCTTCGACGGCCTGCTGGACAAGGGCCAGTCCAAGACCTTCCAAGACAGCGCCAAGATCAATCTGATCCTCGGTGACGCCGGCGCGATCGAGCTGTATGTGAACGGCAAGAAGATCGAGGACAACTTCCGGCCCGGCGCCGTGGAGCGCCTGACGTACACCAAGGGCGACCCGGTCGCGGGCTGATCCGGCCCGCCGCGCGCCCCGCCGACGGGGTCGGCCGAGTTCGGCCAACCCCGTCGACATGGGCTGTCGGTGAGACAAAGTACTCTTGAGCCCATGCCTGAACGCCGTACCGTCGCACTCGTCACTCTCGGCTGCGCTCGTAACGAGGTGGATTCCGAGGAGCTCGCAGGCCGTTTGGAGGCGGACGGCTGGCAGCTGGTCGAGGACGCCGAGGACGCCGACGTCGCCGTCGTGAACACCTGTGGCTTTGTCGAGGCCGCCAAGAAGGACTCCGTCGACGCCCTCCTGGAGGCCAACGACCTCAAGGGCCATGGCAGAACCCAGGCCGTCGTGGCGGTGGGCTGCATGGCCGAGCGGTACGGCAAGGAACTGGCCGAGGCGCTGCCCGAGGCCGACGGTGTGCTCGGCTTCGACGACTACACCGACATCTCCGACCGCCTCCAGACCATCCTGGCCGGCGGTGTCCACGCCTCGCACACCCCGCGCGACCGCCGCAAGCTGCTGCCGATCAGCCCGGCCGAGCGCCAGGACTCGGCCGCCTCCGTCGCGCTGCCGGGCCACGGCCCCACCGATCTGCCCGAGGGCCTGGCGCCCGCCTCCGGCCCCCGCGCGCCCCTGCGCCGCCGGCTGGACGGCGCCCCCGTGGCCTCGGTGAAGCTCGCTTCCGGCTGCGACCGGCGCTGCTCCTTCTGTGCCATCCCGTCCTTCCGCGGCTCCTTCATCTCCCGCCGCCCCAGCGACGTGCTCAACGAGTCGCGCTGGCTGGCCGAGCAGGGCGTGAAGGAGATCATGCTGGTCTCCGAGAACAACACGTCGTACGGCAAGGACCTCGGTGACATCCGCCTCCTGGAGTCCCTGCTGCCCGAACTGGCCGGGATCGACGGCATCGAGCGGGTCCGGGTGAGCTACCTCCAGCCGGCCGAGATGCGCCCCGGGCTGATCGACGTACTGACCTCGACGCCCAAGATCGCGCCGTACTTCGACCTCTCCTTCCAGCACTCGGCGCCCGCCGTGCTGCGCTCCATGCGCCGCTTCGGTGACACCGACCGCTTCCTGGAGCTGCTCGACACCATCCGCTCCAAGGCCCCCGAGGCCGGTGTGCGCTCCAACTTCATCGTCGGCTTCCCCGGCGAGAGCGAGGCGGACCTCGCCGAGCTGGAGCGCTTCCTGACCGGCGCCCGCCTGGACGCCATCGGTGTCTTCGGCTACTCGGACGAGGAGGGCACCGAGGCGGCCACCTACGACAACAAGCTGGACGAGGACGTCGTGGCCGAGCGGCTGGCCCGCATCTCCCGGCTCGCCGAGGAGCTGGTCTCGCAGCGCGCCGAGGAGCGCGTCGGCGAGAGCGTGCACGTCATGGTCGAGTCGGTCGACGAGGAAGAGGGTGTGTACGGCCGGGCCGCACACCAGGCGCCCGAGACCGACGGCCAGGTGCTGCTCACGAGCGGCGAGGGCCTCGCCGTGGGACGTATGGTCGAGGCGAAGGTGGTCGGTACGGAGGGTGTCGACCTGGTGGCCGAGCCGCTGACCGGCTCGCTCGCGTGTAGTGAGGAGGCGGGCAGATGACCGGAGTCCCGGCATCCGCCGCGGGCGGCCCTTCCGGCGCGCAGGGCGCACGGAGCACCGCCGCCGCTGCCGACGGCGTTGCGTCCGAGGTCTCCGGTTCCGCGTCCGCTTCCGGTATGGCCGCGCCCGGCCGGTCCGCTTCCGGCGGCGAGTCCGCTGCCGGCCGGTCCGCCGCCGGTGCCGACGCCACGGCCGAGGGCAGGCCCCCACGCGGCGGCAAGATCACGGCCGCGGCGGTCAACCAGGCGAGTGTGTGGAACGTCGCCAATCTGCTGACCATGCTCCGGCTGGTTCTGGTGCCCGGCTTCGTGGCGCTGATGCTGGCGGACGGCGGCTACGACCCGGCCTGGCGCTCGCTGGCCTGGGCGGCCTTCGCCATCGCCATGATCACCGACCTGTTCGACGGTCATCTCGCGCGCACCTACAACCTGGTCACCGACTTCGGCAAGATCGCCGACCCCATCGCCGACAAGGCGATCATGGGGGCGGCGCTGATCTGTCTGTCCTCGCTCGGCGATCTGCCGTGGTGGGTGACGATCGTGATCCTCGGCCGGGAACTCGGCATCACACTGATGCGTTTTCTGGTCATTCGCTACGGCGTGATCCCGGCCAGCCGCGGCGGCAAGCTGAAGACCCTGACCCAGGGCGTGGCTGTCGGCATGTATGTGCTGGCGCTCACCGGATGGCTGGCCTCACTCCGGTTCTGGGTGATGGCCGCGGCGGTCGTCCTGACCGTTGCCACCGGCCTCGACTACGTAAGACAAGCCATTGTGCTGCGCAGGCAGGGAATCGCCGAGCGCGCGGCGGCGTTGGAGGAGACGGAAGCGTGAGTTCCCCGGCCACCGAACTGGTGCGACTACTGACAGTGAGGGGCGAGACCCTCGCGGTCGCCGAGTCGCTCACGGGTGGCCTGGTGGCGGCGGAGATCACCGCGGTACCTGGAGCCTCCAAGGTGTTCCGGGGCTCGGTCACCGCCTACGCCACGGAACTCAAGCACCGGCTGCTGGGCGTCGACGCCGCCCTGCTGGAGCGGCGCGGAGCGGTGGACCCGCAGGTCGCGGCCCAGATGGCGGCCGGGGTACGCAAGGCTCTGGATGCCGACTGGGGCATCGCGACCACCGGGGTCGCCGGTCCCGACCCGCAGGACGGCCAACCGGTCGGCACGGTCTTCGTGGCCGCTGACGGACCGCTGACACCGGCCGCGCCTTCCGCCGGTGGCGGAAAAGTGGAGGCCCTGCGGTTGAACGGCAGCCGTACGGAAATCCGTAGGGAGAGTGTACGGAGCGTACTCGCACTGCTCCTGGAGCGGATCGCGGGCGAACAGTTCGGAAATGAGCGGGCACAGGATACGGAACGGAACGGGGGGTTTTGATGTTTGCAGCCCTGAGTGAACACGACATCGCTCCCCGCACGGCCGCAGCGCGAGGCGGTACGGTGGGGCGTGAAGGATGCGGCTACGCGGTCCGAGGAGGGAGCCACCGATGATTCTGCTCCGTCGCCTGCTGGGTGACGTGCTGCGTCGGCAGCGCCAACGCCAGGGCCGTACTCTGCGCGAAGTCTCCTCGTCCGCCCGAGTCTCACTCGGCTATCTCTCCGAGGTGGAGCGGGGGCAGAAGGAGGCTTCCTCCGAGCTGCTCTCCGCCATCTGCGACGCGCTGGACGTACGGATGTCGGAACTCATGCGTGAAGTGAGCGACGAACTGGCGCTCGCCGAGCTGGCCCAGTCCGCCGCGGCCACCGAGCCCGTACCCACGCCGGTCCGTCCGATGCTGGGTTCCGTCTCGGTGACCGGTGTGCCACCGGAACGGGTGACCATCAAGGCACCCGCGAAGGCGGTGGACGTCGTCGCCGCCTGACCTACGCGGCGCCGCGCCCGACGGGCACAGCCAGACACAGCCAGACATGGACGAGGCCCCGGCCGGGCTTCTCGGGAGATCCTCGGGGAGCGTGGCCGGGGCCTCGTGCTGTGCGCCCGTATGCGTCTGGTGCTGTACATCCGTATGTGTGCGTGTATGTGCTTCGATGCGTCCATTTGCCGGGTCCTGGTGCGGCGGTCATGGTGGAGGGACATGTCGGCCGTGAGGGCCGCCGGAGCGCCGGAGGAAGCGGATGTACGTCGTGAAGAGCCCGTTGGCCGACGCGGACCTGAAGACCGTGGCCGAGGCGCTGCAAGGCGCGCTGGTCGACCTGGTGGACCTGTCCCTGGTCGCCAAGCAGATCCACTGGAACGTCGTCGGGCCCCGCTTCCGCTCCGTCCACCTCCAGCTGGACGAGGT
>NZ_MUNF01000509.1 GCF_002154555.1 Streptomyces murinus
GCCCGGGGAGTGGTCGGCCGAGGAGCCGTACCGGATCGACGCGGACCAGCAGCTGTTCCTCTTCTCCCGGGCCGACACCATCTACGGCGGCTCGGACCAGATCCAGCGCACGATCATCGCCGAGCGTGTGCTCGGGTTGCCCAGGGAGCCGAAGGGGGTCGGGTGATGCGGGGTGTGGTGTTCGACGGCCGGTGGGTGCGGGTCGTGGACGATCTGGCGGTACGGGAGCCGGGTCCTGGCGAGGTGCTGGTCGCGATCGCGGCGGCGGGGCTGTGCCACAGCGATCTGTCGGTGGTGGACGGCACCATCCCGTTCCCGGTCCCGGTGGTGCTCGGGCACGAGGGCGCCGGTGTGGTGGAGGCGGTCGGCGCGGGGGTCACCCATGTCGCGCCCGGCGACCATGTGGCCCTGTCCACGCTCGCCAACTGCGGCACCTGCCCGGAGTGCGACCGGGGCCGCCCGACGATGTGCCGGCAGGCGATCGGGCGCCCCCAGCGGCCCTTCACCCTGGCGGGGGCGGAGCCCGTCCATCAGTTCGCCGCCAACTCCGCCTTCGCGGAACGCACCGTCGTCCGGGCGGTCCAGGCGGTCCGCATACCCCGTGACATCCCCCTGGAGTCCGCCGCGCTGATCGGCTGCGGGGTGCTCACCGGGGTCGGTGCCGTACTGAACCGGGCGCGGGTGCGGTGCGGGGACAGCGTCGTCGTCATCGGCACCGGCGGCATCGGCCTGAACGTGCTCCAGGGGGCGCGGCTCGCGGGCGCCCTGCGGATCGTGGCTGTGGACGCCAACCCGGCGAAGGCGGCGATAGCCCGGGAGTTCGGCGCCACCGACTTCCTGACCTCGGCGGACGCGGTGCGGGAGCTGCTGCCGACGGGGGCCGACCACGTCTTCGAGTGTGTCGGCCGGGTGGAGCTGATCCGGCAGGCCGTCGATCTGCTCGACCGGCACGGCCAGGCGATCCTCCTCGGTGTGCCCCCGGCCGCCGCCGAGGCGTCCTTCCGCGTCTCCACCCTCTACCTGGACAAGTCCATCCTGGGCTGCCGCTACGGCTCCGCCCGCCCCCAGCACGACATCGCCCTGTACGCCGACCTGTACCGCCAAGGCCGCCTGCTGCTCGACGAGTTGGTCTCCGCTGTCTACCCGGTGGAGGACTTCGAGAAGGCCCGAGCGGACGCGAGGGCGGGACGGGTGGCGCGGGCGGTGCTCACGTTCTGACCGGCGGGGGCCGACGCGGGCCGGAGCGGACCGACGTGGGCCGGTGCGGATCGGTGTGGGCCGGCGGGCCGTACGCGGCTTCCGCCGCGCGCCCCTGAGGGGCCCACGCCGTGCGCCCCTCAGGCGTCCACGGCGAGCGCCCTGAACGTCCGCCGATACGTCGTCGGGGTCACGCCCAGCGCCTGCTGCATGTGCTGGCGCATCGACTGTGCCGTGCCGAAGCCCGAGGTACGGGCCACCTGGTCCATGGAGAGGTCGGTGGACTCCAGCAACTGGCGGGCGCGCTCGATGCGTTGGCGGCTGAGCCACTGGCCGGGGCTGACGCCGACCTCCTCGCGGAAGCGGCGGGTGAAGGTGCGTACCGACATGGCCTCCTGCTCGGCCAGGTCGCGCAGCTGGATCGGTTCGTGCAGCCGGGCCAGTGCCCAGGCGCGGGCGCCGGTGGTGGTGGCGAGCTGGGGGTCGGGCACCGGGCGCTCTATGTACTGGGCCTGGCCGCCGTCGCGATGCGGCGGGACGACCATCCGCCGGGCCACGTCATTGGCGACGGCCGTGCCGAAGTCGCGGCGGACCATGTGCAGGCACAGATCGATCCCGGCGGCCACCCCGGCCGAGGTCAGCACGTCGCCGTCGTCGATGAACAGCACGTCCGCGTCCACCTCGATCCTCGGGAACAGCCGCTGGAAGTGGTCCGCCTCGGCCCAGTGGGTGGTCGCCCGGCGACCGTCGAGATATCCGGCGGCGGCGAGGACGTACACCCCGGTGCAGATGGAGGCGAGCCGGGTGCCGGGCCGGATCAGGGTGAGCGCGGCGGCCAGTTCCTCGGTCAGCCTGCCCTCCTCGAAGACCGGGCCCAGCTCGTACGACGCCGGGACGATCACCGTGTCGGCGCAGGTCAGCGCCTCGGGGCCGTGCGGCACCTGGACGGCGAAGTCGGCGTCCGTCTCCACCGGGCCCGGGGGTCGTACCGAGCAGGTGAACACCTCGTACAGCGGCCGGCCCAGGGCGTCCCTGGGGCGGCCGAAGATGCGGTGCGGGATGCCCAGCTCGAAGGGGAGCAGCCCGTCCAGGGCGAGGACGGCGACCCGGTGCGGGCGGTACTCCTCGGTGGCGTGCGCGGCCCGATCAGCGTGCGCGGTCCGGTCGGCAGGCAAGGCCCGGTCGGCGTGCCTGGCCCGATCGATACTCATGGCCCGATCCTAGCGAATGCTGTCCTTCGGGCCACTCGATGCGCGGGAAGGAAATGCGGACGCTGTATGACGTGATTCAGACAAACCCCGCCGCCGTCCCCACCCAGGCCGCTCCGCCCGATCCGCGCCCGGCGCGCACCCGCCTGCACCGCGCCTGGTTCGTCGCGGCCGTCACCTTCGTCACGATCACCGGCGCGGCCGCCTTCCGCTCCCTGCCCAGTCTGCTGATCGACCCGCTGCACCAGGAGTTCGGCTGGTCGCACGGCACGATCGGCGCGGCCGTCTCCCTCAATCTCGCGCTCTACGGCGTGACCGCGCCGTTCGCCGCCGCGCTGATGGACCGCTTCGGCATCCGGCGGGTGGTCGCGGTGGCGCTGACCGTGATCGCGATCGGCTCCGGGCTGACCGTGTGGATGACGGCGGCCTGGCAGCTGTGGCTGTGCTGGGGACTGCTCGTCGGGCTCGGCACCGGCTCGATGGCGCTGGCCTTCGCGGCGACGGTCACCAACCGCTGGTTCACCGCGCGCCGGGGCCTGGTCACCGGCATCCTGACCGCCGCGTCCGCCTCCGGTCAGCTGGTCTTCCTGCCGCTGCTGTCCTGGATGGTCGAGCACCACGGCTGGCGGCCCGCCGCCGTGACCGTCGCCCTCGCCGCCCTGGCCGTGGTGCCCTTCGTCTGGCTGCTGCTGCACGACCACCCGGCGGACGTCGGGCAGAACCCCTACGGGTCCGCGGAGTTCCTGCCGAAGCCGCCCCCGGCGACGGGCGCAGCCCGGCGCACCCTCAAGGTCCTGTCGGCCTCCGTGCGCACCGGCACCTTCTGGCTCCTCGCCGGTACCTTCGCGATCTGCGGCGCCTCCACCAACGGCCTGATCCAGACCCACTTCGTGCCCGCCGAGCACGACCACGGCATGCCGGTGACGACCGCGGCCTCGCTGCTCGCGGTGATCGGGGTGTTCGACGTCGTCGGCACCATCGCCTCCGGCTGGTTCACCGACCGCTTCGAGCCGCGCCGCCTGCTGGCCGTCTACTACGCCCTGCGCGGCCTGTCCCTGGTCTTCCTGCCGATGCTGCTGGCCCCCTCGGTCCATCCGCCGATGCTGTTCTTCATCGTCTTCTACGGCCTCGACTGGGTGGCCACCGTCCCGCCCACCCTCGCCCTGTGCCGTGAGCAGTTCGGCGAGGACAGCGCGATCGTCTTCGGCTGGGTGCTGGCCTCCCACCAGATCGGCGCCGCGCTCGTGGCCTACCTCGGCGGGCTCGCCCGTGATGTCTTCGGCTCCTACGACCTCGTCTGGTACGCCTCGGGCACGCTGTGCGCGGCGGCGGCGCTGATGTCCCTGGTGATCCGCAGGGTCCGCCCGCCCGAGCCGGTCCTCGCGACGGGCTGACGGAGGGGCCGGACCATGGCCGCGGCGGACGGGTGGCCGGCCGTGACGCGTCGCTCGGCGCGGGCCGTTCGCAGGGCGTCGGCTGCTCGGCGTACGCCCATGCTCGTGTCCCGCCCGTCCGGGTGAAGGGTCGGCCCGCTCAGGAACTCTTCTCGGATCGCTTGAGTGAACAGAATCGTTTGCCCGCGGCACTGCGCCGGTGCCCAAGCGCACCCTCTACGCGCACGACGATCTGACCGGCCCCGCCGGGTTGCCCGGCGGGGCCGGCCACCGAGCGATCTTCGTACGCCCCCAGGGTCGTTGGCTGGAGCGCGGCTGGGGCTCACGGGATCACGGGATCAGTGCGGCAGACCGATGTACTGGCCCATGGCGGTGGCCGCATGGGTGAAGAAGGCGGCCGGGTCGGCGGCGACGCCCGCGATATGGCCGTTGACCTCGAAGCCGACCATGCCGTGCAGCTGGGTCCAGACGATCAGCATGCGGGTGATGACCGGGGTGGGCAGGCCGCTCAGCATGCCCTGGGCCAGCGGCTCGATCGTGCGGGCCATGCCCTCGGACAGTTCGGGCGCGGGCACGTGGTCCACGGCGAGTTCGCCGGCCGCCAACGCCTCGCGGACCAGGCCGAGCAGGACCAGGACCGTGCGGGCGCCCGCGGCCATCGTCTCCGGCGGGGCGTCGTAACCGGGCACCGGGCGGCCCCAGATCAGCACGTACTCCTCGGGGTGGGCGAGCGCCCACGTGCGGACGCCCTCGCAGCAGGCGACCCAGCGGCTCAGCAGCTCGGCCCCGGCCTTCTGCGCCTCGGCCGCGGCCCGCTCCGCGCTGTCGCCCATCGCGTTGTAGGCGGCCAGCACCAGCTCGGTCAACAGGGCGTCCCGGTCGGGGAACCGCTCCTCGATCAGGGCCGGGTCGACGCCGGCCGCGCGGGCCAGCCCGGCCGGGTCCAGGTCGACGCGGTGCCGGGCCGCGAGGCGTCCGCCCGCCTCGGCCTTCAGCCGGGAGACGGCCGCGTCGAGGCTGTCCTGGCGGGGGTCATGGGCTTCGGAAGTCGTCATGATCCCGACCCTGTCAGAGGTCCCGCATCGCGTCGATTACATGACGGGTAATACGGCGTGCATGCGGCTGGTTCCGGCCAAGTGGCCCGGTAGCAGGTCCTGTTGGTGTGGAACGGCGGTCAGGTGGGCTCCGGCCTTGTGGCGGGCGGCGAGTCCGTCGAAGGGAGCGCCGAGGCCCACGGCCACCACGAGGTCCGCCGGACAGGCCCTAGTCGGCGAGCCGTCCGAACCGGCCCCGGTGGAAGAGGAGCGGGGCCGGGGGGTCGTCGGTGGTGCCGAGGGCGTCGACCCGGCCGGTCACGATCAGATGGTCGCCGCCGGGGTGGACCGCGTGGACGGCGCAGTCGATCCAGGCGGTGGCGCCCAGGAGCCTGGGGGAGCCCGTACGGGGCGCGGGGGTGTGCGGGACGCCCGCGAACTTGTCGGCGCCGCGCACCGCGAAGGCCCGGCACAGCTCGGCCTGGTCGGCGCCGAGGATGTTGACGCAGAAGACGCCGGCGCGGGCGATGCGGGGCCAGGTGGTGGACGTACGGGCCACCATGAAGCAGACCAGGGGCGGGTCGAGGGAGAGCGAGGAGAAGGACTGGCAGGCGAAACCGGCCGGGCCGCTCTCGCCCTCGGCGGCCGGCGCCGTGATGACCGTGATCCCGCTCGCGAAGGTGCCGAGGACGCGGCGGAACTCGGCCTGGTCCACCGGCGCCCGCTCGTCCGCCCGCACACAGCGCAGCTCCGGGCGCGGCAGCGGATCCACCGGGTGCAGGCCCAGATAGCGGACGGCTGCGGCTGCGGCTCCTGCGTGTCCCATCACCCCTCCATTGAAGCTGACAGGGCGTCAGACAGGAAGGGGCGCGAAGGGTCAGGACGGGTGGACGAGGACCGCGTAGGTGCGCGCGTACGAGCCGCCCGAGGGCGGGCGCGGCCAGTCCGCGCTCAGCAGGGCCGCCGAAGCCGCCTCGCTGGTACGGCCGTTGACCCGGACCTCGGCCGTGTCCTTGCCGTGGAAGGTGCCGAAGAAGAGCTTGACGCCGATCAGCCCCTGGCGGGGCAGGCCGTCCGCGGTCAGGGCCGGGGCGATCAGCGGCAGGAGTGCCCGGTCGGCGGCCCACCGCTGGACCGAGCTGTGCTCGGGCCCGGCTCCCCAGCCGACGATGCCGCCCTGGATCGCGTGCCGGCCGGGAAAGCCGTCCGGATCCTGTGCCGGGAAGTGGGCGCCGTGCCGCCCGCGTTGCTCCAGCGTCTCCAGTACGGCCGCGCCGGTGGTCGTCGCCCACATCCGCACGGCCCGTTCGAGCTTCGCCTCGGGCGTGGGCCCGAATCCGGAGACGCAGTCCGGCAGTGAGGTCTGCTCCGGGCGGTCGGTGTCCAGCACGAAGGTGAGGTCCACATGCCCCTCGGAGCCCTCGTGGTCATGACCGAGTACGACGGCCACCCGGCCCGGCCCCCGCACCCGGTCCCCTGCGACCTCCCAGGCCGCCCCGCCGAGTCCGCCGAGCCGCTCCGCCACCAGCCTCAGCGCCAGTGACTCCTTCGGGCCGATCGGCTCGTTCGCGACCGGCCCGTCCTTCTTGCGCCAAGGTCCCCATCCCATGGCGCGACACCCTAGGGCAGGGGGCTGTGGGGTCGTCGGGCGGTCTCAACGCCCCAGGAATTCAGGCCCTCTTCGCTCCGCGAACGCGCGCAGTCCCTCCCCGGCGTCCTGTGTCGTCAGGTTGATCTCCTGCGCCCATGCCTCCGCCGCGAAGGCGGCCGGGCGGTCGCTGTCGAGGGAGGAGTTGAGGAGGTGCTTGGTGAGGGCGAGGGCACGGGTCGGGCCGGTGGCGAGCCGGGTGGCCCAGTCGCGGGCCGTCTTCGCCAACTCCCCTTCCGGGAGGACCCGGTTGACGAGGCCGAGCCGCTCCGCCTCCGGCGCGGACAGCGCGTCGCCGAAGAACATCAGCTCCTTCGCCCGCTGGAGACCGGTCAGCCGGGGCAGGAGGTAGGCCCCGCCCGCGTCCGGTACGAGTCCGCGCCGTACGAAGACCTCGATGAAACGGGCCGGTTCGGCGGCCAGGACCAGATCGCAGGCGAGGGCGAGATGCGCGCCGAGGCCAGCCGCCGTGCCGTTCACCGCCGCGATCACCGGCTTCTCGCAGTCGAGGACGGCGGCGATCAGGCGCTGGGCGCCGGTGCGCAGGGTGCGGGCGACATCGCCGGGGATCCGGGGGGAGTCCGTTCCCGAGCGGGAGTCCGTCCCCGAGCGCAGGTCGGCGCCCGCGCAGAAGCCCCGGCCGGTGCCGGTGAGGAGCACCGCGCGCACGGCCGGGTCGGCGGACGCCTCGGCCAGCAGGTCGACGAGGCGGTCGCGCAGCGCGGGCGTGAGGGCGTTCAGGGTCTCGGGGCGGTTCAGGGTGAGGTACGAGACATGGTCGCGCACCTCGTGCTCCACCCCGGTCATCGGCACACCACCAGCGCGTCCAGCGCCACCGCGCCCTGGCCCCGGGGCAGCACCATCAGCGGGTTAATGTCCAACTCGGCGATGTGATCGCCCAGTTCGAGGGCCATGCGCTGGACGCGCAGGATCACCTCCACCAGGGCGTCCACATCGGCGGGCGCCCGCCCCCGGACGCCGTCCAGGAGGGCCCGGCCGCGCAGATCCCCGAGCAGGGCGTGGGCCTGGTCCTCGCCGAACGGGGGCACGCGTACGGCGGTGTCGCGCAGCACCTCGACCAGGACGCCCCCGAGCCCGGCGGTCACGGTCGGCCCGAACAGCTCGTCATGGGTGACCCCGACGACCATCTCCACGCCCCGCTCGACCATCTGGCAGACCAGGATGCCGTCCAGCGGGACGCCCTCGTAGCGCGCGATGTCGTTGAACTCGCGGTAGGCGTCGCGCACTTGGCTGGCGGAGGTGAGGCCGATCCGCACCAGGCCCAGCTCGGTCTTGTGGGCGAGCCGGTCACCGGAGGCCTTCATCACCACCGGGTAGCCGATCTGGGCCGCCGCGCGGACGGCCGCCGCGGCACTGGTCACCAGCTGTTCGCGGGGCACCCGGATGCCGTAGGCGCGCAGCAGCTGCTTGGCCGCGTGCTCGCTGAGCTGCCGCCCGGGGCTCATCAGGGCGGCAGCTCAGCGAGCAC
>NZ_MUNF01000051.1 GCF_002154555.1 Streptomyces murinus
ACAACGCTCGTGGTCAATACACCTAGGGCCTGTCTGACAATTCCCGTCTGCCGCGCGACGCCATGCACGCACTCTCGCGGCACCGGGCGCAGACCCAAGTACGTCCAGTACGAGGGCCTACGCCCGGCACCCCGAGAGCACGCACCTGACGCCGCGCGGCCGCCCTCCGGGCGACGACGGGAATTGTCAGACAGGCCCTAGGCGGCCTGCCGCCCCTGTGCGGGACCCGCCTCACGTCGTCGCCGTGTACGCCCGCGCCCCCAGCAGTTCGGAGATGCGGTCCGGCGGGACCGGGCGGGAGTACAGCCAGCCCTGGCCGGTGTCGCAGCCGATGCGGCGCAGCCGGGTGGCCTGGGCGGAGGTCTCCACGCACTCGGCGGTGACCGTGAGGCCCAGCCGGTGAGCGAGTTGGATCATCGCCTCCACGATCACCTCGTCGGCGGGGTTGGGCGCGGCCCCCTTGGACGCCTCCTCGTACTGGAAGCCGCGGACGAAGGAACCGTCCAGCTTCAGCGTCGAGACCGGGAGCCGGCTGAGGTAGGCGAGGTTGGAGTAGCCGGTGCCGAAGTCGTCGATGGCGATGCGCACCCCCATGTCGCTGAGGGCCTGCAACGCCTGGAGCGGACGGCCCGCCGAGCCCATCACCGCGGACTCGGTCAGCTCCAACTGGAGCAGATGCGGGGCCAGTCCGGTGTCCGCCAGGGTCTGCGCCACATCGGCCACCAGGTCGGAGTCCCACACCTGGCGCACGGCCACGTTCACGCTGACGAAGATCGGCGGCTCACCGGGATGCGCCAACTGCCAGCGGCGGGCCTGCCGGCACGCGGTGACCAGCGCCCAGCGGCCGAGCTGCACGATCGAGCCGTCCTCCTCGGCCAGCCCGATGAACCGATTCGGCGTCAGCGTGCCGAACTGCGGATGATGCCAGCGCACCAGCGCCTCCACCCCGGACAGCCGGCCGTCCTCCATACCCACCAACGGCTGGTACTCCAGGGCGAATTCACCCCGCTCGATGGCGGGCCGCAGCGTGGAGGACAGCGCCTGCCGGGTCATCCGGTGTGCGTTGCGCTCGGGGTCGAACAGCGTCCAGCGGCCCTTGCCGTCGGCCTTCGCCCAGTAGAGCGTCGTATCCGCCGCCTGCATCAGACCGGTCGCCGTGGTGCCCGCCGCGTGCCGCTCCACGACCCCGATGGACGCCGTCAGCGACAGCCGCTGCCCGGCCAGGTCGAAGGGCTCCTGAAGGGCCTCGAGCGCCGACTCGGCGAGATCGGCGAGCTGTTCGGTGCCGGTGGAGTCCTCCACCAGCAGCGCGAACTCGTCCCCACCGAGCCGGGCCACCAAGGGGGTCGCGGCGCGCGCGAACCCGGCCTCGTCGGCGACCCTGGTCAGCCGCTCGGCCACGGCCGCGAGCAGCCGGTCCCCGACACGATGGCCGAGCGTGTCATTGACCGCCTTGAACCCGTCGAGGTCCAGATAGCACAGCCCGATCCGGCCGGTGCCGCTCTGCTCGTACGACTCCGCCTCCAGCGCGGCCGAGAGGCGCTCGAAGAACAGGGTGCGGTTGGGCAGCCGGGTCACCGGGTCGTGCATCTGCAAGTGCCGTAGCCGTGCCTGGAGTTCACGGCGGGCGCTGATGTCGGCGACGGACAGCAGTACGCCCGCCTCGCCGTCGGCCAGCGGCACCACGGTGAGCTGCACCCACACCGAGGTGCCCCCGGGATGTTTCAGTCTGCGGGTGCAGCGCAGCCTGGCCTGCCGCCCGCACAGCACCTCCCGATAGGCGTGCCAGGAACGCGCGTCGGCGGTCAGGTCCACCAGATCGGCGGCTGACCGGCCGGAGAGTGTGTCGCAGTCGGTGCCGAGCAGCTCGCCGAAGGCCGGGTTCGCGCGCAGGACGAATCCCTCGCGATCCACGACGGCCATGGCGAGCGGCGCCGCTCCGAAGACACGGTCGTAGGTGATGTGATCACTGTCTGTGACGGCTGACCGGTCGAGGTCTGCCGCGGGCGTCGGCCCTTCGGACGTTCCGCTCACCGCTCGCTCCCGCAGTGCACTCGATCTCTGTCCGTGCCGGAAAGTGTGCCGATCATAGAGGCTGGCCCCGGGCCCTTCCAGCCATCGTCCAGTGTCCCGGACCGGACAGACTTTCTGACAGATCGTTTCTGCCCGCACCTGGACGGGTTATTGAGCCCCTCGACCAGTTGTGACGTTCCGTGAGTGAATCGGGGGTGTCGAGCGCCGTAGTGCGCCGGCGCCCAAATGGGGAGCGCTCACCCTTCTGGTGCAGACAAACAGGGCATCGAGTGGCGAAACGCAGCAACCTGGGTGCGGGTCTGTCGAACCGCGTCCGGAGGTCATGTCCGTGCCCCTGCTGCGCAGCACCGCCGCCGTGTGCACCACGCTGTCGGCGCTGGCCGCGACCTCGATCTTCACCGGCCCGTCGGTCGCCGAGCCCTTCTCCACCGCCCCGTGCGCCCTGCACCGCACCGAGGCCCACCACTCCGAGGGCGTCGACAGCTGGGACTCCGACTACACGCGCCCCACCCGGGCGCTGGACGCGGTGATGATCTTCCTGTCCTTCCCGGACGGCACCCCGCGCACCACCCCGGCGGAACTGACCGCCGACCACTTCCCGCAGACCAGCCGCTACTTCGAGCAGGCCTCCTACGGCAGATTCACCGTTCGCCCGCATCCACTGACGCACTGGCTGCGTATGCCCCGTCCGTCGACGGCGTACGCCATACGGCGGGACTGGGCCGCCGAGGACCGGGCCGCATATCTGAACGACGCCTTCAAAGTGGCCGACAAGGTGGTGGATTTCTCCCGCTACCAGGTGGTGTACCTCGTCGCCGATCCGGACGCGCCCGGCGTGGACTCCGACGCCACCAAAGTCGTCAACCTCGATACGCCCCTCCATGTGGACGGCACGGACGTGCGACGGGTCGTCACGGTGTTCGAGAAGCATCCACCGGATCGGCTGGTTCTCGCCCATGAGAGCGGCCATGTCTTCGATCTGCCCGACCTCTACCACCGCCCGGCCGACGGCAAGGGCGACTGGGACACGTACGTCGGCGACTGGGACCTGATGGGCAGCCAGTTCGGGCTCTCCCCCGATCTGTTCGCCTGGCACAAGTGGCGGCTGGGGTGGCTGGATCCGCGCCAGGTGATGTGCGTACGCGGCGCGGGTCCGACCCGGATCACCCTGGAACCCCTCGCCGCGGGGCCGGGCATCCCCGTGCAGGGCACCGGCGGGGCGCCCGCCTTCGGGCTCGGCGACGGGGTGAAGCTGGCGGTGGTGCGTACCGGTCCGGACAGCGCCCTCGCCTTCGAGGCCCGCGTCGCCGCCGGCAATGACCGTGCCACCTGCCGTGAGGGCATTCTCGTCTACCGGGTGCGCAGCGGCGCCGAGTCGGGCGGCGGCCCCATCGAGGTGGTCGACGCCCACCCGCACACCTCGGCCTGCCCCGACGACTCCGTCTACCCACCCCTGGCCGACGCCCCGGTCGCCCTGGGGGAGAGCTTCACCGTGCCGGGGGAGGGCGTGAAGGTCGAGGTGGAGGACAGGACGGCTTCGGGGGCCTGGACGGTGCGGATCACGCAGCGGATCAGAGGCTGACCTCTCGGCCGACGTCCACGGGGCCGACCTGAGGGGGGCGTGGGTGGCGAAGCCCCCACACCGCGCGGCGAAGCCGCGCAAAAACAGCGATGGCGAGTCCAGACCGTGTTTTCTACGGTCAGAACTCGCCATCGCCATCGCGTGCGCCGCCAGGGACTCGAACCCCGGACCCGCTGATTAAGAGTCAGCTGCTCTAACCAACTGAGCTAGCGGCGCCTGCTGACGTCGTAGACCTTAGCATCCTGATCCGGGGGAGGAAAAATCGATATCCGCACCGCCGCCCTGGCCGCCCGCACCGCCGCCCACAGCAGCACCTCCGGGCCCGGTAACCAGGGGTGACGCGCGTCCGGGGCGACCAGCCAGCGGGGGTCGGCCGAGGGGTCGCCGTCCGGCGCGGGGACGGTCACCGCGTCACCGGTGCCGTGGCACAGCAGGGGCGGTACGGCCGCCGCCCGGTGCGAGCCCCATTCCTCCCAGGCCAGCAGCGAGGGCAGTCGGTGGGCGGTGCCGGGGGCGCAGAACAGCAGCATCCGGCCACGGGACATCGCGACCGGGCCTGAGCCGGGGCCGTTGTCCCAGAGCCGGTCCAGCATCCGGCGTCCGAAGACGACCGGGGCGCTCACCACGTCGAAGACGGTGCCGCAGGGCAGGACGGCCGGGGCGGGCGCGCGCCGCGGGTACGGCCCGGCCGAGGCGAGCCAGGCGGCGCCGTCGGAGGTGACGCGGGTGACGTTCGGAGTACCGCTCATGCCGATCAGGTCTACCGGCAGTGAGCAACCGGTTCTGCTGAGTTGCGGAAAGCCGGGACAGGGGGTGGGGGAGAGGAGTATCTTGCCCGCCTGGCATATGCCAGGTGAGGGTCACGTCGGGTTGTCACACGGGATCGGCGGTGGCACGGCCCTCGCTGTTCCCGCGCATCAGATCCCGGCCGAACTCGACCATCCTCTTGGCATAGTCCTCGGTCCACTCCGCGCGCTCGGCGATGTCGGCGGTGGTCAGCCGGTCGAACCGGCGCGGATCGGCGAGCTGAGCCGCGGCGATGGCCTGGAACTCCACGGCACGGTCGGCGGCCGCGCGGAACGCCTGGGTCAGCTCCGTCGCCCGGGACAGCAGCGCCCGGGGATCCTCGATGGACTCCAGCTGGAAGAAGTGCTCGGGATCGGCGGCCGCTTCCGCGGGCTCGAAGATCAGGGGCGCGGGGCGTAGCCGCGGTTCGTTCCGACGCGGCGTGGGCTCCGCCATGTCTTCATCTCCTCCTCGTACGGCTCTGACAACCGGACCCCGCGGGTCTGCCGGGCCACCGTCCATTGTCTCGCGTGCGGGCAAGGGGGCAGGGCCGGTCCCTTCGCGCACTCGGCAGTCACGGCCGCCAGCGCACCCGGTGCTCCGTCAAGTGCGCCAGCACCGCGTGATTGGCCTCCCAGCCGTCCGGGCTGTTTCATCGGCCGCCTCCGGCGGCGTGCCGGACTCCGTCCGGCGAGGGGTGGGGCGGGTTCGGTGCTTGTCGGTCGGGCTCCGGGATGTCGGTCACGGCCGCCAGCGCACCCGGTGCTCGGCCAGATGTGCCAGCACCGCGTGATTCGCCTCCCAGCCGTCGGGAAACTTGACCAGGGTGCCCAGTTGGACCGGTTCGGTGGAGGGGTAGTCGTCCAGGAGGTCGCTCACGCCCTCGCGGCAGACCATGATGCAGGCGTGCCGGTGCCGGGAGGCGAGGACGCACAGGCGGCCGGTCTCCAGGTGGAAGGCGGTGGCGTCGGGGCGGCCGGAGAGCGGGTGCAGGACGACCGTGATGTCGTACTCGCGGCCCTGGAGCCGGTTCGCCGTGTCGACCGTCACCTCGAAGACGCCCAGGTCGGCCAGCGCGGAGCGGACCGCGGCCGCCTGGTCGCGATGGGCGGTGCCGACGGCGATCCGGGCGGCGGTCAGGGGGGCCGGGTCGGGGGAGCGCTCGGACACCGCCGCGCCGCCCCGGTCCAGCAGGCGGCGGACCACCGCGGCCACCGCGCGCACCGCCTCCGGGTCCGTGCGCGGAGTGTGCCGGGCGGGCAGCTCCAGCAGGCCCCAGCCGGTGGCGGCGGCCTCGTCGATCACCCGGTCGGGGCCCGAGCCGTCCGAGGGCACCGCGAAGGCGAGCCGGCGGTCACCGGGCCCGGTGCCGCTGCGGAACGGGGTGTACGGGTAGAACGCGTCCGAGACCAGGGGCGCCGCGGACGCGGGCAGCCGCCAGGAGACCGGCAGCCGGTGCTGCGGCAGCCCGGGGTTGTGGGCGAGCAGCGTGGTGACGGCGGACGCCGAGGGGTCGTACGACAACCCCGCCCACTGCTCGCTGCCCACGATCGCGAACGGGTCCAGCTGGCCGGGGTCACCCACGAACAGCGCCCGCTCGAACAGTCCGGCCACCGCGAGCAGCGAGTCCGAGCGCATCTGGTACGCCTCGTCCACGATCGCGTGCCGCCAGGGCTCGTCCACCTTCACATGCGCCCACTTCGCCGCCGTGGACAGCACCACCGGCAGCCCGGCGAGGTCGGCCGCCTTCGCCGACGTACGCACCTGGGGCAGCTCGTCCAGGGCCTTGTCGTACGCCTCGGCGTCGCTGCTGTGCAGCCGGCCCACCGGCAGCTCGGGGTTCTTCTCGGCGAGGCGCAGCACCAGGTCGTCCACCTGGGCGTTGGTCTGCGCCACCACCATCAACGAGCGCCCCGCGTCCGCGAGTTCGAGCGCCGCCCGCACCACCAGCGTCGACTTGCCCGCGCCGGGCGGCGAGTCCACCACCACGCCCCGCTCAGTGGCGGCCAGCGTGTCGCGGAGGATCGCGTCCGTGGCACGGGCGGCGGCGGCCCCGGGGTCGACGTCGACGGTCGTCACAGCACATCCTCCTCGGTGATCGGATCGGCGGCCTCCGCCACGGCCTCGCCGGGCGGCCCGCCGTGCGTCCACGGGGTCTCCTCCGGGTCGGGCAGCTTCGCCCCGCCGCGCTGCTCGTGCTCGAAGAGGGTGAAGCAGACCCGGTCGCCCTTCTCCGGCACCGAACCCGGCTCCGGCTCCTTGCCGCGGCCCATCTTGTCGAGGATCCGCAGCACGACCACGTCCTCGGCCGCCTGCTCCACGAACTCCGCCGACTGCGGGCGGCCGCCCAGCGAGCGGTACACCTTCGCCCGCTCCGCCAGATGCGGCCGGTCGTCGCTGCGGACCGTCACCAGGGGGCGCGGGCTCGGCCGCCTGCCCTCGCTGTACGCCATGACGACCTCGGTCACCTCGCCCGCGAACGCCTCCCCGGCCAGCCGCCGCCCCGCCATCACCAGCGGATCGTCCAGCGCCTCCTGCGCCTCCAGGCGGGCCTGTTCCCGCTCCCGGGTGGCCAGTTTGTTCGCCGCCGTCACCGCGTCGTCCCGGCGCGGCTGCGGGGGTTCCCCGGCCAGCACCCGGTCCCGGTGCCCGGTGAACGACCAGCGGTCCCGGATCCAGCGCTCCTCGGCCCGCCCGCCCTCCGGCAGCGCCCGCAGCAGGTCCAGGCCCCGCCACACCGCGTCCCAGGTGGGCCGGGCCTGGCTCTCGATCAGCCCGCGGACCTCCCGCTCGGCCCGGGTGAGCGCGGCCAGCCGGTCGTCGGCCTCCAGCGGGTCCTCGGCGGCGGCGAGGGCGGTGCGCGCCCGGTCGTACCGCTCGATCGCCGGGGCCAGCAGCTTGTTGTCGAACGCCGGGTCGGTGGCCGGTCCTGCGGGCGGGCACCGCAGCTGCCCGGCCGGGTCCCGGTCCAGCTCGGCGGCCCGCGCGGCCTCGGCGCCGCTGCTGCCCGCCGGGGGGTCGAGCCAGGCGAGCAGCGCGCCCAGATGCTGGTCCTCCAGGCCCGACTGGCCGGTCGCCCAGTGCCGGGAGAGCACATCGGTGAGGGCGAGCAGCAGCGCGGATCCTGGGACCCGGGACCGCTCCCCGTAGTGGGTGAGCCAGCGCCCGAGCAGCGGCACCCGGGGCGGCGCCGGATAGGGCGCCTCCGGGTCCTGTTCGGCGGTGCGGCGGAACCGCATGGAGCGGCCCAGCAGCCGGACGAACGCCAGGCCCGCCCGGCTCGGCACGATCAGCTGGGGCGCGTCCGCGCACAGCTCCGTCTCGACCTTGACCCGCTTGCCGGTCTCCGGATCGGTCTCGGTGCGCTCGGCGGCCTCCACCTCGGTGGCGTAGGAGTCGATGTACGGCAGGATCACGTCCGCCAGCTCGGCGAGGAACGTGAAGCGCAGATCGCGGTCCCGGGGCTGCGGCACGACCAGCAGCCGGGGCGCGTCCCGGTCGGTGCCGACCAGCGCGCCGAGCGGGGCGCCGGCCTCGCCCGCGGTGGTGAGCGGCACGAACACCAGGGGACGGGCGGAGAGATGCCGGTGCCGCACGGTCGCGAGGGGCTGGGCCCGTCCGCTGCCGACGGCCTCCAGCCGGGCGAGGGTGTCGATCAGCGACATACGGCCGCCACCTCCCGCGCCCGGGCCTCCTGGAGCGCCTCCGCGCGCAGGGCCGCCGCCCGGCGCAGCGCCGCGACCGCCGGGTCGTCCGGGTCGCCCAGCTCGCCGCGGGCCGCCGCGAGGACGTCCTCGACCGTGGTCAGGCCGCCCAGTTCGGCGCGCAGCGGGCGGCCGAGACGGGTGACCGCGCCGGCCGCGCGGGCCCGCTCCCGGCAGTGGAAGGCCAGTTCGCAGGTGGACAGGCAGTCGGGCGCGTACGTCGCCGGGACCGCCGCCACCGCGGCGGTCAGCTCCTCGGTGTCCCGGTCGGGCGCGAAACAGGTGCCCTCGGGCAGCGCGTCGGCGATCTCCTCGATCCGGGTGAGCCGGGCAAGCTGCCGCGCGGTGACCGCCCGCTGCTTGCGCACGTCGACCGCGGAGCCGGCCGGCAGGTTCGAGAAGTCCTTGGGGCACACCAGCAGCACCCGGTGGCGCACCCGAGGGGCGGGATCGAGGCGGGCGGCGACGTCCTCCAGGGCGAGCACGTACACCGCGGCCTGCCGGGCGGCGGCGCCCACCTTCGCCGGGTCCGCCGAGCCGTCCAGCATCGGGAAGGACTTGATCTCCACCACGGACCAGCTGCCGTCCGGGTGCACCACCACCGCGTCCGGCTCCAGGAACGCGAGCGAGCCCGCCACGTCCAGGGCGAGCATCGGATGGTCGAGCAGCGTCCAGCCGCCCGCGCGGGTGGCCTCGCGCAGCGCGAGTGCCGTACGGGCCGTACGACCCTCGGGGCCCTGGGCGGTCAAGTCGGGCACCGCGGCGGCTGCCGGGGCCTCGGCGCCCGGGTCGAGCCGGGTGTGCGCGAGGCGCAGCAGCTCGGCGCCGCCGTCGGCCTTCACCTTGGCCTCGAACGCGTTGCCCCGGGTCAGCGCGAACTGCGACTGGCCGAAACCGGAGGGCGCCCCGAGCGCGCTCGCCAGCTTGGCCTTGTCCACCCCGGCGCCGTCCAGGATCGCCCGTCTGCGGCACCCGGGGTTGGCGGCCAGCGCCGCGAGGGCGCGCGCGTCCAGGGCCTTCGCCGGTACGTCGGCGCCGCGCAGCTCAGCGAGCCGGTGCCGGAGCCCCGTCGCCCGCGTCCGTGGGGGATGGGTCCGGCTCGGCTTTGGTGCCGGGCCGCGACTCGCGCTGCCGTGGAATTCGCTCACCCGCGGAAGTCTGGCATCCGCCACTGACAATCGGGGAACCCCCGGCTCCGAAGCCCTTGAACTGCCGGGCCCGGACCAGGTCGACGGCCCGCAGCACACGCGGCGCGAGCAGGTGGCCGACGCCCATCACGGCGATACCGGCGAGCGCGTCCAGGAGGTAGTGGTTGGCGGTGCCCATGACGACCAGCGCGGTGCCCAGCGGATAGAGCACGGCCAGCACCTTGGTGAGCCGGGTGCCGCCGTGCCGCCACAGCATCACCCCGCACCACAGCGCCCAGCCGACGTGCAGGCTCGGCATCGCCGCGTACTGGTTGGTCATGCCGCCCAGGCCGCGCGGGGCGCTGGCGTCGCCGCCCCACCAGCCGTACGAGCTGTAGTGCGCCATGGTGTCCACGAAGCCCTCGTTGGCGGCGAGCAGCCGGGGCGGGCAGGTCGGCACCAGGGTGAAGCCGATCAGTCCGATGAACGTGGACGTCATCAGCCAGGCGCGGGCCCGCCGGTAGTGCTCGGCACGGTTGCGGAACAGCCAGATCAGGATCGCGGGCGTGACCAGGTAGTGCAGCGAGGCGTACCAGAAGTCCGCGGGTATCCCGAGCCAGGGCTCACGGGTGAACAGGCGGTTGAGGGGGTGCTCGGCGTTCAGGTGGAGCAGCTTCTCGGCGCGCAGCAGCGCAAGACCGTGGTCCACGGCGTCGTCGACGTCGCCGCGCACCAGGAGGCGGCCGGCCGAGTAACAGCCGTAGACCAGCAGGAGCAGCGGCAGCTCGGTCCACCAGCGCAACCGGGTGCGGGGCGCCACCTCGGTGCCCGGTGTCTCGGTCTGCGCCATCCGATCGCCCTCCCCCTTCTGCGGTACGGCCGCCCCGGCGGGCGACCGTGCCACTTTACGGTGTCCTTCTCCTGCCCCCGCGGGCGCTCCGGAGTCGTCCGGTGTGGACGGCTCCGGCCCACAAAGACGCCGAGACCGGGCGCGGGGTTGCCCCTGAGGGTGTGAGCGATGATGGAGGGGCCGACTCTTGTTGTTCCTGTGACGTCTTTTGGGCGTCCGTCTCCCGGAAAGGTCCCCCATGGCACCGCGCATCCTGCTGGCCCGGCACGGACAGACGGCTTGGTCGCTGTCCGGCAAGCACACCGGCAGGACCGATGTGCCGCTCCTTGAGGAGGGCCGGCACGGCGCGAAGCTGCTCGGAGAACGCCTGCACCGGGCGCCGCTGGACGGGCTGCCCGGTGTGGAGGTCCGCACCAGCCCGCTCGTGCGCGCCGCGGAGACCTGCGCGCTGGCCGGGTTCGGGGAGCGGGCCGAGCCCTGGGACGCGCTGCTGGAGTGGGACTACGGCGCGTACGAGGGCCTGACCCCGGCGGAGATCCAGGCGGTCCGCCCCGGCTGGCTGATCTGGCGCGACGGCGTCCCCGAAGGGGAGAGCATCGCCGAGGTCACCGCCCGCGCGGACGAGGTCGTCACCTGGGCCCGCGCCGCCGACCGCGACGTCCTCCTCTTCGCCCACGGCCACATCCTGCGCTCCTTGGCCGCACGCTGGCTGGGCTTCCCCCTGGACTTCGCGGCCCGCATCCGTCTCAACCCGACCTCGCTGTCGATCCTGGGCTGGGCGTACGGCGAACCGGCACTGGAGAGCTGGAACGACGTGGGACACTTGGCGGGCTAGGGTCTTTCGCCTACGCCCCCGCCACCCTCGGATACGCCTTGTGCCGGTCGAGGAAATCCGAGACCCCCGCCGCCCGCCGGTGCGGCAGCAGCACCCGCGCCGTCCCGGCCAGCATCGTCTGGATACGGGACGACTGCACCTGGTCCAGCAGCGACAGCACCCGCACCCCCGCCTGCGCCGCCTCGTCGGGACGGCCCTCGCGGGCGAGATCGTCGGCGAGCTCCGCCGTGTACAGGGCGATGTTCCGGGTGAAATGGGGGTCCTGGAGGTCCGCCGCCCGCTGGGCGTGCCGGGAGGCCCGCGGCCAGTCGCCCAGCATGGACCAGCACTGCGCCTCCAGCCCCTCCAGCTCGGCCTCGCCGTAGAAGCTCATCCACTCGGGGTCGGCCGCGGAGCGCCCCCGCGCGAACAGGGCCTGCGCCCGGGCGAGCGCCCGCGCGCAGCCGGTGCGGTCGGCCAGCCCCGCCCAACCGCCCGCCTCGCGCAGCGCGAGCAGGGAGTTCAGCCGGTCGGAGCCGAGCGGCCGGGCCGCCCGCTGCGCGGCCTGCGCGGCGCGCACCGCCTCCCGGGGCCGCCCCGCGTCCCGCGCCAGGAACGCGGTGTTGCAGAAGGCGTGCGCCTCCAGCCCCTCGTCCCCGGTCATCCGGGCTGTGGCCAGCGCCTCCGCGTAGTGCGAGCGCGCGTCGTCGAAGCGGCCGGAGTCGTGCGCCAGCCAGCCCACGGAGATGGCGAGTTCACCGGCGCCCGTGTGCAGCCGCTCGACGGTGGACTGCCGGGTCGCGCCCGCGTCCAGCAGCGCGTACGCCGCGCGCAGGGGAGCCGCCGCGCGCCGGTAGAGGCCGTCCGCGCCGTGCCGGTCGTCCAGCAGCCGGATCCGGCGGACCGCCTCCTCCAGGGCCGTCGCCTCGGTGCTCCCGGGCCGGCGCGAGCGGCGGGGCGCGGGCACGGTGTCCGGGGTGAGCCCCAGCGGGCCCAGAGCGGCGGCGGCCACGGTGGCCCCGCCGGTCATGAATGCGCGACGCAGCACGTCGCTCTCCTCGTGGTTCGGATGGTCGTACGGGTACGGCCCCTGGGGGTCGCACACCTCGTGCGGGTCATACGGGTCGTGCGCGTGATGCTGGTCCTGCGGCTCGCCCGGGTGCCCGGCGACGACCTCCCGCGCCCCGCCCGCGGTGACCGCCCGCGGGGCCGTCCGCGCCGCGCGGCCGCGGACGGACGAGCGGGGCGCGAAGCCGAGGTCAGCGAGCGTACGACCGGGGAACATATGCAGGAACACCCGCTCGTAGGCGTAGTTCGGGCAGCGGATCTCACCCGCCTCGACCCGCCCGACGTAGCGCGCGTCACAGCTCACCCGCTCACCGATCTCCCGCGCCGCCCGCCGCACCAGCGCCGCGAACTCGGCCGGTGAGCGCCGGCCGCGCAGCCGCCGGAAGGCGAGGTTCGGCCGGGGTGGCCGTTCGGGCTGTGACGAGGTCACGGTAGACGACGCCATGGCCGGGTCCTCTCGTGCGAACCGTCGAACCATGCCGGTACCGGGGCGGGTTCGGGACATGGCGCCCGAGTGGTGCCCTGGTTCCGGCGAGCAAGAACGTACCGGCTGTGAGGGTCCCGCCACGCTGGGTTTGGCCACAAAAGCGGATATCTCATCCGTGATCTGCCATGAAGTGCCATCCTTTGCGGCGCACTTGTGCCGTAGCCGTTGACAGGATGGCGCGTTGAACGTGTTGACCGCGACAGTGCTGTGTGGTGGAGGCGGGCATGGAGACCAGCCAGAGCAGTGAACCGTGTACCTCGCCGTCGCCGCCCGCCCCGGGCGACACGGTGTGCGACCTGGTGACCGTACCGGCCCGGCAGGGCCTGGAGGCGGTCGACATCCTGCGGCGCGCAGCCGCGGACGCGGTCGGACCGGTGCTGCACGACGACGACCGGGACACCCTCGGCTTCCTGGTGCCCGCGGGCACCGCGGCCTGCTGGGACGTGCCGGGCAGCACCTGCACGGAGACCAACGGGCGCGGTCTGCGCCTCGCCCCGGAACCCCCGGTCGCGGGCGCCGACTGGCTGCTGCCCCCCGGTGACGACGCCGACCTCGCCACCGACCCGGCCGTTCTGCGCGAGGCCCTCGGCGAGGCGGCGCGCCTGATCGAGGCCGCCGACAAATGCTGCTGAAGCCGTCGGAGAACGCTGCTGAAACGTTTACCGCGGAGACCTGAGAAAATGACCGGATGGGCAGGTCAAGGAACCCGCGGCGGGCAGCGGCCGCCACCGCCGCCGTGGAGGAAGCCGTCGACGGCGGTCTCGCGCGGCTCGTCCCCGACCCGGACCGGAGCCGGGCTTGGACGCTGCTGATCGACGGGGCGCCCCAGTCGCACGTCGACCTGGACGACCCCGGGTATCTCTCCTTCGAGTACCAGCGCCGCCTCGGCCATGTCATCGACCTCGCCGCGCTGCCCGGCAAGCCCGTGCACGCCGTCCATCTGGGCGGCGGCGCCTTCACCCTCGCCCGCTATGTCGCCGCCACCCGGCCCCGGTCCACCCAGCAGGTCGTGGAACGGGACGCGAGCCTTGTGCAACTGGTCCGGCGGGAGCTGCCGTTGGATCCGAGCGCCCGGATCCGGGTGCGCTCGGCGGACGCCCGTGCGGGACTCGGCAAGGTGCCCGACGGCTGGGCCGATCTGATCGTCGCCGATGTCTTCAGCGGCGCCCGCACCCCCGCCCACCTCACGTCCACCGAGTTCCTCGACGAGGTGCGCCGCGCCCTGAAACCGTCCGGGATCTACGCCGCCAACCTCGCCGACGGGCCGCCGCTCGCCCATCTGCGCGGCCAGATCGCCACCGCGGCCGCCCGGTTCGCCGAACTCGCGCTGATCGCCGACCCGGCCGTACTGCGCGGAAAACGCTTCGGCAACGCGATCCTGGTCGCCTCCGACCTGCCGCTGCCGCTGTCCGAACTCACCCGGCGCGCCGCCTCCGACCCGCACACCGCCCGGGTCGAACACGGCCGCCGGCTCACCGACTTCACCGGCGGCGCACAGCCGGTGACGGACGCGGCGGCCGTGGACTCCCCGGCCCCGCCGCCCTCGGTGTTCCGCTGAGCGCCGGTGTTCCGCCTCAGTAGGTGCCGATCTCCACGTGCGGCGGGCCGTCGTGCCAGGTGCAGAACACCGACACCCGGTCCGTGCCCCGGCTGAACTCCACCCGGATCCACGTCGCCGTCTTCCACACCTGCATCGACCAGCCGGCCCCCGGCGTCGCCGAGACGAGCGTGGCATCGGCCGCGCCCAGCTCGAACACCGCGTGGCCGCCGTCGGTGTCGTACGCCTTGACCTTGCCGGAGGCGGTCGCGGAGGGAGCGGGCGGGGAGGAGGCGGTCTCGTATACACATCT
>NZ_MUNF01000510.1:0-17455 GCF_002154555.1 Streptomyces murinus
GGTGTGGGTGCGTGCGCGGGCGGGGACGGGTGCTTTTCGGTCACATCAACGAGCGTAGGCCAACACGCGTAGGCCAACAAGTGTTGACCCGCCTCCGGCCCCGCACTACCGTTGTCAACGGACGTTGGCCAACAGGTGTTGACCAACAAGCGTTGGCCGACAGAGGTTGGCCAACAAACGTTGACCCACGGGCGTTGGCACCCACAGGAGGCCACCATGACCGGCACCAACGGAAATCCCACCGGCACCACCGACACCACGAGCACCACCAGCGCTACCGACAACCTCGGCACCGCCGGCACCACCGACCACACCGGCGTCATCGTCGTCGGCTCCGGACCCACCGGCCTCCTCCTCGCCGGTGATCTCGCCACCGCCGGCATCCCGGTCACCGTGCTGGAGAAGCGCCCCCGGAAGATCAGCAACCTCTCCCGCGCCTTCGCCCTGCACGCCCGCAGTCTCGAACAGCTCGACGCCCGCGGCCTCGCCGACGACCTGGAGGCCACCGGCCGCACCCTCGACCGGCTCCGCCTCTTCGGCCGCCTCTCCATCGACCTCACCGACCTCCCCTCCCGCTTCAACCACGTCCTCGTCCTCCCGCAGTACGAGGTCGAGAAGGCGCTGGCGCGACGGGCCGTCGAGGCGGGGGCCGGGTTCCGGTACGACACCGAGATGACCGGGCTCGTCCAGGACGCGGACGGGGTGACGGTCGGAACCCGCGGCGCGGACGGTCGTACGGAGTCACTGCGGGCCGCGTACGTCGTCGGCGCGGACGGCATGCGCAGCGCGGTGCGCGGTGCGATCGGGCTGCCGTTCCCCGGCAAGTCGGTGATCCGCTCCGTCGTACTGGCCGATGTGAAGCTCGCCGAGCAGCCGGACGAGCTGCTCACGGTCAGCGCGGTGGGCGACGCGTTCGCGTTCCTCGCGCCGTTCGGGGACGGGTATTACCGGGTGATCGGCTGGCACCGCGGCCGCGATGTGCCCGACACCGAGCCGCTGGACCTGGCCGAGGTCAAGGAGATCACCCGGCTCGCGCTCGGCCATGACTACGGGATGCACGACGCCCGCTGGATGTCCCGCTTCCACAGCGACGAGCGGCAGGCGCCGGCGTACCGGGTCGGGCGGGTGTTCCTCGCCGGGGACGCCGCGCATGTGCACACCCCGGCGGGCGGACAGGGCATGAACACCGGCCTTCAGGACGCGGCCAACCTCAGCTGGAAGCTGGTCTCCGTCCTCGCCGGGCACGCGGACCCGGCCCTGCTCGACACCTACCAGGCGGAACGGCACCCCGTCGGCAAGGCGGTCCTGCGCAGCAGCGGCGGGCTCGTGCGGCTGGCGATGGCCAAGCGCCCCTGGACCCGGGCCGCCCGGGCCGCGCTCACCGGGCTCGTGAGCCACGTCGGCCCCGCCCGCCGCAAGGCCACCGCCCAGGTCACCGGCATCGGCTACCGCTACCCCGCGCCCCGCGGCACCCACCCGCTCACCGGCACCCGCGTCCCCGACGTCCGCCTCGCCGACGGCACCCGCCTCTACGAGGCCCTGCGCGACGGCCACTTCGTCCTGATCACCCCGGCCCACGAGCCCTTCTCCCATGAGCTGCCGCCCCACCCCGACCGCCTGACCACGGCCCACTGGGCGAGCGCCCGCCGCACCACCCTCCTGGTCCGCCCCGACGGCTACGCGGCCTGGGCCACCGACGCCACCCTCGCCCCGGACGCCCTCCACTCCGTCCTGGTCACCTACCTGGGCCCGACCCCGGTTCGCTGGCCCGGTGTGGGTCTCCTGACGAAGTGATCTTCAGGGTGGCGCGGGCGCCGGCCTGCCGCACTTGAAGGTGGTGGCGCGGGCTGGGTGTGCCTACTGCGAGTCAGCCCTGGTCATGCGCTGGCTCCGCAGTTCCCGCGTACCTTGAGCGCATCGCGGCACTCGCGGCGGGACCGGCGGCGAAGACGAACGCTTCACTGTCGTCGAGGCTTCTTCCCGTACGGGCGTCGACCAGGGTCGGCTCGACCTCTTCACCGCTGGCGGCGTCCACCAGGATCATGGATCGCTCCTGCGGTGCCAGGTGCCGGTTCCCCCAGGCGGCCAGGGCGACGATCACCGGTCGAAGGGATCGGCCCCGCTCGGTGAGCACGTACTCGTAACGGGGTGGCTTGTCCTGGTAGAGCCGCCGTTCCAGCAGACCGTCCTCAACCAGCGTCTTCAGCCGCGCGGTGAGCATGCTCGTGGAGATGTTCAGATTCCGCTGGAACTGGTCGAAGCGTGTGTAGCCGTCGAAGGCGTCATGCAGGAGCAGCAGAGTCCACCACTCGCCGACGTGTTGCGCCGTCGTGGACAGCGGACACTCCCGGTCCTCCAGCCGTATGCGGCTCGGCATGCCACTCTCCCGTAGTCACTGCTAATGTAGAATTAACTAACTTCTATTCTAGCAGCCACCGGGGTCGATGCGACGCCCGCACTGCTTGCACCGGCATACAGGAGGACCCATGGCCGAGAGCCCGACGCCGATCGACCCCACCGACCTGCCCGAAGCGATCACCCGCTATCTGACGGGCCGCGCCGCCAAAGACGCCTCCGCCGCAGCGCCGGCCTTCGCGCCGCACGCCACCGTCACCGATGACGGGCACACCTACGAGGGAGTCGAGGCCATCACCCGATGGCTCGGGCAGACCGACACCGAGTACAGCTACACCACCACGATCACCGGTGCCGAACGCGATGCGCCCGACCGGTACACCGTCCACCAGCACCTCGAAGGGAACTTCCCGGGCGGGAAGGTCGACCTGAGCTGCCGCTTCGTCCTGGCTCAAGGGCTGATCGGCGAACTCGGCATCGCCCCCTGACCAGAGCCGCCCGCCTCCCCGCGCGCCCGATTCCCGACTGGAGCACGAACAGCATGAGGACCTGGTTCATCACCGGCGGCACTCCCGGCGGATTCGGCATGGCCTACGCCGACGCCGCCCTGGAGCTGGGCGACAACGTCGTCCTCACCGCCCGCCGCCCTCACTTGCTCGACGACTGGGCCGCCCGCCACGGCGACCGGGTGCTCGTTCGCCAACTGGACGTCACCGACGCACCGCAGACTCACGAGGCCGTCCGGGCCGCCGAAGACCGCTTCGGCCGTATCGACGTCCTGGTCAACAATGCCGGCCGGGGATGGTGCGGCTCCATCGAGGGCATGCCCGACAGAGATGTCAGGACCTCCTTCGAGCTGAACTTCTTCTCCGTCACGCGGATGCTCCGCGCCGTTCTGCCGGGTATGCGAGAACGCCGCAGCGGATGGATCATCAACATGTCTTCTGTCGCCGGGCTGCGCAGCGTGCCGGGCTTTGGCTACTACAGCGCCGCCAAGTACGCCATTGAAGGGCTCACTGACGCGCTGCGCCACGAGGTCGCCCCGTTCGGTATCAAGGTCATGGCTGTAGAGCCGGGCGCCTTTCGCACCCGCGCCTACGCGTCGTTCGCCGACGAAGCCGTCAAGGAGACGGTCGACGCCTACCTGCCTCTGGTCAACTCCGTCCGTGCCTCCATGATCGAACAGGACGGTCGGCAGCCCGGTGACCCTCGCCGCGGAGTGCGCGCTGTCGTGGACGCCATGAACAGCCTTGCCCCGCCCCGCCGTATCGTTCTGGGCGCCGGCGGCTACGTCTCCGTCCAGGCGCAGCTGACGGACATGGTGGCAGAACTGGGCGCTTTCGAAACTGCCTCGCGCAGCGCGGACTTCCCCAGCGGTCCCCAAGAGCTGACGTGAGGTGGATCCGCAGACGGCGGAACCAGCGCAGGTGGGTAAAGGTGCGCTTCCCGTTGCTTCGACGGAGCCGCCTCACACCCCGAGTCAACGTTCTCAAGGAGTCGCCGCCGGTCACCCGGCGGTGAACTCGTACTGCACTTCGTAGAGGTGCCCCGCCTTGACCATGACGGTGGCTTCGACGGGGCGGTCGCCGTCGGTGTACACCACGCGCAGCGTGCGGAGCACCGGCAGGTCGCTGGGTAGGTCAAGCGCCTGGTACTGCTCCTGGGTGGGGACCCTTGCCGCGACCCGGTCCATGCTGAGCCGGGGTGGGAAGCCGAGTTCGGCGAGGAGGGTCGGTGTGCCGCCCTTGATTCGCTGCTTCTCGGCGATGGCAGTCCCCCGGGCGATGTCCATGGGGTAGTAAGACTTGACCAATTCGGCCGGTTCGCCGTCCACGGACAGGACTTGGTGCCGAAGGAGGGCCGTGCCATCGGCGCCGATGTTCAGGGCGGCCGCGACATCCGCGGGCGGCCTGACCTCGCCCACGTCCAACAGGGTGCTTCGCGCGTGAGTCCCCAGCTTCGCAGCCTCGCTCAACCAGCGGTATGGCTCTCCCGGTCCGGCCGGGGCCATGTACGAGGCCGGTCGCATGGTCCGTTGGCGATGCTCGCGGACGGTGACGGATGCACCGGCGCGGCCCACTACGAGCCGCTCGTCCTTGAGGACTTGGAGCGCCTTCTGGATGGTGGCGTTGGAGGCGTCGAACCGCCCTTTGAGCTGAGCTGTCGAGGGCAGGCTGGCGCCCGGTGCCAGGTCGCCGCTCATGATCTCGTCCCGGAGATCGGCGGCGATCCGCTCGTGCAGGGATCGCCGGTCCGAGGCTCCCGTGTCGGTGGTGGGCACGGTCATCCGATCTGCAGCTCGTAACGCAGCCGCTGCCTGTGGGCCGGCATGACCATCATGTCGGCCTGAATGGGCCGATCCCGTCCGTCCAGGGTGATCCTGGTCAGCGTGAGGACCGGTTCGTCGGGCGCCAGTCGCAGGATGTCGCGCTCCTCCGTGCTGGGCATACGGGCGGTCACGTCCTCACGCACGCGCGCGCCGACGTGGCCCAGCTCGGCGAGGAGGGTCACCGCGCCACCCGGGATCTTCCCCTTCTCGGCAAGACGGGTGCCGCCCGCGATGCTCGCCGGGTAGTACGTGTCCGTCAACTCGCAGGGAATCCCGTCGAGTTGGATGATCCTGCGGCGTACGACGACGGTCGGCGTGCCGAGGAGTGCGGCGACTGCCTCCGGAGCGGGCACCTCACCGGCCTGCACGATGCGCTGGCTTCCCGTGCCGCCACGTGCCGCGGCCTCGTCTCCCCAGGCGTCGGTCTGATCCTTCTGCCGTGGTGTCAGGTACGGCATCGAACTGCTGACCCACGTGCTGTCACTCACGCTGTCCTCCTACGGCGGTGGGCGATCTCTCCGCTTTACGCGTTAAGCGACTCGCTTCGGCTGTCCCTCCAGGATCACCTTTCTGCTTTTCGCGAATTACGGTACGGCAGCCCTTCCTGATCACTCAAGGCTGATGGAGTGGGGGCACGCCGATCGGCAGGGCGATGTGCGACTCTGCGTCTCGGAGCTGGCCACGAACGCGGTACTGCATGCCGTGCCGCCGGGCCGTGAGTTCTGCTTGTCGGTTGTCGCCGACGGGTCTCTGCTTCGTGTCGAGGTGCGCGACAGCGGCGACGGACATCCCCGAGTCCTGTACCCCGGGACCGAGGAGTGCCGAGGCAGGGGACTGCTGCTCGTGACATCCGTCGCGGATGACTTCGGCGTCGTCGTGCATAACCCTGGGAAAACGGTCTGGGCGGAGTTCAAGAGCGATTGATCAGAGGTCGGCGGGAGCGATGCCGTACG
This sequence comes from Streptomyces murinus, assembly GCF_002154555.1. Taxonomy (GTDB): domain Bacteria; phylum Actinomycetota; class Actinomycetes; order Streptomycetales; family Streptomycetaceae; genus Streptomyces; species Streptomyces murinus. The sequence goes on from NZ_MUNF01000510.1 coordinate 5,638, forward strand.
CCCGGCCGGTCAGCCCCGCCGCACCTCGTACAGGAAGCACCCGTACTCCACCGCCCGCACATGGACCGACGCCACCTCCGGGTCGCTGAACGCCCAGGCGAGGGCCGCCGGGAAGGCCTCGCTCACCAGTTCCCCGCCGAGGATGTGCCCCTGCGCCGAGTAGCGGCGCAGGACGCGGTGGGTGTTGGTGAAGGGCAGCTCGGGGCCGGGGCGGCCGGGGCAGCCGTCCGCGTGGACGAAGACCGGCCCCCGCTCGTCGTACGCGCCGGGGCGGGCGCCGGTCTCCGCCGCCCAGCGGCGCAGCGGGGCGTACGAGACCAGGGCGATGCGCTCCCCGGGTGCGCTGCGGCGCAGACAGCAGCGCAGCGGAGCGCCGCCCTCCGGGTCGAGGTAACCCGCCGCGGGAACGCCCGCGTCGTCCTCGGTGAGCAGCTCGGCGAGAGTGCCGGCGGGAATGGGGCACACGGTGTACGTCGTCATGAGTCCACCTTCCGGCGGCGCGGCCCACGTCACCGGCGGCATACGGACATCGCGTTCCCGCCGGACGGCATGGAAGGATGGCGCAACCCACACATAACGAGGAGATGACCGCGTGCCTGGCACAAACCTGACTCGCGAAGAGGCGCGGCAGCGGGCTGAGCTGCTCAACGTTGACTCGTACGAGATCGATCTCGACCTCTCCGGCGCGCAGGAGGGCGGTACCTACAGGTCCGTGACCACGGTGCGCTTCGACGTCGCCCGCACCGGGGCGGAGTCCTTCATCGACCTGGTGGCCCCGGCCGTCCACGAGGTCGTGCTCAACGGCGACCGGCTGGAGCCGGCCGAGGTGTTCGCGGACTCGCGGATCACCCTGCCGGGTCTGCTGGAGGGCCGTAACGTCCTGCGGGTCGTGGCCGACTGCGCGTACACCAACACCGGCGAGGGCCTGCACCGGTTCGTCGACCCGGTCGACGAGCAGGCCTATCTGTACACCCAGTTCGAGGTCCCGGACGCGCGCCGCGTCTTCGCCTCCTTCGAGCAGCCGGACCTGAAGGCCACCTTCCAGTTCACCGTGAAGGCCCCCGAGGGCTGGACCGTGGTGTCGAACTCGCCGACGCCCGAGCCGCGGGACAACGTCTGGACGTTCGCGCCGACGCCCCGTATCTCGTCGTACATCACCGCGCTGATCGTCGGCCCGTACCACTCGGTGCACAGCGTCTACGAGAAGGACGGCCAGAGCGTGCCGCTCGGCATCTACTGCCGGCCCTCGCTCGCCGAGTTCCTCGACTCGGACGCGATCTTCGAGGTCACCCGGCAGGGCTTCGACTGGTTCCAGGAGAAGTTCGACTGCGCGTACCCCTTCGAGAAGTACGACCAGCTGTTCGTGCCCGAGTTCAACGCGGGCGCCATGGAGAACGCGGGCGCGGTCACCATCCGCGACCAGTACGTCTTCCGGTCCAAGGTGACCGACGCGGCGTACGAGCTGCGCGCGGAGACGCTGCTGCACGAGCTGGCCCACATGTGGTTCGGCGACCTGGTCACCATGGAGTGGTGGAACGACCTGTGGCTGAACGAGTCGTTCGCCACCTACACCTCCATCGCCTGCCAGGCCGCCGCCCCCGGCTCGCGCTGGCCGCACTCGTGGACCACGTTCGCCAACTCCATGAAGACCTGGGCGTACCGGCAGGACCAGCTGCCCTCCACGCACCCGATCATGGCGGACATCCGCGACCTGGACGACGTCCTCGTCAACTTCGACGGCATCACCTACGCCAAGGGCGCCTCCGTCCTCAAGCAGCTGGTGGCGTACGTCGGCGAGGACGAGTTCTTCAAGGGCGTGCAGGCGTACTTCAAGCGGCACGCCTTCGGCAACACCCGCCTGTCCGACCTGCTGGGCGCCCTGGAGGAGACCTCCGGACGCGACCTGAAGACCTGGTCGAAGAAGTGGCTGGAGACCGCCGGGATCAACATCCTGCGGCCCGAGGTCCAGACGGACGCCGACGGGGTCGTCACCTCCTTCGCCGTGCGCCAGGAGGCCCCCGCGCTGCCCGCCGGCGCCCAGGGCGAGCCGACCCTGCGCCCGCACCGCATCGCGATCGGCCTGTACGACCTCGACGCGGCCGGCAAGCTGGTGCGCACCGAGCGGATCGAGCTGGACGTGGACGGTGAGCTGACCGCCGTACCGCAGCTGACCGGCAAGGCGCGCCCGGCCGTGATCCTGCTCAACGACGACGACCTGTCGTACGCCAAGGTCCGCCTGGACGAGCAGTCCCTCGCGTTCGTCACCGAGCACCTCGGCGACTTCGAGGAGTCCCTGCCGCGCGCCCTGTGCTGGGCCTCCGCCTGGGACATGACGCGGGACGCCGAGCTGGCCACCCGCGACTACCTCTCGCTGGTGCTGTCCGGCATCGGCAAGGAGTCCGACATCGGCGTCGTGCAGTCGCTGCACCGCCAGGTGAAGCTGGCCGTCGACCTGTACGCCGACCCGGCCGCCCGTGAGGCCCTGCTCACCCGCTGGACCGACGCCACGCTCGCGCACCTGCGCAGCGCCGAGGCGGGCAGCGACCACCAGCTGGCCTGGGCGCGGGCCTTCGCGGCGACCGCCCGCACCCCCGAGCAGCTGGACCTCCTGGAGGCCCTGCTGGACGGCTCCCAGACCATCGAGGGCCTGGCGGTGGACACCGAGCTGCGCTGGGCGTTCGTGGAGCGCCTCGCGGCCGTCGGCCGGTACGACGAGGCGGAGATCGCCGGCGAGTACGAGCGGGACAAGACCGCCGCCGGTGAGCGGCACGCGGCCACCGCCCGTGCGGCCCGCCCGACCGAGGAGGCGAAGGCGGAGGCCTGGTCCTCGGTGGTCGACTCCGACAAGCTGCCGAACGCGGTGCAGGAGGCCGTGATCGGCGGCTTCGTGCAGACGGACCAGCGTGAGCTGCTGGCGCCGTACGCCGAGCGGTACTTCGAGATCGTCAAGGACGCCTGGGACGCCCGTTCGCACGAGATCGCCCAGCAGATCGCCGTCGGCCTCTACCCGTCGCTCCAGATCTCCGGCGAGATCCTGGACCGCACGGACGCCTGGCTGGCCTCGGCCGAGCCCGGCGCGGCCCTGCGCCGCCTGGTCTCCGAGTCCCGCGCGGGCATCGAGCGCGCCCTGAAGGCCCAGGCCGCGGACGGCGCCGCCCAGTAGCGGCGGCGAGCGGTACGAGGAAGGGGCGCCCGGCGAAGCCGCCGGGCGCCCCTTTCGTCGTCGTGGGTTACTTGGCGGACAGCTCCGCCGCCACCAGCTCCGCGAGCTGCACCGCGTTCAGCGCGGCGCCCTTGCGGAGGTTGTCGTTGGAGACGAACAGCGCGAGACCGTGCTCCACCGTCTCGTCGCCGCGGATCCGGCCGACGTACGACGGGTCCTGGCCGGCCGCCTGGAGCGGGGTCGGGATGTCGGAGAGGGCGACACCGGGGGCCTTCGCGAGCAGCTCGGTGGCGCGCTCCGGGGAGATCGGGCGGGCGAACCGGGCGTTGATCTGGAGCGAGTGGCCGGAGAAGACCGGGACCCGGACACAGGTGCCGGAGACCTTCAGCCCGGGGATCTCCAGGATCTTGCGGGACTCGTTGCGGAGCTTCTGCTCCTCGTCGGTCTCGTGCAGACCGTCGTCCACGATCGAGCCGGCCAGCGGGAGCACGTTGAAGGCGATCGGGCGCTTGTACACCGCGGGCTCGGGGAAGTCGACCGCCGCGCCGTCATGGGTCAGCTTGTCGGCCTCGGCGGCGACCTTCTGCACCTGGCCGTGCAGCTCCGCCACGCCCGCGAGCCCGGATCCGGACACCGCCTGGTACGTCGCGACGATCAGGGCCTCCAGGCCCGCCTCCTCGTGCAGCGGCTTGAGGACCGGCATCGCGGCCATGGTGGTGCAGTTCGGGTTGGCGATGATGCCCTTGGGGCGGTCGGCGATCGCGTGCGGGTTCACCTCGGCGACGACCAGCGGCACCTCGGGGTCCCGGCGCCACGCGGAGGAGTTGTCGATCACCACGGCGCCCTGCGAGGCGACCTTTTCGGCCAGCGCCCTGGAGGTCGCGCCGCCCGCGGAGAAGAGCACGATGTCCAGGCCGGAGTAGTCGGCGGTCGCCGCGTCCTCCACCGTCACGCCGTCGAGCACCGTCCCGGCCGAACGGGCCGAGGCGAACAGGCGCAGCTGTGTGACCGGGAAGTTACGTTCCGCGAGGATCCTGCGCATGACCGTGCCGACCTGACCGGTGGCTCCGACGATTCCGACCCTCACGACAACTCCCTCTGTCCGATTCCTGCCTGGCCCCGGGATGACCGGGGCGTTTCCATGATGCGGCCGACCCCGGTCCACCTGTCCAATTCTTTGCGACATGTGCCCGAGGAGTGGGACACCATCGGCCGCGGGGACGGTTCCGGTTCCACGGGCGTCCCCTGGCCCGCCCCTGCCCCTACGGATCGCGCTCATACGACGATGTGACGTACGCCTCTGCCTGTCCCTCGGGCCGGTCCGAACGTTTCCGCCCGCCCCGCGCCTCCGGCCGGCCGGGATCGCCGTGCCCGCCGCCCCCTCCGTATCGCCCTCGCCTGCCTCGGGGCCGCCGCCGCCCTCTTTCTGGTCGCCGGGATCGGCTGGCTCGGCGCTCACCCGGGCGGCGGCGTTTCGGCGGACAGGGCCGGCCAAGGGGGCAGGGCGGCGCGGCCCGGCGAGAAGGCAGGGGGACAGGACGGGCGGAAACCTGGCTGTGCGGTGACGGTCGTGGAAGGGACGGTGACCGAGGTCGAGCCCCAGGGGACCGGCAACAGGGTCACCGTGGCCGTCGTACGGTCGTACGAGCCCGCCCGGGGACCGGCCGAGGTCGGCTTCCTGCTCGGCGGGGACGCGCGCCCGGATCGAGGCGGCCGGGCCCGGGTCCCGCAGATGACGTGCCGGTAGGCCGGGAAGCCTCCCCTACCCCGGTAGTTGAACGGAAAGCGACCAGTCCCCGGCGCGGCGCGGACGAGTCCATGGCCGGGCCGGGGGCCATAGATCCACGTACGGTGATCGGCGCCCCGAGTTGCCGTGGCGTTCGCATGAATGCCATCCCCGTTGCCAAGGGTCCATAGCAAGCGGGGCGTTCGCGTCCGTGACGGCCCGCGGCCACTGCCGACGCGTTCGCACTCGGGGAGATCGCACCATGTCGCTCCTACGCTCTGCCGCCACCTCCGTAGCGGGGGTCGACCGCCGTACCGTCCTCACCGCCGTCGGAGCGGTCTCGCTCGCCGCGGGTGTCGGCCTCGCCCTGCGGCCCACCGACAGCGAGGCCGCCACCGCCACCGCCGCCACCGGGCAGACCCCGGTCGTCCGGTCCCGGCCGGCCGCCGCCGCACCGCTCGCCCCCTACCGCACCGGCACCACCCTCGCCACCGTCTCCACCCCGCACGGCACCGGCTACCGGCGGCTCGCCGACGGCCCCGGCTGGCCGCGGATGGTGCGCACCGAGCTGGCCAAGCCCAAGGTCGGCCGCGACAAGCGCCGCCACGCCCTCGCCGCGTTCGTGCAGTTCACCGATCTGCACCTGCAAGATGTGCAGCACCCGCTGCGCCTGGAGTATCTGCGCGCCGCCCACCAGGACGTCTGGCGGCCGCACGAGGCGCTCACCGTGCCCGGCGCGGTCTCGCTGGTGGAGCGGGTCAACGCGCTGCGCGGCGCCCCCGTCACCGGCGTCCCGCTCCAGTTCGTGATGACCACAGGCGACAACACCGACAACAACGCCCGCTCCGAACTGGAGTGGTTCATGAAGGTGATGAGCGGCGGCCGGATCACCCCCAACACCGGCGACCCGAGACACTACGAGGGCGTGCAGAACAGCGGCCTCTCCCTGTACTGGCAGCCCGAGTCCACCGCCGGGGACAGCGACAAGGCGCTCGGCTTCCCGCACCTGGACGGCTTCCTCGCCGCCGCGATCCGCGAGGTGCGCAGCCCCGGACTCAACCTGCCCTGGTACTCCACCGTCGGCAACCACGACGCGCTCCCGCTCGGCATCTACGGCGCCCACGGCGACCCCTACCTCGCCGAGGCCGCGATCGCCGGCAAGAAGCTGTTCAGCGTGAGCGCCGCCGACGCCAAGAAGCTCCAGGACTCCATCTGGAGCGGCAAGGACCCCAAGGGCGCCGTCTACCGCGATTTCCTCAAGTCCCAGGCGGGCGGCATGCGTTCGGTCACGGCCGACGAGTCGCGCGCCCTGTACACCCCGGCCGAGTACCTCAAGGCCCACCTGGACCCCGCCTACCAGGGCCACGGCCCGGCGGGCCACGGCTACTCCTCGGCGAACCTCGACGCGGGCACCCAGTACTACGCCTTCCGGATCGCCGAGGACGTCATCGGCATCAGCCTGGACACCACCGACGCGGGCGGCCACTACCAGGGGTCCGTCGGAAGCGCCCAGCTGAAGTGGCTGGAGAAGACCTTGCAGGACAACAAGGGCTCCCACGCGGTCGTCTTCAGCCACCACACCAGCGACTCGATGACCAACCAGCGCCCCGACCCGGCCCGCCCCGGCGAGCTGCGGCACACCGGCGCCGAGGTGGTCAGCCTGCTGGCCCGGCACGCCAATGTGCTGGCCTGGGTCAACGGGCACAAGCACGAGAACGAGATCACCCCGCACCGCAACAGCGCGGGCGGCTCCTTCTGGGAGATCTCCACCGCCTCCCACATCGACCACCCGCACCTGGCCCGCATCATCGAGCTGGTCGACAACAAGGACGGCACGATCTCCCTGTTCACCACCCTGATCGAGTCCGCCGCCCCGGCCCGCACCGACTTCACCGACTTCTCCCAGACCGGACTGGCCTCCCTCTACCGGGAGTTGGCCTTCAACGCCCCCGGCGCGAAGACCAACCTGGCGGGCACCGCGGTCGACCGCAACGCCGAACTGGTCCTCAAGAAGGGCTGACACACGCGCCGGGCCGACACAGGGCGGGCCGACACGGGACAGGCCGAACAGGTATCTTCCCCCGACCGCACACCACCGGCTGGGGGAAGACATGCGCGTCCGCACCGTCCTGGCGAGCGCCACCGCCCTGCTCCTGACGACCGCCCTCGCGACGGCCTTCACGCCCCCGACCGCCTCCGCCCCCGCCCACACCGCGACCGACCACGCCGCGACCGTACGGGCCCTCGAAGCGGCGGTCCGCTCGGGCGTCCCCGGCGCGACCGTCACCGTCCGCGACACCCACGGCACCTGGTCCGCCACCGCCGGGACCGGCGACCTGCGCACCGGCAAGCCCCGTTCCGCCGACGACCGTTACCGCATCGGCAGCCTGACCAAGACCTTCGTCGCCACCGTCCTGCTCCAGTTGGAGGCGGAGGGCAGGCTGTCCCTGGACGACACCGTGGACAAGTGGCTGCCGGGCCTGGTCGAGGGCCACGGGAACGACGGCCGCCGGACCATCCTGCGCCAACTCCTCGGCCATACCAGCGGAATACCCAATTACACCGCCGACCCGGACTTCCGCGCCCGGTACCTCACCGAGGACGGCTTCCGGCAGCACCGCTACGACACGCTCGCCCCGCGCCAGTTGGTGGCCATCGCCCTGCGCCACGCGCCCGACTTCGCGCCGGGCACCTCGTGGCGCTACTCCAACACCAACTACGTGATCGCCGGGATGGTCATCGAGAAGGCGACGGGACGGTCGTACGCCGGCGAGATCACCCGGCGTCTCATCGAACCGCTGCGGCTGACGGCGACGTCCGTGCCCGTCGGGCAGACCGGGGTGCCCCGGCCCAGCAGCCGGGCCTACTCGACGTTCGACGGCTCGGTGGGGGAGCCGTACGACGTCACCGGCCTCGATCCCTCCCTCGCCGCCGCCTCCGGCGCGATGATCTCCGACTCGGCCGACCTGGACCGCTTCTACGCCGCCCTGCTCGGCGGAAGGCTGCTTCCCGCGCGCCAGTCGAGGGAGCTGCGGACCACCGTGGCGATCGCGCAGGCCCCGGACGTCCGCTACGGCCTCGGGCTGATGGACCGGCGGCTGTCCTGCGGTGTCCACGTCTGGACCCACACCGGCGACATCCTGGGCTCCACCTCGGTCACCGCCTCGACATCCGACGGCCGGCACACACTGGCCCTGAACTTCGACGGGGACTGGGCGGGGGACACCACCGCGGTGCTGGACGCCGAGTACTGCGGCACCGCGGGCCCGCCCACGCGGCCCCACAACTGACGCGCGCGCCAGCAGAGTTACGCCCCCTCCGGCCCCGGCTCCCGCTCCGCCCGCGCGCCGTAGGCATGCTGGTCGCCCTGCTGCACGGCGAACACGGTCCCGGAGCCGTGCGCCGTGTTCGTCTGCCGCAGCACCCGCCCCCGCGTCCCGCCCCCGGGCGCGTCCTCGACGGCCGCCGCGAGCCGTTCCAGCGCGGCACGGACGGCCGGGTCGCGCCGGAGCAGCGCGGTCAGCTCCAGGGTCCAGTAGGAGAGGAGCGCCCGCCGGGCCGCGTCGGGGTCCGGGGCCTGCCGGACGAGCGTCGCGTTGCCGTCGAGCTGGCTCTCCAGGGCGGCCCTTCGGCGGCGGTCCGGGCGGAAGAGGGCGACGACGGCGCCGCGGGTCTCCTGCCACAGATCGGTGGCCATCGCGGTGACCACGGCGGCGGCCCCGGCCTCGGCGAGCACGGTCAGTTCGTCGTTCATACGGCCTTCCTCAGTGCTTTCTCTCGATCCGGATGTGCTGGGTGCCGTGCTGGGTGGCGTAGACGACGCCGTGACCGGAGGCCTTGTTGACCATCTTCGAACCGGCCGCCTCCGAACCGGCCATCTTCGAACCGGCCGCCTCCGGACCGGCGGGCTCCTCTTGGACGTCGGCCGGTTCGGGAGCGGCCCCGGCCGTGTCCGGGTCCGGGGGCGGCTCCCGGCCCGGCAACTGGAGCCAGGCGTCGGCCGTGTGCTCCTTCACCGTGAAGCCGACCTTGCGGAAGTCCTCGGGGAACAGGCCGAGATGGCCGTGCCGTACCGTCTCGTCGTAGAAGTGCCCGGACAGCAGCAGCGACGCGGGCACCGTCTGTGGCGCCCCGGCCAGCGCGGCCCGTGCGGGCGGCGCGTCGAGCAGCCTGGCCAGGACCTCCAGCGGGCTCCCGGCGACCGTCCCGTCCGGGGAGACATGGACATCGCCCGCGTGCAGCGCGATCCGCACCCGGATCCGGGTCAGCGGTGCGGCCCCCCGGTTGTACGTGCGCAGCCGCAGGGCGAGTTCGGGCACCAGCGGATGGACGAGCGCCGCCTTGCGGGTGCCCGCCGGTGCCGTCACCCGCAGCCCGTCGCCCAGGTCGTGGCGCAGACACGCGGACCAGTCGACACCGCTCGCCTCGAACGCCTCCTTGAGCATCTCCGTGAGCCGCGCCCGGATCTCCAGGAGCGCCCGGTCCCCGCGCCCGGCGGACCGCTCGATGTCCACGGCCAGCACGGCCCGGTACTCCAACTCGTCGTTCATGGCACCCGCTTCGGCTCGGCGGCGGAGGTGACGTACTCCAGTCTTCCCGCGCCGGTGTGCGCACAACTCGTAGGAATACGGGGTCGGGCGGGGATACTGGGGCCATGGTGGACGGCACACGGTCCCTCGCGCGTTCCGGACGGCGGCCGCGCGAGGAGTGGGACTGGCCGGCGCCCAGCCTGCTCGGCGGCCTCGGCGCGGACGCGCGCGCCCGCTTACTGGGCCTCGGGACCCGGGTGCGCTACGACGCGGACCGGATCCTGATCCGGGAGGCCGACCGCACCGACTTCGTGCTGATCCTGCTGGACGGCGTGGTGAAGGCCACCGGCCGCACCCAGGACGGCCGGGACGCGCTGCTCGCCGTGCGGATGGGCGGCGATCTGGTGGGCGAACTCGCCGCCGTGGACGGCAATCCGCGCTCGGCCACCGTCACCACCTGCGGTCCGCTCGTGGCCCGGACGGTGACCCGCGCGGCCTTCCTGGACTGTCTGCGCCGGGACGCGCGGATCGCGGACGCCGTGAACCGCGCCATCGTGGCCAAACTGCGCCTGGCCAACGCCCATCGCATCAACTTCACCGGCTGCGACGTCGGCACCCGCCTCGCCCGGGTGCTGCACCATCTCGCGATGACCTACGGGGAGTGCGCGGGTGCCGGTGCGGTGATCCACTGGCCGATCACCCAGCCCGAACTGGCCACCCTGGCGGGCGCGGCCGAGCCCAGCGTGCACAAGGCGCTGCGCGCGCTGCGCCGTTCGGGCGCCGTCGCCACCGGCTACCGCAGCGTCCGCATCGAGGACCTCGCCCTGCTGCACCGCATCGCCTACCCGGAACCCTGAACTCCCTTGTGCAGAAGTGGTGTCGAGAGCCCCGGAGCCGCTCGAAATCGGTCCGGGAAAACCGTACTTTGACGACAGCCCGGTGCCCGCCCGTGGCTAGCGTGGCGGCAGGGCGCCGGCGCGACAGGGCTCCGGGGCCGCCTGCGCAACGGGGGTTGTCATGACGGACAGGGACACGAGCGGGCCCGCTCCGGCCGACGAGGGACGGCCCGGGGGACTGCCTGGAGGAAGGCCCGAGGGACAGCCCGAGCGGCGACCCGGACGAGGGCCCGGACGAGGGCCCGAACGAGGGTCCGAGCGGCGAATCGACATCGCGGGCGACGCGGGCGGCCCGGTCGTCGCCGGTGATCACAACGTCGTCATCGACGCCCAGCACGGCTCGACCGTCACCCTCCTCATGGAGGGCCGCAGGCCCCGCCCGGTGCGCCGCGACCGGGTGGCCCTGCTGCCCCGGCGGCAGCACGCGCCGCTCGGCCGGGACACCGACCTGGCCCGGCTCGCGACCGCCGTCCGCGACGGCGGCCCGGTCCAGCTGTGGGGCGCGCCCGGCGTCGGCAAGAGCACCCTGCTGCGGCACGCGGCCCGCACCCTGACCCCGGAACGCGACGGCGTGCTCTTCCTCGACGCGGCCCGGCGCGAACCCGAGGACCTCGCCCAGGACCTGTTCGAGGCCTGCTACGAGACCCGGGGGTACGCCCCCTCCAGCCCCGAACTGCGCCGGCTGATGACCGGCGTGCGCGTCACCGTCTACGTCGACAACGCCGACTTCTCCCCGGAGGGCCTGCGCACCCTCATGGACGCGGCGCCCGACGCCACGTTCGTCGTCGCGGGCCGGGACAGATCCTTGCTCGGCGACGGCACCGCCCTGCGCCTGGACGGCATCGGCCGCGCCCCCGCCCTCGACCTGCTCGCCCGCGAACTGGGGCGGCCCGTGGGCGCGGGCGCGGAGGGCTCCACGGCGGGCGACCTGTGGGAGACGTCGTCCGGGCGCCCCCTGCTGCTGCTGCGTGCCGCCGCCCTCACCCGGCTGGAACCGGCCGGCACCGGTGCCCTGCCCCGCCCCGCCGAGGTCGGCGATCTGCTGCCCCTGCTGCTCGGCCGGCTGGACGACGAACCGCTGCGCGTCCTGCGACTGTTGACCACCCTCGACGACGCCGATCTCGACGTCGGCCACATCGAGGCCCTCGGCGGCGCCCGTGACACCGACGTGCTCTGCGGCCGGCTGGTGGACCTGGGCCTCGCGGAGCAGACCCAGCGCGGCTACCGCGCCGTGGCCGATGTCGTACCGGCGCTGCGCGAGCGCGACCCCGAGCCGTTCTCCATCGAGGTGCTGTGCGAGCACTTCGCCACCTGGATCGCCCGCCCCGCCACCACCGCCGCGCAGGTCGAACAGCACGCCCGCGCCCTGGAGGTGGTGGCCGAACTCGCCGAGCGGGACGGCCGCCCCGAGCTGGCGGTACGGATCGTACGGGCCGCGTCCCCGGCGCTGGCCCGCTCGCTGCGGTTCGGTGTGTGGGGCAGGCTGCTGGACCTCGGGCTGCCC
>NZ_MUNF01000510.1:17527-17705 GCF_002154555.1 Streptomyces murinus
AACGCGGCCGCCGGGGCCCAGCAGTACGTCCCCTCGCACGCCGCGAACGCCCAGGGCACCCTCCTCCAGCCGGACGGCGGCGCCTCCCACCTCGCCTCCTCGGGGCCTTCCGCAGGGCCCTCCGCCCCCGACCCGTCCACCGCCCACGCGGCGGGCGCACACGGTACGGCGGCCCACC
>NZ_MUNF01000511.1 GCF_002154555.1 Streptomyces murinus
CCTGAGACCCCCGCCCCGGTCACGGCCGTCGCCCCGCGCGCCAGTCGCCGGACGGAACTCCGTAGCGGTCCCGGAAGACCCGGCTGAAGTGGGAGGGGCTGGCAAACCCGGAGGCCGCGGCGACCCGTTCCACGGTGAGGTCGGTGACCTCCAGGATCCGGCCCGCGTGCCGCAGCCGGGCCTCGCTCAGGGCACGCATCGTGGGCCGTCCGGTCCGCTCGGCGAACAGAGGCCGGGCGGCGGGGCGGAATCACCGGCAGTTCCGGGCAGGCCCGCAGCCCGCACGGGCATCCCCCTGTCGGGGGCGTCCGCCTAGCCCCACGCGAGGAGCGGACCATGACAGCGACAGGCAAGGGCACTCTCACCCGGGCCGCGGCCGTGCGCTTCGAGGGGCGCGGGTTCACCGTCGTGCCGGGGCTGTTCGGGTACGGCGAGATCGCCCGGCCGTGCGCCGAGTTCGCGGCGCTGCACGCGGCGGGCCCGGTGCCGGGGCACTTCGCGCCGGATGCGGCCGATCCCGATCCGCTGCGCCGCCGTCCCCGGGTGATGCACCCGCACGAACTCAGCCCCCTGGCCCGGGAGTTCCTGCTCGACGCCCGGCTGCGGTCGGTGCTGGAGGCACTGTTCGGCGAGGAGGTGCCGGCCGCGCAGAGCGCGTTCTACTTCAAGCCGCCGGGGACGCGCGGGCAGGCGCTGTACCAGGACAACTTCTGTCTGCGGGTGGCGTGCGAGCCGATCGACCGGGGCGACGGCGGTCTCGAAGTGGTGCCCGTCGATCTGGCCCCGGGCGACGTGCTGTTCTTCAACGGCGGCCTGGTGCACGGCGCGGGCCCCAACCGCAGCGCCGACCGGCTTCGGCGCTCCTTCATCGGGCACTACGTGGGCCGTTCGGCGCGGCGCATCGGGGCGCGCTACCGGACGCTCACCATGTCCGGCGCACGAACGCGGGTCCGTGCGGCGCGGAGTTCGCGCCGCACGGACCGCACCGAGTTCGACCGCGCAGGGCTCAGTGACCGCTGATCGCGCGCGGGGTGTACGGCCGCTCCAGCTCCTCGATCTCCTTGTCGCTGAGGGTGAGTTCGACGGCGGCGACCGCGTCCTCCAGGTGCCGGGGCTTGCCCGCGCCGACGATCGGGGCGGTCACCGGGCTCTGGTGCAGCAGCCAGGCGAGGGCCACCTGGGCGCGCGACACGCCCCGTTCCCCGGCGATCCGGGTGACGGCCTCCACGATCGCGCGGTCGCCTTCCTGGTAGAGCTTGCCGCCGAAGACATCGTGCTCGCTGCGCTCGGTGACCGTGCCCCAGTCGCGGGTGAGCCGGCCCCGGGCGAGCGGGCTCCACGGCAGCACGCCGACGCCCTGGTCGACGCAGAGCGGCAGCATCTCCCGCTCCTCCTCGCGGTAGAGCAGGTTGTAGTGGTCCTGCATGGAGACGAACTTCGTCCAGCCGTGCCGCTCCGCCGTGTACTGGGCCTTGGAGAACTCCCACGCGTACATCGAACTCGCCCCGATGTAGCGGGCCTTGCCCGCCTTGACCACGTCGTGCAGCGCCTCCATCGTCTCCTCGATCGGAGTGGCGTGGTCGTAGCGGTGGATCTGGTAGAGGTCGACGTAGTCGGTGCCGAGGCGGCGCAGGCTGTGGTCGATCTCGGTCATGATCGCCTTGCGGGACAGCCCGGCGCCGTTGGGGCCCGGCCGCATCCGCCCGTGCACCTTGGTGGCCAGCACGATGTCGTCGCGGTGCGCGAAGTCCTTGAGCGCCCTGCCGACGATCTCCTCGCTGGTGCCGTCGGAGTAGACATTGGCGGTGTCGAAGAAGGTGATGCCCGCCTCCAGCGCCTGCCGGATCAGCGGACGGGCGGCCTCCTCCACCAGGGTCCATTCGTGGTTGCCGCGCTCCGGCACCCCGTAGGTCATGCAGCCCAGACAGACGCGCGACACGTCCAGGCCCGTCGAACCGAGCTTCACATACTGCATCGTTGCTTGCTCCTGCCTTCGGGACGGGTGATCACGGCCGAGCCTACGACGTGGCCGGACACCGCCTTGACGGTCGAAGCGTTTGCACGCTTTGATCCTGACATGTTCCGCGCCGCGTCTCTCGTCGTACTGGCCGTCACCGTCTCCGTCCTGACGGGCTGTGCGACCACCGCAAAGGACGACGGCGCGAAGCCGCCCTCGGTCCGGCTGCCACCCCGGCACGCCGGGTTCGACTACCAGATCGGCGGCGCCTATCCCCCGCCGTCCGGCGTCCGCGTCGTCAGCCGCGACCGGTCCGACTCCCCCGCGCCGGGCCTGTACAACATCTGCTACGTCAACGCCTTCCAGGCCCAGCCCGCCGAACGCGCCTCCTGGCCGCGCGACCTGCTGCTGCGGGACCAGCACGGCAAGGTGGTCATGGACAAGGACTGGCACGAGGCGCTGCTCGACATCGGCACCCCGGCCAAGCGCAAGCGGGTGGCGCGGCGGGTGGACGGCTGGATCGACGACTGCGCGCGCAAGGGCTTCGACGCCGTGGAGCCGGACAACTACGACAGCTACACCCGCTCCGACGGGCTGCTCTCCGCCTCCGACGCGATCGCGTTCATCGCCCTGCTGTCCCGGCACGCGCACGACCGGCACCTGGCCATCGCCCAGAAGAACACCTCCGAACTGGCCGGCCAGCGGCGCCGGGCCGGGCTGGACTTCGCGGTGGCGGAGGAGTGCGGGCAGTACGACGAGTGCGGGGTGTACGCCAAGGCGTTCGGGGACCGCGTGGTCGACATCGAGTACACCTCGGACGGACTGCGCAAGGCCCTGGCCGGCTGGGGCAAGCGGCTGAGCATCGTCCGCCGGGACCGGGACGTCACCACGCCTGGCGCCTCCGGGTATGTGCGGGCGGTGCGTTAGGGCCCCTCCGGGCGGAAGTGTTGCTGCCCTCAGGTGACCGTTCGGCGTGGGAGGCGATGGAGGGTCGTACCGTCGGATGATCCTCGTGGGCAGGCGACCGGCGCCCGGCCGGTCCTGGCCGCCCGGGAGGACCGCGGTGCCGACTCGTCCGACCACTCTGAGAGCACTGACCGGAGCGGCGCTGCTGCCCCTGGCCCTCGTCACCCCGGCCTGGGGCAGCCCGGCCGCCGCCCCGGCCCCGAAGGCCGAGGATCCGGCCACGCTGTGCGCGGTCGCGGGGACGCTGCGCGGCGATCACGGCCAGCACGCGCTGGTCAGCCTGTGCGCGGGCAGCGGCACCCCGCAGTTCGCGGTCTCCGCCCCGGCTTCCTGCGGCCGCGCCGGCACCCGGGTCCGTTACAGCTGCCGTACCAATGGCAGCTGGTCCGCCAAGCGCTCCGGCAAGACCCTGGCCGGCGGCCCGCTGCCCGGTTCGGGCGACTACCCGGGGCCCGGCACGTACGACATCACGGCCACCGTACGGGTTCGGTCCGCGCCCGCCGGGGTGGACCTCACGGGCCAGGTGCGGGCCACCCTGACACTGACCGCGCCCAAGGCGCCGCCCACGCACGCCATCACCGTCGACCGGACGACGCTGCGCCGCAACTCCACGACCACGCTCCTCTACACGGTCCGCCGGGACAGCGCGGAGGGTGACGGCAGCGCGCGGTTCGGGCTGATCGGCGAGGCGGCCAGCGGTGTCCGGATCGCCACCTCCGACGCCCGCTGCGTCAACCCGCTGGTGGGCAAGTATCCGGCGAAGACCCGGCTGCCGTACTCCCTGGACTGCGCGCTGACCGAGCTCCAGCCCGGCCACCCGGAGCAGGTCAAGGTCCGCGTCACCGTCGGCGCCACCTGCTCCACGGTGGTCTCCAAGCTGGGCTACTGGATGCCCGACGGGCAGGCCCTGTACACCGGCGGCATGCTGGAGGGACCCGAGTTGACCTGTTCCTAGCCGCGTTCCAGCAGGTCCAGGGCGGTCGTCCAGGGGAACGCGGGGCGGCCGCCGCCGGGGCCCGGCTCACCGGAGTACGGCTCCCCGAAGCGCACGCCCATCCCGCGCAGCCGTACCAGGCTGTCCTGGTAGGCGGGATGGGCGGCCAGCGCACCGCCCACACAGGGCAGCACCGCGATCGGCACCCCGAGGCCTGCGGCCTCGCACAGGGTGCCGACGGCCAGGGTGTCGCCGATGCCCGCCGCCCACTTGTTGACGGTGTTGAAGGTGGCCGGCGCGACCGCCACCGCGTCGGGTGCCGGGAACGGCCGCGGATCGGCCGGAGACCGCCATGCCGACCGTACGACCCTGCCGGTACGGGCCTCGACCGCCGCGACGTCGAAGAAGCCGCCCATCGCGACCGGGGTGGCGATGACCCCGACCTCCCAGCCCCGCTCCTGCGCGGCCGCGATCAACTCCTCGACCCCGGCGGCGATACCGGCCGCGCAGACGACGACGTACAGGAACGGCTTCTGGGGTGCTCCGGCGTGTTCGGTCACCCGGGAAGCGTATCGACCGGTGACGGACCGGTGCCGTGGTCCGGTGATCCGCTACTCCCCGGTGCCCATGGTCAACGCGTCGCCCGTGCGGACGGTGCCGGGTTCCAGTACGTCCAGGTAGACGCCGACGCAGGACAGCGGGCCGAGGGTGAGGACCGGTACCCGGTGCTCGCGGGCCACCGTGCGCATGATGCCCGGGTCGGCGGGCAGTTCGCCGTGGCGCAGCGTCGGGACCACGCAGCGGGGCGTGGGGACCGTGACCCGGAACAGGGCCTCGCCGATCCGCAGTGTCGCGCCCGGCCAGGTGTCCTCGGGGAAACCGGGGCCGCCGGGGAGGTCGATCACCAGGTTCGGCCGGAAGCGGCGCGGGTCGAAGTCCCCCGCGGGGTACGACTGCTGGAGCCGGCGCAGGCTCGCCGTGGTGACGAGATGGACCGTGCCGTAGTCGAAGAAGGTGCCGGGGGCGACGCGTCCCGAGGTGATGAGGTCCCCGGTCTCGTCCGGGGACGCCTTCGCGCGCAGCACGTCCGGGAGGCCGCCCTCGTACCCGGGCACCGCGCGCTCCAGGGCACCATGTTCCGGCGGCTTGTCCGACACGGCCACCTGACGGCCGAGCAGATCGGAGAGCCGCGCGTCCAGTTCCGCGGCCCCGGCGGACAGGACGGTGCCGTCCGGCAGCTCGACCCGGACCGCATCGGGACCGGTCAGCCGGCCGTGGCAGCGCAGCAGCGGCTCCCACTTGCGCGGATGCTTGGCGCTGCCGATCGCGCCCGCCGTGTCGAGCACCGCGAACATCCGGTCCCCGGCCAGCCCCCGCTCATCGACCCGCACGGCCGTCAGCGCCTCGCCGAGCATGGATTTCACCGGGTACCGGCGCAGCGCCGTCACTGTTCCCAGCACCGCCGTCACTGTTCCCATCCGCCGATTATGCGATCTTCCTGTCTCCGCGGGGTGGGGTGTGGTCGTCAGATGTGGGCGGAGAGGCGGCGCAGCCTGCGGTCCAGGCTGTGCTGGAGGGCCGCGGTGTGTTCGAAGAGGTAGAAGTGGCCGCCGGGGAACTGGGTCGCGCCGAGGAAGTCGGTGCAGTGGCCGGCCCACGCGGCCATGTCGCCGGGCGCCACGATGGGGTCGGTGGTGCCGCAGTAGGCCGCGACCGGGCAGGGTGCCGGTTCGCCGTCCTCGCGCAGGCTGCCCGCGGCCAGGAAGTCGGCGCGCAGCGCGGGCATGATCGAGGCCAGGGTGGCCGGATCGAGTGTCGTACCCTCCGGCATCAGACCCAACTGGCCGACCCGGTCGAGGAGTTCGCCGTCCGACATGGTGGCGACGCGGGCCAGTTCGGCGGCCGGTTCCAGGGCCGGGGCCCAGGCCGAGACGCCGAGGAGCGCGGGGGCCGGCAGTCCGTTCCACGCGGCGGCCACGGACAGCCGGTAGGCGAGCAGCGCGCCGAAGCTGTGGCCGAACAGCAGATAGGGCCGGCCGTCGAGTTCGGCCTCGAAGACCTCCAGGAGGGCGTCCAGCAGGGGCTCCACATCGGTGAACGGCTCCTCGCCCGATCTCTCCTGGCGGCCGGGCAGTTGCAGGGTGCGTACGTCCATGGTGGAGGGCAGGGTGGCGGCCCACGCCTGGTAGGCCGGGGCGGTGCCGCCCGCGTGCGGGAAGAGGAACACCTGGTGGTCGGCGTGCGGGTCGGCCCCTGCGGTGGTGAACCAGCGGGCGCGTCGGGTGCGGCCGGCGGTGCTCATGTGCTCTCCTGATCTGTCTGGCGGGCCGTGGACACGAGTACGTCCGCGATCTCCCGCAGGTGTGTCTCCGGTCGCAGCGAGCCGATGCGGAGCAGGATGTGCCGGGCGCCCGCCCGCACATAGTCGGCGAGGCGCTGCGCGCAGTGCTCGCTGGGCCCCCACGCACAGGCGCGCATGGCCGACATCTGCTCCAGGGCGCGTCCGTAGCAGTGTTCGAGGTAGTCG
The DNA here is from genome assembly GCF_002154555.1 of Streptomyces murinus. Classification (GTDB taxonomy): domain Bacteria; phylum Actinomycetota; class Actinomycetes; order Streptomycetales; family Streptomycetaceae; genus Streptomyces; species Streptomyces murinus. The sequence goes on from NZ_MUNF01000511.1 coordinate 6,385, forward strand.
TCCAGCTCGACCCTGGCCCCGCGCTCGTCCGGGCCGACGGTGACCGTGAGATACAGGGCCGGGGTCACCGCGCCGGCCCGGCGTCCCGCGCGCCGGCAGAGGTCCTCCAGGCGGCGCCGGGCACCGGCGTAGGACTCGGCCGAGGTACGGGACGAGAGCCAGCCGTCGTAGAGGCGCGCGGCCCGTTCGAGCGCGCGGGCGCCGTCGGCGCCGGCGGCGAGCCACAGCGGCGGTCCGTCCAGCGCGGCCGGGCAGATCAGCCGGTCCAGGCCCTCCTCCTGCCAGTGCCGGCCGGTGAAGTGCGTGGGCGCGCCGGGCCGGGTGCTGCTCCAGGCCGTCCGCCACAGCGCGGTGACCTCGTCGAGAGTGCCGGCCCGGGCGGCGGGCGAGGCGCCCACGGCGGCCAGTTCCTCGTCGGTCTCCGGTACCGGGAAGCCGGATCCCACGCCGAGCACGAGCCGGCCGGAACTGACCTGGTCCAGGCTGCTGACCATGCTCGCGGCCACGAGCGGGTGGCGCAGCGCCGGTGTCATGGCCGCGGTGCCCAGCTGTACCCGGCGGGTCACCGCGCCGACGGCGGACAGCACCACCAGGGGGTCGAGCCGGGGGCGCGCGGTGAGCGAGTCGCCGGTCCACAGGGAGTCGAAGCCGAGCTGTTCGGCGCGGCGCGCGAAGTCCAGCAGGGAGGAGGCGCTGCGCTCGCCGAGGATCGCCTGCTCCCGGGTCGGCAACAGGACCCCCACACGGAGCGGCTGACGAACGGGCCCCATCACACACCTCTTTCTCGGTCGCGGTCGGCGGTACCCGCGATCCAAGCAACCGCACCTGACAGGTTCCTGATCGTCCGATGAAAGCGGGCCCGGCAATTGGAAAACCGTTAATGCAGTGTCTTAACCGGCCGTGGCTGGGCTCGATAATCAGCACGAAGGGGTGACGAACACGCAATAATGATGTCCGACATGCACCGGTGCGTCCCGACATCACCGGCGGAAATCAGCATTGTTGCAATGGACACGCACTGGCCTGGAAGCGACGGCCGACTCTGCTCGATACTTGCGGTTGCGAAGGTTACTGGAGTCAATTAAAGGAACCGCGTACGGCTCGGCAGGAGGAAAAAGTGATCACCTATTCGCAGTTCGAGGACGCCCATCCGAACAACGACCGGAGACTACATTCCGGGCCTTCGGGGCTGGACGTTTCCCTGACGCGTCCGGTCTGCGCGTTCCTGGGCCCCCTGGAGGTGCGCACCGGCGGTCGTACGCACACCGTCGGCGGCAACCGGCAGCGCACCCTGCTGGCGGCGCTGCTGGTGAGCCCCGGCCGGCCGCTGGCCGCCGAGCAGCTGTACACCGAGCTGTGGGGGGAGAACCCCCCTCCCACCTTCGAGAACTCGCTCCAGGCCCACGTCTACCGGTTACGCCGGACCCTCCAGCAACTGGCCGGGCCGGACGGCCGGGCACCCGAGCTGCTCACCCGCTCGTCGGGGTACGTGCTGGAGCTGGGCGACGAGGAGACCGACGCGGCGGCCTTCCGGCGGCTGGCCGGCCAGGCCCGCGCCTGCGCCCGGCACACCCCCGACCAGGCACTTCACCTGCTCGACGAGGCACTGGCGCTATGGCGCGGCGCACCCTTCCAGGACGTCACCCAGGGGCCCATGTCACAGAGCGTGGCGCTGGCCCTGGAGGAGGAGCAGCTGTGCGCGGTCGAGGACAAACTCTGGCTGGAGATACAGCTGGCGGACCCGGTGCACAGCATCAGTGAGCTGAAGCGCATGCGCACCATCCACCCCTGGCGGGAGCGGCTCACCGAGATGCTCATGCTGGCCCTGTACCGGACCGGGCGGCAGGCCGAGGCGGTGGAGACGTACAACAGCACACGGCACCGGCTGGCCAGCGAGCTGGGCATGGAACCCTCGCTCAAGCTGCGCCAGCGGCTCCAGCAGATCCTCAACCAGGCGCCCTCGCTGGACGCCGCCGTGCCCGCCTAGCGGCTCTACACCCCAGCGGCAGACAGCGACGAGGCTGCGGCAGTACGCCCGGAAACCGCCGGGGGCGTACCGCCGCAGCCTCGTTCCTCGTTTTCGGTCCGGGCCTCATTCGGAGGAGTCCGCGGCGCGTCAGCTCCGTGTCAGCGCTTCGCGCGAGACTATTCCTCGCGCATACCCCGCACAGGACGTCGACACAAGCACGAAGAGAGCGCTGTCAAAGCATTCTCCGGTGCTTTTCTCCTCCGCGTCGGCGAGGGTTTATTTGCCACATCCTTTTCTATTGCAATCCTCATGAGCAAATATAGCTCTTCGGCCCATCAGTCGTTCTTCAGCCGTCGATCAGCAGCCCTGTCCAGGGTGGAGCGCGAAGAGGCACTACGAAGGGGATGACTATGGACGAGGACTTCGAGATCGTCATCATCGGCGCCGGGATGTCGGGCCTCGGCATGGCCGCCCGTCTCAAGGAGGCCGGCCGGCACACGTTCACGGTGCTGGAGAAGGCCGCCACGATCGGCGGGACCTGGCGCGACAACACGTACCCCGGCGCGGCCTGCGATGTGCAGTCCCACCTGTACTGGTACTCCTTCGGCGAGCAGCCCGACTGGAGCCGTACCTACGCCGGGCAGCCGGAGATCCTGCACAACCTCGAACGGTTCGCCGAGAGCCAGGGGCTGACGGAGCACATCCGCTGCGGCACCGAGGTCACCCAGGCCACCTGGTCGGACGAGGACGGCCGCTGGCTGCTGCGCACCGCGCGCGGCGAGCGGCTGCGGGCCCGGGCGCTGATCACCGCGTGGGGACAGCTCAACCTGCCGGCCTGGGCGGGCATCGAGGGCGCGGAGCGCTTCACCGGGACCCAGGTGCACACGGCGCGCTGGCCCGAGGACCTGGATCTGACGGGCAAGCGGGTCGCCTGCATCGGCAGCGCGGCCAGCGCCGTCCAGCTGGTGCCCGCCATCGCGGCGGACACCGAGCGGCTGACGGTGTTCCAGCGGTCCGCCAACTACCTGCTGCCGCGCCAGGACCAGGCCCTGAGCGACGAGGAGCGCGCCGAGCTGCTCGCCGAACCGCACCGCTACGACGAGCTGCGCGAGGGCCTCTACCGTGAGCGCGACGGCTGGGCCGTCGGCCTGCGCGACGACGGCAACCCGGTGCGGGACGAGTTCCTGCGGGTGGCCAAGGACCATCTGGCCGCGCAGGTCGCCGACGAGGGGCTGCGCGACCGGCTCACCCCCGACTACGCGTTCGGCTGCAAGCGGGTGCTGATCAGCGACGACTACTACCCGGCCGTCTCCCGCGACAATGTCGAGCTGGTCTCCGAGCCCATCACGAGGATCGAGCCGGAGGGCATCAGGACCGCGGACGGGCGGCTGCACGACGTCGATGTGATCGTGCACGCCACCGGCTTCCAGCCGCTCGACCGCACCGGCGGGGCGGAGATCGTCGGACGGGACCTGCTGACGCTGCGCGAGGCGTGGAAGGACGGCCCCGAGGCGTATCTCGGGGTGTCGGTCAGCGGCTTCCCGAACATGTTCATGCTCTACGGCCCGAACACCAACCTGGGCCACCACTCGATCCTGTTCATGGTGGAGTGCCAGATCGACTACGTCCTCAAGGCGCTCGGCTCCCTCGACGGCGAGCCGAACCGCACCCTGGACGTCGACCCCGAGGTGCAGCGCCGCTACAACGAGGAGCTCCAGCGGGACCTCGCGGGCACGGCCTTCGCCGCCGGGTGCGCGAGCTGGTACAAGACGGGCGACGGGCGGGTGGTCAACAACTGGCCCGCCAGCATCGAGGCGTACAAGGAGCGCACCGCCGTCTTCGAGCCGCGGGACTACACCCGCTAGGCGGTTCTCGTCCCGCTCCCGGCCGGGGCGGGCCGGGGCTCCGGGCGGCAGCGCGACCGCGGCGCGTCCGGCGGTCCCGGGCGACGGCAACGCCTCGGGGCCGCCCGGGCGTTCACGGTCGCCGCGCCCCGATCGCCGCGCCCCGGTCGCCGCGCCCCGGCCGGCGGCGCCCGCGCGGTCACGTTCCCCGCTTCGGGCGACGCCCCCCCTGTTCCGATCCCGGGAAGGAAAGAGACCATGGCCTACGACATCGACCCCGAGCTCGCGGCGGCGCTGGCCGCCCTGCCCAAGGCCCCGAACGGCGCCCTGCTGGACCTCTCCGACATCCCCGTGTGCCGCGAGCGGGTGACGGCGGCCGAGGAGTGGCTCCCCGCGCCCGCCCCGGACCCGCGCGTCAAGTGCGAGACGCTGAGCCTGCCGCGCGCGGACGGGACCGTGCTCGACGTGCTGATGTTCCACCCCGGCGACGCCGACCGCGCCCGCCCGGCCCTGGTCCATTTCCACGCCGGTGGGCAAGTGCTCGGCAGCGCCCACGACCGCACGGCCCGGGCGTACTGCGCGGACCTGGCGCTGCGGCTCGATGTCGTCCTGGCCGCCGTCGACTACCGGCTGGCGCCGGAGACCCCGGCGCCGGGCGCGGCCGAGGACGGCCATCTGGCGTACACGTATCTGACCGCGCACGCCGCCGAGCACGGGATCGACCCGGACCGGATCGGGCTCGCGGGCGCGAGCGGCGGCGGGGCGGTCGCCACGGCCGCCGCGCTCATGGTCCGCGACCGCGGTGAGCGCCCCCCGCGGCTGCTGTCGCTGCACTACCCGATGCTCGACGACCGGAGCGAGACCCGCTCCAGCCGGGAGATCACCGACCTCGGTGTCTGGGACCGCCAGGAGAACCTGTACGCGTGGGCCGCGGTGCTGGGCGAGCGCGCGGGGGCGCCGGATGTGCACCCGTACTCCGCGCCGGGCCGCGCCACCGATCTCGCGGGCCTGCCGGACACCTTCATCGCGGTCGGCCAGTTCGACGTCTTCCGCGACGAGGACATCGACTTCGCGCGGCGGCTGATCGCCGCCGGGGTCCCGGTCGACCTGCATGTCTACGCGCACGCCTTCCACTCATGGGACGTGTTCGCGCCGCACTCGGCCCTCACCAGGACCTTCGAACAGACCTGGCACGACTATCTGCGCCGCCATCTGCACGGCTGAGCCCCACCGGACGGCACCGAGCGGACGCCCCTGGCCGGGGCATCCGCTCACGCCGTCCACACCCGTACCGCGTCGCCGGCGATCTCCACGAACTGCCCGGCGCCCGGGTGGTGTTGCGTGGGGAAGAAGCCCGGCACCACGCCGAGGAGCCTGCCCGTGCCGGGATCCCACGCGGACAGACCCCCGGTGCCCTCGGCGTCGCCGCCGCTGAACAGACGGGTGCCGTCGCTGAAGAACTGTCCCGACGGGCCCTCGAACGAGGCGAGTTCGACGGCCGCCGTCGGGCACCACGGGTCGTCCTGGCCGGTCCGGGCCGTGTCGAAGATCCGCGCGCCGGGCCGCATGACCTCCTCGTCGTCGCCGAGGCCCGCGACGGCGACCCTGGTGGAGTCGATCCATGTCATGGGCTGGTCCCAGTAGTACGCCCGACCGCAGAGCCGGACCCGGCCCGGACCGTCGTCCAGGACGCCTCTCGTCTGCCGTCTGGGCCCACCCGGAGGCACCATGGAAATAGACGCCATGGTGTTCCGGGCCGACCCGCTCGTCGGCGGGCTCGACAGGTGACCAAGCCAGCACTGCCGTCCGCACGTTGGACACATCCAGCCGGTTCCAGTCAGTGTGAAGCACCCGGCACGGTCTCCTCGTGGCCCCCCTGGTTGTCCAGGGCGAGCGTGGCGCGGCCGGTTCGCAGGTCGATCACCTCGCCGTACCGGCCGTAGTCGTTGACCACCGCGGCGAACATCCCGTCGCCGGACGCGTGCAGCCGCCGGCGGCACCGGTGGCCGGCCCACGGCTCGCGATCCGACTCCGTCGCGAGGGTGGTGGCCGCCACCGGCTCGAAGACCCCGGCCGCCATGTCCCAGCGGCCGATCGTCCCGTCCGCGCCCAGCACCAGCCACACCGGCCGCCTGTCACCGCTCAGCGGCGCCAGATCGGCGATCTCCCCCACGCCCGCCGGCACCGGGACCTCCCGGACCCCCGCCCTCGCCACCGATCAACGCCGTTCCTCCCCGAAGGCCGAGCCCGAGCCGAACGAGCAGCATATCCAGGCAGGTTCAGCGGACCGGGGTCCGCCCGTACGGCACCGGCCCGCCCCCTCGGTGAGGTGGCGGGCCGGTGCCGTACGCGAGGTGCGGTCAGCTCTTCGCGGCGGCGAGTTCGTCGCGTACCGCCCGGCGCAGGACCTTGCCGCTGGGGTTGCGGGGCAGGGCGTCGACGAAGTCGTACGACGTGGGCATCTTGAAGTCCGCCAGCCGGCCGCGCAGGAAGAGGTGCAGGTCCCTGGCGCCCGCCTGCTGGCCGGGCTCCAGGACCACCCGGGCGTGCACGGACTCGCCCCAGCGCTCGTGCGGCAGGCCCACCACGGCGGCGCCGGACACGGCGGGGTGCCGGGCGAGGGCGTCCTCGATCTCCTTCGGGTAGACGTTCTCGCCCGCCACGATGATCATGTCGTTGACGCGGTCGCGGACGTAGAGGTAGCCGTCCTCGTCGAGGTAGCCGGCGTCCCCCATGTGCACCCAGCCCTCCACCACGGTGCGCTCGGTGGCCTCGGGCAGCCGCCAGTAGCCGAGCATCCGGGCGGGGGTGCGCACACAGACCTCGCCGACCTCGCCGGTGGGCAGCACCCGGCCCTCCGGGTCCTCGATGCGCACCTCGATCCCCGGGTAGGGGCGGCCCGCCGCGCGCAGTCGCGGGCTGCCGGGGACATGGTCTGCGGGCGGCAGGCAGACGGCGAAGTTGCCGGTCTCGCTGCTGCCGTAGATCTGGAGGAAGTCGCAGTCCATGAGGTCGATCGCCCGGCTCAGCAGGTCCTCGCCGATCGGCGAGCCGCC